>JAUSPV010000093.1 GCA_030652755.1 Caulobacter sp. | reverse complement strand
TCAAGCTCAACCAGCACCGGCCCGAGGCACATGCGGCCATGCGGTCGGCCTATGCGGAAGGCAGCGAGGACGAGCAGGCGCTGGCGCGGTGGATGGAGAAACTGGGTCTGGGAGCGTCTGGCACGACCTGACGGATGTGTGATTGCTATCGTTTCAGTAGCTGCTCACGTGCGTATTTATTGGCTCGCAGCCATATTTTGCACCTGTAATTGGCATTTTTCGGGCTTTTTTGACCGTTTTTTGTGTCCGCAGCACTGCTGAAAACAAAAAAGTTAATATGGAAGTTAACTTTCGGATATTTTTTTAATGTATACATTAAAAAATTAACGTACACAGCAAATTTACTCCTTGGCCGGGAGCCAGGCGCCTGACGCAACCCTGAGAAAATAAACGACTCATGAGCCCTTCAAACTTTATGCAACTCGCCTTGGCCCAGGCGCGCGAAGCCGCCGCCGCAGGCGAAGTGCCGGTGGGCGCGGTGCTGGTGCGCCATGGCGAAGTCATCGCCACAGGCCGGAACGCCCCGATTGACCGGCACGACCCCACGGCCCACGCAGAGATCGTCGCCTTGCGCGCTGCGGCACAAAAACTGGGCAACTACAGGCTTGACGACTGCGAGCTTTACGTCACGCTGGAGCCCTGCGCCATGTGCGCCGGCGCCATCAGCCACGCCCGCATCGGCCGGGTGGTGTTCGGCGCGGATGACGCGAAGGGCGGGGCGGTGGTCCACGGCCCGCGCTTCTTCGAACAGCCCACCTGCCACTGGCGGCCGCTGGTGACCGGCGGCGTGCTGGCCGACGAGAGCGCCGACCTGCTGCGCGGGTTCTTCAGGGCGCGACGGACCAAGGGGGAGAGAGCATGAGGATCATTATCGCGGCGCTGGCCCTGGGTCTGGCGACCACCGCCGGCGGACAGGAACCAGCCGCCCCGACCACTATCGATGACCTGGCCTGGATGGCCGGCGCCTGGACCCAGACCGACGACCGGGGCGTCACCACGCGCGAGACCTGGCTGGCCCCGCTCGGCGGCGCCATGGCCGGGGTCGGCCAGACCACCCGGCCGGGCGGCAGGACCAGCTTCGAGTTCATGAGCATCACCCCCTCGCCGGCCGGCCCGACCTTCACCGCCCGCCTCGAGGGCCAGACCCCGACGCCGTTCGTGCGGAGGCCCGCCCCGGCCGGCGAGGCGGTGTTCGAGAACCTCGACCACGACTTCCCCCAGCGCGTCATCTACCGCCCATGCGGGGAGGACCTCTGCGGCCGCATCGAGGGCGTGGTGGACGGCCAGGCCCGGGCGATCGACTGGCGGTACGCGCGGGTGAGGTAGTCAGCCGCTACGCGAACGTCTCGCGCAGCCGGAAGTCCAGCTTGTCGCGCACGGTCGGCCAGTCGAAGTCGCAGATCGACAGCACCACGGTGTCGCGGACGTGGCCGGTCCAGGTGATCTTGTGGTTGCGCAGCGAGCCCTCGCGGTGGGCGCCCAGCTTGGTCACCGCCGCCTGGCTGCGGGCGTTGCGCTCGTCGATCATGAACTCCACCCGGATGGCCCCGGCGTCGAAGGCCTGGGTCAGCATCAGCCGCTTGGACTCCGGGTTGACCGGGCCCGACCGCGCGTCCGGATGCAGGAAGGTCGCGCCGACCTCGACCCCTTTGTGGATCCTGCGGATGTTCAGGAAGCTGGACGTGCCGACCACCCGCTTGTCGCTGAGCCGGCGGATGGCGTAGCCGATCCGCTCACCGCGCTCGGTCTCGCCCCGCAGCGCGCCCCACCAGTCGGAAAAGCCCTCGCCGCAGCCGTTGACCGACATGATCTCCCAGGACTCGGGATCGCAGTCGACGGCGGCCCGCAGCTCCTCCCTGTGGTCGGCGGTGATCGGTTCCAGCCGCACATAGCGGCCCTTGAGGAGCTTGGGCTTGAGGTTCATGGCGGCGAGGATGGCCAGCCCGTCCGGCAGGCGCAAGAGGGGCGCGGCCTGCGCCTATTGCCGCCGCGAGGCGGAAACCTGTCAGTGGGGGGAGCCGGACCGACGTGGCGCGTGCGCCGTCCCATAGGTGATGTCGACTTCTCCAAATCTGTCCAACGACTTGAGCAGCCTCGCGGCGGGGGCGTGGACGACGTGCAGTCGTCTCTCAGAGAACCACTGAACATCGGCCCAGGCTCCGCCCCACTTGCCTCGTTCGCCTTGGGGGACGTCGTCATCCGTGACGAAGATGTTGCCGCTCACCTCCGGCAGTTCGCCAACGGACATGATCGATACCTGGGTCGAGAAGCCGGTCGTCGCGCCGCAGTTCCGCTCGAACAGCACGGCGTCGAGCCGGCCGTCCGGTGACCGGGCAGTGCTGACTACGGTGTTACGACAGCCGCCAGCAAGGCCGCCTCCCCAGCCAAGGACAAAAGCAAGGGAGCTAGCCACAACCAGCGCCGTGCCCGCCAGCGCGAGTCCTATGATCCATCGTGTCATGCCCGAGACTTTGGCCGATGGCGCGGCCGTGTCGAGTGGATTTGCTGTGCAGGTGCGAAGGCCCCTTCGCACTTGCCCCCTGCGTAACCCGGGTGGTACGGTCTTCAAACAATCGTTTGAAACAAGGGCAGGGCCGCCATGGACTTCGATATTTCCCCCAAGCAGCGTCAGTTTCTCGACCGCGTCGTGGCCTTCATGGACGAGCACATCGCCCCGGCGGTGCCGCGCTACAACGAGGAGATGAACGTCCTCGGCGACGCCCGCTGGAAGGTCGTCCAGGTCGTCGAGGAGCTGAAGGAAAAGGCCAAGGCCGCCGGCCTGTGGAACTTCTTCATGCCGCCGCACAGCGGCCAGTCGCATGTGGATGACACCTTCCAGTTCGAAGGCATCCAGCTGACCAACCTCGAATACAGCATGATCGCCGAGCAGATGGGCAAGATCGGCTTCGCGTCCGAGGTGTTCAACTGCTCCGCGCCCGACACCGGCAACATGGAAGTGCTGATGCGTTACGGCACGCTGGAACAGAAGGAGCGCTGGCTGCGCCCGCTGATGAACGGCGAGATCCGTTCGGCCTTCCTGATGACCGAGCCGGACGTCGCCTCCTCCGACGCCACCAACATCGAGACCGAGATCCGCCGCGAGGGCGACGAGTACGTCATCAACGGCCGCAAGTGGTGGTCCTCCGGCGTGGGCGATCCGCGCTGCAAGGTCGCCATCGTCATGGGCAAGACCGACCCCGACAACGCCAGCCGTCACCAGCAGCAGTCCCAGGTTCTGGTGCCGCTGGACGCGCCGGGCATCGAGATCGTCCGTATGCTGCCGGTGTTCGGCTATGACGACGCGCCGCACGGCCACGCCGAGGTCCTGCTCAAGAACGTGCGGGTCAAGGTCGAGGACGCGCTGCTGCTCGGCGAGGGCCGCGGCTTCGAGATCGCCCAGGGGCGGCTTGGCCCGGGCCGCATCCACCACTGCATGCGCACCATCGGCTCCGCCGAGATGGCGCTGGAAAAGATGTGCAGCCGCCTGATGAGCCGCAAGGCC
>JAUSPV010000090.1 GCA_030652755.1 Caulobacter sp. | reverse complement strand
TCGAACAGGTCGGCCGCCATGCCGGCGCAGTCGCCGACGTTGTCGCCGACGTTGTCGGCGATCGTGGCGGCGTTGCGGGGGTCGTCTTCCGGGATGCCGGCCTCGACCTTGCCCACCATGTCGCCGCCGACGTCGGCGCCCTTGGTGAAGATGCCGCCGCCGAGGCGGGCGAAGATGGAGATCAGCGAGGCGCCGAAGCCCAGGGAGACCAGCGAGTCGATCACGGTGCGGCTGGTCAGCTCATTGCCCATCGGGCCGGTGAGCACCCAGTAGTAGCCGGCGACGCCGATCAGGGCGAGGCCAGCCACCAGCATGCCGGTAATGGCGCCGGAGGTGAAGGCGATCTTCAGGCCCTTGGCCAGGCTCTCGGAGGAGGCCTGAGCGGTGCGGACGTTGGCGCGGACCGAGATCAGCATGCCGACGAAGCCGGCGGCGCCCGACAGGATGGCGCCGACCGCGAAGCCGACCGGTTGCTCCCAGCTGCGGAAGAACAGGGCCAGCACGATGATCACCAGAACGCCGACGATGGCGATGGTGGTGTATTGCCGGTTCAGATAGGCCTGAGCGCCTTCCTGGATCGCCGCAGCGATCTCCTGCATGCGCGCGTTGCCCGGCGAATTCTTGAGCAGCCCCATGGTCTGCACAACGCCGTATGCGACGGCGAGCAGACCGGCGAGGATCGCCAGCCAGAGAAAGTCGATGTCCATAGTTTCCAAGCGCCCCTGTTTTATTCGGGAGCCCAGGGAGCCCTGGCCGGTCTTGCGACCTGAGCCCGGCGGAACCCCGTGACACCCGGTTATGGGACGCCCTCTCCCGGCGCCCCTTGTTGTTAATACAGCCGTGTTTGCCAGTTGCCCCGCGAGGGCGCAACCGGTTGGGGCGCGGCGCGTGCGACCGGGCTCAGCGCCCGGGCGGCGTGGGCAGGCGGCTGCGCTGCTTCGGGGTCTGGCTCATCAGCTGGGCGGAGGTGAAGTTCTTCGGCCCGGCGATGGCCCTGGCTTCCCGCAACAGGGTCGCGACGAGGCGCTTTTCATCGACCTTCGTGTAGTCCGTCGCCACGGTGAACGGCGTCCGATGGCCGGCGCGCACGACAGCGTCCCGGAACCACGGCTCGCGGGTGCGCATGGCCGCGCCGTCGGCCGACGGCGACAGGGTCAGCCGCAGCTGGACGAACACGTAGTTGATGAGCCTGCCGTCCACCGCGATCGGCAGGGCGATCGGCGAGATGTTGACGTAGGGCTCTTCCTTGGCCTTCTCCTCGCCGCCCGAAGCCTGGGCGGCGGTGGCGGCGAAGGCGAAGGGGGCGGCGGCGAGGAGGTGGCGACGGAGCATGCCGTTCTCATCGCACGCCGTGGTTAAGGCCCGGTTAGATCAGCCGTGAGTCCAGCCTTTGCGGGCGACTTCGATCTCGCGCCCTTCGAAGCGGGCGATGGCGCCCTGCCCTTCGACGAAGCGTCCGATGATGGTGAGGCCTTCGGGAGGCTCGAAGCCGGGCGCCAGCGCGCAGACGACCTGGTAGTCGTCACCGCCCGAGGCCAGGGCGGCCAGTGCTTCGGCTTGCGCTGGTTCGCCGCCGAGCCACGCGCGCGCCTCGGAAGACAGCGGGATGGCGTCGAGATCGATCCGCACGCCGCACCCGCTCGCCGTGGCGATATGGCCGGCGTCGGCCAGCAGCCCGTCCGACACGTCCGCGGCGGCGCGGGCGTGCTCGCGCAGGACCGCGATCAGATCGACGCGGGGCGTGGGCAGGCGGTAGCGAGCGGCCAGGACGGCGCTGTCCAGCTCGCCCCTCGCCGCCCTCAGACCCAGCCAGCCGTCGCCGATGTCGCCGCTGACCGCCAGCAGGTCGCCGGGGCGGGCGCCTGTCCGACGGACTGTCCGGCCGTGCGGGACCCAGCCGAGCATCGTCGCGGTCAGGGACAGCGGTCCAGGCGTCGTCACGGTGTCGCCGCCGAGCAGACTGATGTCGAAAGCTTTGCCGTCCTGCGCCAGCCCCTGCGCGAACAGCGCCTTGTCTGCCCAGGCCGTTTCCGTCGGCCAGGCGGTCGACAGGAAGTAGCCCCACGGCTGGGCGCCCTTGGCGGCGAGGTCCGACAGGTTCACCCGCAGTAGCTTGCGCGCCACCAGGTCCAGCGGATCATCGGGCAGGAAATGGACGCCGGCGACCATGGCGTCCTTGGTGATGACGAGATCAAAGCCGGGCCGGGACGGGATCACCGCCGCGTCGTCGAGCAGATCGAGCGCTTCCGGCGCGCCCCGGGTCAGGGGCCTCAGGAGTTGCGCGATCCAGTCGAACTCACCCCCGGGCATCGCGGGCGATGCCATCGAGGGCGGCGTTGACGAAGCCGGGCTCGGGACCCTCGAAGAAGGACTTGGCGATCTCGACATACTCGTCGATGGCCACCTCGACCGGCACGTCCGGCCGGCGGACCAACTCCCAGGCGCCGGCGCGCAGGATGGCGCGCAGCGTCGCGTCGATGCGTTCCAGCCGCCAGCCCGTGGCCAGCCGGCCCTTGACCGCGCCGTCGATGGAGGCCTGTTCGGCGACGACGCCCTTCACCAGCGCGCCGAAGAAGACCTCGTCCGCCTCGGCCAGGGTCTCGCCTTCCATGTCGCGATCGAAGCGGTGCTCGGTGAACTCGGCGATGACGTCCTCGGCCCCGGCGCCGCTCATTTCCATCTGGTAGAGGGCCTGGATGGCGGCCAGCCGGGCGACGGTGCGGGCGCGGCGCTCGCGGGTGCTCAGGTTGACCTTGTCCTCGGTCGCGGCGACCAGCTTGTCATAGGCCGCCTTGAGCGAGGCGGGCTTGCCCTCGCCGCTCATCAGGACCGTCCCGACAGGCGCTGGCGGATGCTCAGGACCTCGAGGCAGGCGCGGGCCGCGCCGCCGCCCTTGTCGCCCTCGGAGATGCGGGCGCGGGCCCAGGCCTGCTCCTCGTCCTCGACGGTCAGGATGCCGTTGCCGATGGCCAGGCCCTGGCGGACGGCCAGGTCCATCAGACCACGCGAGCTCTCGTTGGATACGATCTCGAAGTGATAGGTCTCGCCGCGGATGACCGTGCCAAGGGCGACGTAGCCGTCGTAGCGCACGCCCTTGCCGCCGGCGTCCTCGGCGATGGCGATCACGGCCGGGATCTCCAGCGCGCCCGGCACGGTGATGACGTCGTACTCGGCGCCGAAGGCGGTGATGGCGTCGGTCGCGCCGGCCAGCAGGGCGTCCGCCAGGTCGGAATAGAACCGCCCCTCCACGATCAGGATGCGGATCTTGTCATCGGACATGGTCGGTTACTCCTGCCCCTCTCCGGGGGTCTGGATGGGCTGGCGGCCGACGATCTTGAGGCCGTAGCCTTCCAGCGCCGCCGGCTTGAACGTGCTGGAGGTCAGCAAGACCATTTCCCGCACCCCGAGGTCCAGCAGGATTTGCGCGCCGACGCCATAGTCGCGGATGGCGTTGTTGCGGTACTGCGCCCCGGCGTCGCCGCCGTAGCGGTCCGACAGCCAGGTCGGGCTGGGGTCGCGGATGAACACCGCCACGCCCGGACCGTCGTTCTCGCCGATGGCGCGCATCGCCGAGGCGACGTAGTCGCGGCGGCCGCCGCTGAAGCCCAGCATGTCGACGGCGAAGTCGACCTGGTGCATGCGGACCAGGGTCGGCTTGTCGCCCTCGATCCGGCCCTTGACCATCGCCACATGCTCGGAGCGGTCGATCAGGTTGCGGTAGATCATCATCCGGAAGTCGCCGCCGTGGACGCTGTGGAACGGCGTCTCCAGCACGCGGTCGACCTGGCGCTCGGTGCGGCGGCGATAGGCGATCAGGTCGGCGATGGTGCCGATCTTCAGGCCGTGCAGCTGGGCGAAGGCGACCAGGTCCGGCAGCCGGGCCATGGTGCCGTCGTCCTTCATGATCTCGCAGATCACGCCGGCCGGGTTGAGGCCGGCCAGCCGCGAGATGTCCACCGCGGCCTCGGTGTGGCCGGCGCGGACCAGCACGCCGCCGTCGCGGGCGACCAGCGGGAAGATGTGGCCGGGCGAGACGATATCGTCGCAGTCCTTGGTCGGGTCGATGGCCACCGCCACGGTGTGCGAGCGGTCATGGGCCGAGATGCCGGTGGTGACCCCCTCCTTCGCCTCGATGGAGACGGTGAAGGCGGTCGTCATGCTCTCGCGGTTGTCGGCCGTCATCGGCGGCAGGCGCAGCTGCCGGGCGCGGTCGCTGGTGATCGACAGGCAGATCAGGCCGCGGGCGTGCCGGGCCATGAAGTTGATCTGCTCGGGCGTCGCGAACTGGGCCGGGATGATGACATCCCCTTCGTTCTCGCGGTCCTCGGCGTCGACCAGGATGTAGGGCCGCCCGTTGCGGGCGTCCTCGATGATGTCTTCGATCGGGGAGATGGGGGTGTCTTGGGACATGTCACGCGGTTTCCTGCCAGCGCGCGAGATAGCGCGCCAGCATGTCGATCTCGAGGTTGACCAGGTACCCGGGTTTCATTTCGCCCAGGGTGGTCACCTCCCAGGTGTGTGGGATCAGGTTGATGCCGAAGACGTCGTCCTCGACCGTATTGACGGTCAGGCTGACGCCCTCGACGGTGATCGAGCCCTTGGCCGCGATCAGCCGGTGCAGCGGGCGCGGGGCGCGGATGCGGATGCGGTGGGAGCCGCCGTCGGGCTCGACCGACAGCACCTCGCCGACGCCGTCGACGTGGCCCGACACGATGTGGCCGCCCATCTCGTCGCCCAGCCGCGCGGCGCGCTCGAGGTTGACGCGATGGCCCTCGGTCCAGCGGTCCAGCGTGGTCTTCGACAGGGTCTCGTGGCTGACCTCGACGGCGAACCAGCCCTCCCCCTTCTCGACCACCGTCAGGCAGCAGCCGGCGTGGGCGATGGATGCGCCCATGTCGATCGTGGCGACGTCGTAGGCCGTCTCGATCTCGTAGCGGCGGTCGCGGTTGGTCTCGCGCACGGAGCGCACGCGGCCGACGTCTGTGACTATTCCGGTGAACATCAGGCCTTCTCGTAGCGTTCCCACAGATCGTCGCCGACCGCCTCGACCGCACCCCTGCGGAAACGTGGGGCGGCGGCCAGATCCTTCAAGACGAAGGCGCCCACGGCGGGCCGGCCCTCGTCTCCGAGCACGATGGGCGCCCTGAACCACTCCAGCGCATCCACCAGGTCCGCCGCCAGGAAGCTGGCCGCAACCTGGCCGCCGCCCTCGATGAAGACGCCCGCCGCCGCGCCGAGCGGCAGATGCGCCCGCAGCGCCGCCAGCGCCGCCTTCGGCTCGGGTCGACCCTCGACTTCAGCCACTTGAAGCACTGTGACCCCAGCGTCAGTCAAACGGTTGTTTGGATTCTGCCCGGTGATGACCACCGTCGGCAGTCGGCCCGCGTCGCGGACCAGCTTCGAGGTCAGCGGCAGGCGCTGGCGGCTGTCGAGCACCACGCGCACCGGCTGGAAGCCGACAAAGCCCGGCAACCGGACCGTGAGCTCCGGATCATCGGCAATCGCCGTCTCGACCCCGATCAGCACCGCCTGGTGCAGGGCGCGCAGCCGATGGACCTGCTCCCGCGCGGCGGGACCGGTGATCCAGCGGCTCTCCCCCGAGGCCGTGGCGATCCGTCCATCGAGTGAAGTCGCAAGCTTGAGCGTGACGCCCAAACTCAGTCCTCCACGTCGTCGGACAGGCCCTCGGCGCTCAGGAACTGGGCGAAGTCGTCGGTGTGCTTGAAGTCGCGGTAGACCGAGGCGTAGCGGACGTAGGCGACGTCATCGAGAGACTTGAGCGCCTTCATGACCATCTCGCCGACAACGGTCGAGGCCAGCTCCGTCTCGCCCATGCTTTCCAGCTGGCGGACGATGCCGTTGATCAGCCGGTCGACGCGCTCGGGCTCGATGTTGCGCTTGCGCAGCGGCAGGGCCACGGAGCGGGCCAGCTTCTCGCGGTCGAAGGGCGTGCGCCGTCCCGACCGCTTGAGGATGGTCAGCTCGCGCAGCTGCACGCGCTCGAAGGTGGTGAACCTGCCGCCGCATTCGGGGCAGAGGCGACGGCGGCGGATGGCCGCGCCGTCTTCCGACGGGCGGCTGTCCTTCACCTGGCTTTCCATGTGTCCGCAGAACGGGCAGCGCATATCTGGGCCCCTCCCGGAGGACCGTGCCTATTAGTTGTAGATCGGGAAGCGCGCCGTCAACGCCATGACCTGCTCGCGCACCTTCGCCTCGACCGCGGCGTTGCCCTCGGCGCCGTTGGCGGCCAGGCCGTCGACGACCTCGCCGATCCAGCGGCCGATCTGCCGGAACTCCTCGACGCCGAAGCCGCGGGTGGTGCCGGCCGGGGTGCCGAGCCGCACGCCGGAGGTTACGGTGAACGAGGCGGTGTCGAACGGAATGCCGTTCTTGTTGCAGGTGATGTGGGCGCGCTCGAGCGAGGCCTCGGTGTCGCGGCCGGTCACGCCCTTGGGCCGCAGGTCGACCAGCATGACGTGGCTGTCGGTGCCGCCCGAGACGATGTTGACGCCGGACGCCATCAGGGTGTCGGCCAGGGCCTTGGCGTTGGCGACCACCTGCTCGGCGTATTGCTTGAAGTCAGGCTGCAGAGCCTCGCCGAAGGCCACGGCCTTGGCGGCGATGACATGTTCCAGCGGCCCGCCCTGCAGGCCGGGGAACACCGCCGAGTTGATCTTCTTGGCGATAGCCTCGTCGTTGGTGAGGATCAGGCCGCCGCGCGGACCGCGCAGGGTCTTGTGGGTGGTGGTGGTGACCACATGGGCGTGCGGTACAGGGTTGGGATAGGCGCCGCCGGCGACCAGACCCGCATAGTGGGCCATGTCGACCATCAGCAGGGCGCCGACGCTGTCGGCGATCTCGCGGAAGCGCTTGAAGTCGATCGCGCGGCTGTAGGCCGAGCCGCCGGCGATGATCAGCCTGGGCTTTTCGCGCTGGGCGATCTCGGCGACGCTGTCGTAGTCGATGTACTGGTCCTGCGGGCGGACCGAGTAGGCGACGGGCTTGAACCACTTGCCGGACTGGTTGGCGGGGCTGCCGTGGGTCAGGTGACCGCCGGCGGCCAGGTCCATGCCCATGAAGGTGTCGCCCGGCGTCAGCAGGGCCAGGAACACCGCCTGGTTGGCCTGGGCGCCCGAGTGCGGCTGGACGTTGGCGAAGCCGGCGCCGAACAGGTCCTTGGCGCGATCGATGGCCAGCTGCTCGATGACATCGACGTACTCGCAGCCGCCGTAGTAGCGCTTGCCCGGGTAACCCTCGGCGTACTTGTTGGTCAGGATCGATCCCTGGGCCTCGAGCACCGCCTTGCTGACGATGTTCTCGGAAGCGATCAGCTCGATCTGGTTCTGCTGCCGCTCGAGCTCCTGGGCGATGGCCCGGGCGATCGCCGGATCGGCGGTGGTCAGGTCGGCGCCGAAGAAGGCGGGGCGGGTCGGAGTTGTGGCGTTCATGGTCAGATCCCCTGGCAACGGCGCATCAGCGCGCCCTCTTTAGTGTGCATTGCGAAAAAAGGGAGGCCGGTTTCGCATCCGGCGGCTCCCGGCGTTGAAGATTCAGTCACCCAGGCCCCGCAATCGCGAGACGGATTGCTCGGAACCGCGTTCCGCATCGGGCGTTGGTCACCCACGCCGTCCGCCCTCCGGGCGCGAGGCAACGGCGCGTGGCATCCAGAGGAAAAGGTGAGTAATGGCCGACGAAACCGGGCGTAAGGAAACGTCGGAAACCGAGATCCTCGCCCATGCCGCCGATATCGTGGCGGCCTATGTGAGTCGCAACGCGGTCGGCGCCGCGGGGCTCCCGGACCTGATCCGGACGGTACACCAGTCGCTGAGCAGCCTGACCGACGCGCCGGTCCCGGCCGCCCGCGAGAAGCAGAAGCCGGCCGTTCCGATCTCGAAGTCGGTGCAGCGGGATTACATCGTCTGCCTCGAGGACGGCGCGCACCTGAAGATGCTGAAGCGCTACCTGCGCTCGCGCTTCGGGCTCTCGCCCGAGGACTATCGACGCAAATGGGGTCTGCCGCCGGAATATCCGATGGTCGCGCCGGCCTACGCGGAGCGCAGGTCGGACTTCGCCAAACAGATCGGTCTTGGAAAGGGCGTTCGGCGGCGGGCGTAGCTCCGGTTAGCTGAAAAGCAGTCTAAGCCTTTTGTGCCGGTGGCGGAAGAGCGCTGCCGCAATCAGTCGTGTGAAGGGTCCCATCAAGCCCAGGCGGGCCCGCACCGTCACCACGTCGCGAACCCTGCAGCCGGCCCCGGTCGCCGTCACATAGCGCTCGTGCCGCCACTGCGCCTGCAGGACGCTGTGCGAGGTCTCGATGAAATGCCGGTGGCCGACCTCCGCGAGGACGAAGACGTGCCGGTCGAACGGCAGAATCCCGAACGCGAGCAGCCAGGACACGAAAAGCGGCTCGTCCACCGGCGCCGCGCCAAGGCCCGTCATCGCCGCTGCCGGGAAGGTCATCCGAATCCACGGAGACAGTTCGGCGTTGACCCCCGCCGGCGTCGTCACCGCCGCCCAGACCTCGTCCGGCGGGTGCGGCAGGTCAGACCAGAATTCGATGGCCGGCGTCAGGCCGCCACGCCGCCGACGCGGGCGATGTTGCAGTGCGCCCAGAGGTTCTCCATCGCCCTCACCAGATCGCGCATCATCTCGTCGGTGTGGAAGGGCGTGGGCGTAAACCGCAGTCGCTCGGTGCCGCGCGGCACCGTCGGGTAGTTGATCGGCTGCACATAGACGCCGTGGTCTTCGAGCAGCATGTCGGAGACCATCTTGCAGTGGACGGCGTCGCCGACCATCACCGGCACGATGTGGCTGACCGAGCTATCCATCACAGGAAGGCCGGCTTCCTTCATCATCCGCTTCAGGGTCGCGGCCCGCTCCTGGTGGGCCTGACGCAGTTCGTCGTGCGCCTTGAGGTACCGGACCGAGGCCAGGGCGCCGGCGGTCAGGGCCGGCGGCAGCGAGGTGGTGAAGATGAAGCCCGAGGCGTAGGAGCGGATGGCGTCGACGATCACGGCGTCGGCGGCGATGTAGCCGCCCATGACGCCGAACGCCTTGCCCAGCGTGGCCTCGATGATGTCGATCTGGTCCATCATGCCGTCACGCTCGGCGACGCCGCCGCCGCGCGGGCCGTACATGCCGATGGCGTGGACCTCGTCGATGTAGGTCATCGCGCCGTACTTCTTGGCCAGGGCGACGGTGCCGGGGATGTCGGAGATGTCGCCGTCCATCGAGTAGACGCTCTCGAACGCGATCAGCTTGGGCGCGGCCGGATCGGCGGCCAGCAGCAGCTCTTCGAGGTGGGCCAGATCGTTGTGGCGGAAGATGTGCCGCGCGCCGCCGCCGTTGCGGATGCCGCTGATCATCGAGGCGTGATTCAGCTCGTCCGAGAAGATGATCAGGCCGGGCAGGATCTTGTAGAGCGTCGACAGCGTCGCCTCGTTCGAGACGTAGCCCGACGTGAACAGCAGCGCCGATTCCTTGCCGTGCAGGTCGGCGAGCTCGTGCTCAAGCTCGACGTGGAAGTGGGTGGTGCCGGAGATATTGCGCGTGCCGCCCGATCCCGAGCCCGTGGCGTCGATCGCCGCGTGCATGGCGTCGAGGACGACCGGGTTCTGGCCCTGACCCAGGTAGTCGTTGGAGCACCAGACGATGATGTCGGCTTCGGAGCCGTCTTCCCGGGTCCAGGTGGCGCGCGGGAAGGCTCCCCGATGGCGCTTCAGGTCGGCGAAAACGCGATAGCGACCTTCGCTGCGCACCTGCTGCACGGCATTTTCAAACGCGGCTTTGTAGTCCATCGACGATGCCCGGTCCCGCAACGGCGCAAGTCCGCCCGACCGGCTCCTTGGTTTTTCTAGCGCGGCTTTTGGCGCCGCTGCACGCCCGAGTCCACTTACGGGAGTTTCATCCGGGAACCTAATACGGGAATCCACGGAGGTCTTGCGCGAACGGTTCTCAGATCAGCGGCGCGTGGTCGCGCCCAAAACGGGCTCAGGCGTCGAGTCCGGCGAGTTTTCCCCGGAACAGCTGGAGCATGGCCGAGAAGTCCTTCTGACCGTAGCCGAGCCCGTCAAACAAGGCGTACAGCGCCTCTGACTGGGCCCCGAGCGGCGTCGTGGCCCCGACCCGCGCGGCGGCCTCCTGGGCCAGCTTCAGGTCCTTGAGCATCAGCGCGGTCAGGAAGCCGCCCTCGTAGTTGCGGTTGGACGGCGCGGCCTCGACCGGTCCGGGCCACGGGCTGTAGCTGGTCAGCGACCAGCATTGGCCCGAGGACTTGGAGGCGATCTCGAAGAATCGCTCAGGCTCAAGCCCCAGCTTCTCGGCCAGGGCGAAGGCTTCGCAGGTGCCGATCATCGAAATGCCGAGCAACATGTTGTTGCAGATCTTCGCCGCCTGACCCGAGCCCAGCCCGCCGGCGTGGAAGACGGCCCGCGCCATCGGGGTCAGGGCGTCCTCGAAGGCGGCGTAGTCGTCGGCCTCGCAGCCGACCATGAAGGCCAGAGAGCCGGCTTCGGCGGCCATGATCCCGCCGCTGACCGGCGCGTCGGCGAAGCGCAGGCCGGCCGCCCTCGCCTGCTCTCCCACCGCGCGGGCGCTGTCGACGTCGATGGTCGAGCAGTCGATCAGCAGGGCCGACTTCGGCGCGTGGGCCAGCACCTCGTCGCCATAGACGGCGCGGACGTGGGTCCCCGCCGGGAGCATGGTGATGACGATGTCGGCGCCCTTAACGGCCTCGGCGACCGAGGCCGCCGGATGGCAGCCGGCGGAGACGGCCTTGTCGAGCGCCGCCTGGGACAGGTCGAAGGCGTGCACCTGACGGCCGGCCTTGGCCTGGTTGGCGGCCATGCCGGCCCCCATGGCGCCAAGGCCGATAAACGCAACGTGGGTCATCGGCGGGCGCTCCCGGGTTTGCGGAACTTGAACGCGAACTGGTCGGTCTTGCCGCGGATCCCGGCGTCGAAGACGTTGGCGGTCAGCGGGTCTCTTGAGTTGCGCAGGATGCGGGTTTCGCCCTCGTAGATGAAGCCCGCGGCCTCGACCTCACGGCGCACCACGGCGGGATCGATGCGGTGCAGGGTGTCCCACTGCGCCGGGCCCGTGCCCGCCTTGGCGGTGTGGTCGATGACAATGTAGACGCCCCCCGGCTTGAGGGCGTTGAACGCCTGGCGATTCACGACGGCCAGATCGACCGGTCCCATGAAGGGCAGATGCAGGTCGTGATAGTTCTGGGCCGTGAAGATCATGTCGACCTTCTCCGGCGCGCCGAACTGCGGCATGCGGCGCAGGATCATGCGGGTGTTGGCGAACGGCGGCTTGTTGACCCAGGCCGCGACGGACGGCGGGCGGCCCTTGGCCACGGCCGTCAGTTCATCGGGCACATAGGCGTAGACGCGGCCGTTCGGGCCCACCGCCTTGGAAAAGATGCGGGTGAAGTAGCCCTGCCCCGGCACCAGGTCGATGACCCGCATGCCCGGACGAACGCCGGCCCAGGCGAGGACCTGGCCCGGCTTGCGGGCGGCGTCGCGGGCCTTGTCGGCGTCGGGACGGGCCGGATCGGCCAGGGCGGCGGACAGGAAGTTGGGGATCGCGATCGGCGCGTCCGCCGGGGGCGGCGGCGGGGGAGACGGAACGGTCTCGCAGGCCGTGACGGCAAGGATGGCGGTCAGCGCCAACCAGCGGGCATGGGTCTTCATTCTGGCAGTTCTCTTCCCTGGTGTTTCCCCGACCCGGCGCTTTTCTTAGGCCGGTTGTCGTCTCAAGTCAGCGGCGTCCATTCCTGATCGGCCGGAAGGGGCGCGAAGATGTCGTCCAGCACCGCGTCCTGAACCTCAGCCACCGTGGGCGGCGACCATCGCGGCGCGTTGTCCTTGTCGATGATGACGGCGCGGACGCCTTCGAGGAAGTCATGCATCGCCACGACCCGCGCGCCGATGCGGTACTCCATGACCATGTTGTCGGCGAAATCCGCAAGGGCCGCCCCGTGGGCCAGCTGGCGGAAGGCGACCTTCAGGGTCTGGGGCGACTTGGTCGCCAGGGTCGCCAGCTGCGCCGTCGCCCATTCGCCGCCGTCGACCAGGAGGTGGTCGAGGATGGTCTCGACAGAGTCGCCGTCGAACAGGCGGTCGATGTCGGCCTGATGGGCGGCCAGCGGCGGGTGACCGGCGTCCTCCACGCAGGTCGCCAGGGCGCCGGCCAGGGCGTCCGGATGCGCCAGCAGCGCGGCCTTGAACGCCGCGACCTTGTCCGAGGGCATGTAGTGGGTGGCGATGCCCAGGGCGCAGCAATCGGCGGCCTTGATCCGCGCGCCGGTCAGGGCCAGCCAGAGCCCAGCCCTGCCCGGCAGCCGCGGCAGGAACCAGCCGCCGCCGACGTCCGGGAACAGGCCGATGCCGGTCTCGGGCATGGCGAAGGTGGTTCGCTCGGTGGCGATGCTGACGCTGGCCGGCAGGGAGAGGCCGACGCCGCCGCCCATGGTCACACCGTCCATCACCGCGATCACCGGCTTGGGGTAGACGAACAGCAGGTGGTTGAGCCGGTACTCGGTGTGGAAGAACAGCCGCGCCGCCGTGCCGTCCCCCGCCCCGCTCTCGGCCAGCATGCGGATGTCGCCGCCGGCGCAGAAGCCGCGCTCGCCGCTGTGGTCGATGAGGACGCAGCGGACCGCGTCGTCGGCCTTCCAGCTCAGCAGCGCCGCGATCATCGCCTCGCACATGCCCAGCGTCAGGGCGTGCAGCGCCTTTGGCCGGTTCAGCGTGATGCAGCCGACGCCGGACTCGATGCGGCAAAGGACTTCGGGGGCTTCGATCATCAATCGCCTTCCACGGGCTTTAGCGCGAGAAGCTTTCGCGCCACGATCACGCTGTGCTCCTGATTGCCGTTCGACAGTCCCATGTAGTCGCTAGCCAGCCAGTCGAGATAGGCGGCGATTTCGTCGATGGTCTCGCCTCGCTCGATCCGTTCGATCACCGGCATGACGTAGTTGTCGTACTCATCATCCGGCGCGATCCCGCTTACGCCAATCGGATCCCATTCGATCCAAAGGATAGCGTGAACCGCAGCACCGAGCGGGTGTGCGAAGCGTTCAGCTATCGTGGTCAAGCCTTCAGGTTCGAAGGTCATTTGTTGCCGCGTCAGAATGGTTGGGAAGGCTATCCGACTGCTCAGCCTTCGGGATCGGGCTGAGCTGCGCGGCAGGCTTGCCGCGCCGGGTGATGACCACCGGATCGCCGCCAGCTTCGATCTCGGCGAGCAGGGCCGAGAAATGGGTCCTGACTTTGGAAGCTCCGACTTCACGCATAGCCAACTCCAGCGAGTTCAGAGCGCCAATACTCGCACATCGCTCACTGCCGGAACATCTCCCGGCTGATGATCACCCGCATGATCTCGTTGGTGCCTTCGAGTATCTGGTGCACGCGGCTGTCGCGCACCCAGCGCTCCAGCGGGTAGTCGTTGAGGTAACCGTAGCCGCCGTGCAGCTGCAATGCCTCGTTGCACAGGGTGAAGC
>JAUSPV010000086.1 GCA_030652755.1 Caulobacter sp. | reverse complement strand
CGGCCCGCGCAAGCTCAAGCTGGCCGCGGCCGTCCACGACTTCACCGACGCGGACGGCGACCTCGCCTACGGCCGCGAACTCGACCTCTCGGCCTCGGTGGCCCTGACGCCGAAGCTGACCCTGGAAATGAAGGCCGCCCGGTTCGATGGCGACCTGCCCGCCTTCGCCGATCGCACCAAGGTCTGGGTGACGCTGGAGCTGAAGCTGTGATCGCCAACGATGCCAACACGCGCGGACGCGAGGGCGACATCCATCCCGATCTCATGGTCGTCATCCTGGCGGGCGGCCAGGGCCGAAGGATGGGCGGAGGAAAGCCGCTGCGCCGTGTTGACGGACGCACCCTCATATCCCTGGCGCTGGACAAGGCGCGCACCTGGTCGCCACGGGTCGCCGTGGCGGTGCGGTCGTGCGATCAGGTGGGAACGGTCAACGTGCCGGTCATCCTTGACGCCGAAGGCGTCTGTGGGCCGCTCGGCGGCCTCGCGACGGCACTGGCTTTCGCCTCTCGGGCTAGGGCCTCGCGCCTGCTGACCTTGCCATGCGACATGCCTAGCCTGCCCGACGACCTCGCTGGACGCCTATGCGAAGCTATGGTCCCCGGCGTGGGAGCCGCCACGGCGGCCTGCGCGGGCCAGCTGCATCCGATCTGCTCGGCATGGGATGTGGGAGTCCAAGCCGAACTCCGTGCCTACACCGCCAGCGGAGGGTCGTCCGTACGAGGCTTTGCCCAGACCGTGGGCGCAAGGCGCATCGAGTGGGACTCACGAACGGCCGCAGCGTTCGAGAACCTCAATACTCCGGCCGAGCTTCTCTTCGGGCGCGCCGAAACCCGCCGGGGCGAGCCATGGGAGCGGGATTTCTAATGCTGGCCTGGTAGGGAGGGTCCGCTCCTGGCGCCGCGCATACATTTCATGCCCGGCGGTCGCTGGCGTAGCGATAGCGAAGGGCGTCAAGATCAAGGCAGGTCCGGCGTCACCGAGGAAGGTGGGGTAAGTCTATCAATCGGCAGAGGCGATGCCGCCGCCAATGGCGAAAGCAGAGAACAGGAAGCTAAGAATCCTACCGCGGAGATAGGTGTCCGGGAGGCGGGCCGAGCTGCCGTCAGTCCAGGCGAGCCGGCGCAGGACGTCCCCCGGATTCGCTCGACACAGCCTTCTTCCTATCCGAGCGGGGCGCGGGCGGCGGCCAGCACCGCGCGCCGCCGCCGTCGGCGATCTCGTCCGGCGTCTCATAGGCCGGCCCTAGGTTCCCGACAGGCCACTTGAGGTCATCGGCGCCCAACAGGGCCTCCATCCGGCATGGCTGTGCCAGAACGGATTGCTGCGCGGACCCCAGCGTTCGGCGTCGAGTGTCTCTGGCCGTGCAGCGCGGGTCGCGGGTCAGGCTTCTGGCTGGCCGTGGGCTGGGGGCATCCGCGCTCGACGTTGGGGCAGTCCCGCACCGGCTGGGCCAGCGGTGAGCCGCCAGCCACGGCCCTGGCGGCTGATGAAGCTCGGCCCGCTGATGACGGCCAGCCTAGACCGATCGACCGCTAACCCAGTGTTTCAGCCCATTGATCTTCAACGTCCTGATTGCGTGGAGGCCCTTGTCGAAGATTGCGCGCCGCCTAGGATGGAACTCGGTGAAGCGTACGATGAGTGCCCCAATTTCGAGTGCCCCGATTTCCGCTCAAGGAGATCCTCCCGTGGCGGATCCCCTTGATGCTTGGTTGAACAACCATGAGGCGCTGAGCGCGTCGATCCGCGCCGGCTCACGGGGGTTTGAGGCCGGCCTCGACGACGTCGCCGCCGGCTACGCCCTGATGTGGACCGGCCGGCTCGGCGGCGCGGTGCTGGACCGCAAGGGCCGCCTCATCCACGCCTCTCCCCGCTTCAGCGAGATCGATGGCCCGACGCTCCTGGACGCGGACATCGTCGACGAGGTGATTTCACAGCGCCGCGGCCGGACCAGCTTTCCCCAGTCCGCCCCGGACGTCGGGCGGGTCGCCATCGCCTACGGCCCTGTGGATCAGGCCAAAAGCTGGGCCCTGCCTCCCGAGGTGCGTGAGGCGATCGATCTGCCAGGGGCGGCCGTCGTGGTGCTCACCGTGGCGACGGTGTCGATGGACGCCGCCATCGAGGACGCCTGCCGCGCCTTCGGCCTGACCGACCTGCAGACGCGGGTGGCGATGGGGCTGGTGCGCACCGGCGATGCGCGCGGCGCGGGCCGGGTCGCCGGCGTCGCCTACGAAACCGCCCGCAAGACCCTTGCCGAGGCCATGCGCCGGGTCGGGGCCGTCCGGCTGTCCGGCCTGATCGAGCGGCTGGTGCGCCTGTCCTTCGGCGTCTGGCCGGTGGGGCGGGGCGGCGAGGCGGTGTTGACCAATGTCTGGGGTCTCACCCCGCGACAGGCCACCTTGGCGTTGCGGCTGTCCGAGGGCCTGACCCGCGCGGAAGCCGCCAAGGCGACCGGGATATCCGAGGCGGTCGCCAAAAAGGACCTGGACGTTGTTTTCACCACCCTTGGGGTGGGCACAGCCGCCGCGCTGGCGCGGGCGGTCACCGAGGCGCGCGCCCTGGCGCTGCTCACCGACGCCACGCATGGGGCGCTCGACGCGGCCGACGACTTTATCGAGCCGCTGAGCCTGTTCCTGCGGCCCTGCGGCGCGCAGGTCGCCTACAGCGACTACGGTCCACGCTCGGGCCAGCCGGTGCTGGTGCTGCACAGCTCCTCCTCCTGCCGTCCCGTGCCGTCTCGTTTGGTGCATGCCCTGCAGGCCGCGGGCTTTCGCCCGCTGGCCCTGGACCGTCCCGGCTTTGGCCTCACCGATCCGCCGGCCGACCGCGCGGCCTGGCGCGCCGACCCGTTCGCGGCCGCCGTGGATGACATCCGTCTGTTCTGCGAGCGTCTGAAGCTCGATCGTATCGACATCGTGGCCCGGGGCGGGGCGCAGGTGGCGGTGGCGATGCACGAGCACGCGCCCGAACTCATGCGCCGCGTGGTGCTGGTCAATCCCGATCCACCGACCGATGACGGGGCGCCGGGGCATGGACCCGTCGGCGCGATGAAGGCGGCGTTCTTCCGCCACCCCGACCTGATCGAGAAGGTGGCCGCCACGCTGGCGGGCTGGCTGGGCGCGGGGCAGGGTAGGCGGATGGTCGAACGGGTTGCGGAGAGCAGTCCGCCCGACGCCGAGGTGATGGCCGATCCCCGCAACCTGAGCGACTACATGCGCGGCTTCCGGCTGTTCGCCACCGGCCGGGTCGCGGGCTACGTGGCTGAGCAGACGGCAATGACCCGTTGGGCGTCGCCTGCCCTTTCGGGAACCGGGCGCTGGCGGATTCTGGTCGGCGGCCACGACCGCATGCATCATCCGTCCCAGGTTCGGGCCTTCTGGCGCGAGGTGCTTCCGGATACTCACCAGCACCTGGTCGAGGATGGCGGCCGGTTTCTGGCCATGAGCCATGCATCGCTTGTCGCCGAGACGCTGCTCCAGGCGCCGGAGCCAGCCCCGCAGCCCACTAGGCCGCACCCCCCAAACGGGGATGGGCGCTCCTCGGGCGGCTGACTAAGGGCGAAGGCGGGGGGTTGAGTGCCGCTCCCTGACCTTCGCGCCGGAGTTGGCTATGACTGTTTCCGCTACCCACTGGGCTTCACGCGTGGCCGTCGGCCGCACCATGCTGCTGGCCGGGACCGCCCTTGGCGTTTCCCTGTTCGTGCAGCCCGCCCCGGCCCAGGCGGCCGAGGAATGCGGCGCACCGGCCGCGGGTGTGGTCGTCTGCCCGGTCGGGGCGCTGACGGGCGGCGTCACCTATACGGGTGTGACCGATTTCAGCCTCACCATCCCGGCTACGGCGCCGGTCAGCAACACCGGCGCCGCGGCGCTGCTGGTCAGCGGTTCGACGGGCGCGGTGGCCGTGGACGCCGCCGACGTCACGGGCAACGGGACCGGCGGTCAGGGTATCCTGGTCACCACCACCAGCGGCGCCATCGTCGTTGACGCCGACAGGGCCGTCACCACCGGCGCGGGCTTCTCGCCGACGACCGCCGACGCCGTGGTCGCGCTGTCGACCAGCGGTGACATCACCATCACCACGGGCGAGGTTTCAACGGCGGGACCCTACACGTCCGGCGTCGCGGCGCAGAGCGAGACCGGCAACATCATCATTGCCGTCGACAAGGCGTCCTCGACCGGCGTTGGCGGCGGGATTGTCAGCGCACAATCCGTGCTGTTCTCCGGCGACGTGGCGGTTGATGGCGGCGCGGTGACGATCACCGTGGGCGAGGTGGTCGCCAACGCCACCGCCGCCGCGGTGCAAGGTCTTGCCTATGGCGACGTCACCATCTCGGCCGATAGCCTCACCTCGAACGGCGGCCCGGCGCAGGGCGGCGCGGGCTTCACCAGCTTCGGCATCGGGCTGTTCGGACGCAGCTACGCCGGCAACGTCGACGCCTCGGTCGACAGCCTGGCCAGCACCGGCCAGGGCAATCTCGGTGTTCGCCTCCTCGCCAACGACGGCGACGCCAGCCTCGAGAGCGGCACGGTCTCGGTGTCGGGAAACAACGCCTACGGCATCCGCGTCACCGCCTCGGGTACGGCCAGCGTCAGCGCCGGGACCACCTCGACCACCGGCAGCGCCGGCGCTGACGGGGCCGGGACCTACTTCGCCGACGCGATCCTCGTCGAAGGCGGGCAGTCGATGACCGTGGTCGCCGACCAGACCTCGGCGAGCGGAAACGGCGCCGGCGCCATCGTCGCGGTCGGCAACGGCTCGATCAGCATCGACAGCAACAGCGCGGTCGCGACCGGCGACGCGGTGACCCTGAACGGGACGCCCCGCTTCGCCAACGCCATTTCAGCCCAGAGTTTCGCCGGCGACATCGATATCGTCAGCGGCCTGGCCCGGACCGAAGGCGACCAGTCCTGGGCGATCTACGCCTCGGCGGCCAACGGCGCGATCACCATTGAAAGCGAGACGGCCGCCACCTCGGGCCTGGGCGCCCGCGCCATCTACGCCAACGGGGCCGGCGGCGTGACCATCGTCAGCGGGACGGCCTCGACCACCGGCGGCCCCAGCAACCTGAATCCGTCGGACGCCATCTTCGCCCTGGCCTTTGGCCAGCCGTCCGACATCAGCATCACCAGCGAGACCGCCACGACGGCGGGCAACGGCGCGCGCGGCATCTTCGCCTGGAGCAACGCCGGCGACATCGCCATCGACAGCGGCGCGATCGTCACCGGCGGCAACCGGGCCACCGGCATCATGGTCGACGCCAACGGGACCATTCCGGGCGGCGCCTACCGGCCGGCGGCCGGCGGCACAGGCGCGGTGACCATCACCAGCGGAACCATCGTCACCACCGGGAATGACGCCTGGGGCATCGGCGTCGATCACATCGGTCCGGTCGACATCACCAGCGAGTCGATCACAACCTCAGGCCTCTTTGCGGCGGGCATCACCGTCTACGGCGGCGATACGATCACCATCGACAGCGGCTCGGTCGAGACCCTGGCCGGCGCCGGCATCATCGCCTGGGGCGACACCGGGGACGTCACCATCGACAGCGACGATGTCGTCGTCGGCCCCGGCGGCGACATCGGGGTCTTCGCCCGCACCTCCACCGGCGACATCGTCATCAACGCGGGCCGCACCGAGACCCGGCTGGTCGGCATCCTGGGCGGCCAGTACACGGGCGACGCGATCGGCGCGTTCTCCCAGACCGGCGACATCACCATCACAAGCACCGAAGCGGTCGTCGTCGGCGAACAGGCCTTCGGCCTCTACGGCATCACCGGGTCCGGCGCGGTGACGATCACCAGCGGTTCGGTCGCGACCGCCGGCGTCGGGGGAACGGGGATCTACGCGTCCGGCGGCACGGTCGTCGTCGACAGCGGATCGATCACGACGACCGGCGCCCTCGCGGGTGGCATCTTCGCCGACGGGGATGACGGCGTATCGGTGACCAGCGGGTCAATCATGGCCGGCGGCGCGAACGCCATCGGCATCCGCGCCAGTTCGGGCGCGGGCGACGTGCTGGTGACCTCCGGCGACATCTCCGCGCTCGGCACGGGCGGCGTCGGCATCGCCATCACGGCCACCGACGACGGCGTCCTGACGGTTGACGGGGACGTGGCGGGCGCCGCCACCGGCGCTCGTGTCAACGCGACCGGCGTGCAGGTCACGGTGACCGCCGACGGCTCCATCACGTCCCAGAGCGGCGTCGGCCTTGTCCTCACCGCAGGGGCCGACGGCGCGACCGTGACCACCGCCGGCCACATCGCCGGCGGGGCGGGCGCGGCGGCGGTCGAGTTCGCCGGGGCCACTGACGACACCCTGGTGGTGCAGACGGGCGCGAGCTTCGGCGGCGTCGTCCTGGCCGGGGCGGGCGAGGACAGGCTGGTGCTCTCCGGCGCCAACCAGACCGGCCCGCAGGCCTTCGGCGGCATGCTCGGCTTCGAACAGACGGCGGTCGAGGCCGGCGCCTGGAAACTGACAGGGCTGCTGCAGACCGATCAGATAAGCATCGCTGCTGGCGGCGTCCTGATGATCGACAGCACGGACGGCGCCTTGGGGCAGATCGAGACCTCGGGCGGCGATCTCGACATCGCCAATGACGGTCGGCTGATCTATGCGAGCGATGACGACAGCCTCTACGCCGATGATCAGCAGGTGAACATCAGCGGAGCCGGCGAGGTCGAACTGGTCAGCGGCGCCATCGTCGCCACCGGCGACTGGACCTTCACCGGCCCGACCCGCGTCAGCGGCGGCGAGCTCTACGTGCAGAACGACATTGCGGGCGGCCTGATCCAGACCGGCGGCGTGGTCGTGGTCGCCGCCACGCTCGGCGTCGATGACGCCGTCCTCGGCACGCTGCAGGTCACCGGAACCGGATCGACCGGCAGCTTCGGCGGCGACATCGTCGTCGAGGGCGGGGAACTCTATCTGGCCTACGGGGGTGACCGGACCCTGGGCAACCGCATCGCCGGCGCCGGCGGCGAGATCATCTGGGCCGGTGACGCCAGCGTCGCCTTCCAGGGTCTCTACGATCGCAGCGGGGGCATCACCAACGACAGCGTCGGCTTCGTTTACTTCTCGGCGCTGGGCGAGGCGTCCGCGTTGACGCTGCACGGCGGCAGCTTCGTGCTCGGCGAGGGCGATCACGTCACCGGCGGACTGTCCGGCGACGCCGACCTCAACCTCGTCGACGCCAGCCTGACGGTCGACATGACCGGCGACCTGACCTTCGCCGGCGACCTGACCGGCGACGGCGACCTGACCAAGGCCGGGGACGGCATCCTGCGGCTGTCCGGCGACAACAGCTACACCGGCCTGACCTCGGTGCTCGACGGCGCCATCGTCCTGACCGGAACCTTGTCGGGCGACGTCTTCGTGGGAACCGACGGCACCTTCCGCCTCGGCCGCGGCGGGACCGATGGCGACCTCACCGGCGATCTCGAGATCGAGGGTCTGGCGATCTTCGACCGCTCCGACGAGTACGACTACACCGGCGACATCACCGGCGACGGCCAGCTGCTCAAGCTCGGCGACGCGCGGCTTGTTCTCTCCGGCGAGTACAACTTCACCGGCACGACCATCGTCCGCGGCGGCTCGGTCCGTATCCTGCAGCTGCCGGATACGGCCGTGGTCTCGGTGGACAACGGCGTGCTCGACCTCAGTGGTCAGACCCAGACGGTCTCTGGCCTGTCGGGCGGCGAGGACGGCGCGATCAACATCGAGGGCGGCGCCCTGACCGTCGATCAGGCCGGCTCGACCACCTTCGCCGGCTCGATCACGGGCTCGGGCTCCTTCACCCTGACGGGCGGCGGCGTCATCGAGCTGACCGGGAACAACACCTACACGGGCGACACCAACGTCGAGGACGGCCTGCTACGGATCAACGGCTCGGTCGCCTCCAATGTGAACATCGGCCCCAACGGCGTGCTCGGCGGCGCCGGCGACATTGGCGGCGACGTCATTGTGGGAAACGGCGGCATCGTCGGCCCCGGAAACTCGCCGGGGACGCTGACGGTGGCGGGCGATTTCACCTTCGCCAGTGGGTCGACCTATCAGCTCGAGGTCCTCGGGGACGGCCAGCACGACCAGATTGTCGTCGGCGGCGTGACCACGATCCAGAGCGGTGTCCAGGTCGAGGTTCTGGCCGGAGGAAGCGCGGGCGACTACGCCCATCTGAGCCAGTACGGCATCCTCACCTCGGCGGGCGGCATCGTCGGCCAGTTCGCCGGCGTGACCAGCGACATGGCGTTCCTGACGCCCTATCTGGTCTACACGACCAACGCCGTCCGCCTGGATCTCGTTCGCAACGACATCCGCTTCAACCGCTTCGCCCTCACGGCCAACCAGCTTGAGGTGGCCGACGCGGCGGAAGCGTCCGGCTACGGCGCCGACGTCTTCGATGCGGTGGTGGTGCAGAACGCCGCCGGGGCGGCTCAAGCCTACGCCGCGCTCGACGGCCAGGTTCACGCCGATGTCTTCACCAGCCTTGCGGGCGGAAGCAGCTGGCTGCTCGGCGCCCTGACGACCCGCCAACGCACCGACACGGACGCGGCCGGCGGCTGGGGGACGGTGTTGACGGGCCGCCAGACCCTGCAGGGCGAGACCGGCGTCGCCGACGCCGAGACGGAAACCTCCGGGCTGGTGGCGGGCGGCGATGTCCTCGCCGGTGACGTCCGGCTGGGCGCGGCGCTGTCCTACAGCCGCGACGACCTGTCGGTGAGCGACCGTGACGCTGCGGCCGAGATCAGCAACGTCCGACTGACCGCCTATGCCGGGAAGGCCTTCGGCCCGGTCCGGGTGACGGTGGCCGGCGTGTACGGTTGGTCCACGGTCGAGACCCTCCGCGACGTGGTCTTCCCCGGCGTGGCCGAGCGCCTGACCGGCGAGTACGACGCCCGCACAACACAGGTGACGGCCGAGATTTCGACCACGTTCCAGATGAAGCTGGCGACGATCGAACCGTTCGCCCGCGCCACCTACCTGAACGTCGAAACCGACGACATGCAGGAAAAGGGCGGCTCCACGGCGCTGATGGTGGCGGGTCAGTCCCGCGATCTGAGAACGCTGGAGCTGGGCGTCCGACTGAGCGGCGAAATGGATCTGGCCGGCGACGCCAGCCTGCGGCCCCGCGCCGGACTGTCCTGGCGGAGCAACGGCGGCGACCTCTACGGCATCACCGAGGGGGCCTTCCAGGGCGCGCCGAACGGCTTCGCGGTTCGCGGCGCCGGCCTGGACGAAGGGACCCTGGCGGTCTCCTTCGGCGCTGACCTGGTCTCCACCGACCGGCTCCGGTTCAGCCTCGACTTCGAGGGCGTCTACGGCGACCGGTCAGAGGCGCAGTCGGTCCGCGCGGGCGGCTCCTGGCGGTTCTAGTCGAGGGCGGGCGGCGTCGCGCGTCCGGGTCCTGACCCGGGCGCCATGCGCTGCCCGCAACTTCCGCTGCCCACTGCGCCGCGAACGGCCACCAGAACGACCACCACATACCGGGAAACGTACCGGATGGCCTCCTCGATGTAGATGCGACCGCCGGAGCGCTCGTAGGAATCAATGAAGTTGTAGATCGTCCGAAGCCGATTGCGCGGTGGGTTACTGCTGTTGCTGTTGCTGCTGTTGCTCGCGACGGTGGATGTCGCCGGCGTTGAGCTTGCGGCGGCCGCCGGGGAACGACGGGCGCGGCAGGCGCAGGAACTCCGGCTCCGCCAGGGCCGCGCGGGCCTTGCCCACCGACACCGCGACGGCCAGCTGACTGTCGGCCTCGCCCTTGTAGACTCCCAGCGACGGCGGCACGTCGGCATAGTCGCGGCCGATGGCCACGGCGATGTGGCGTTCGCCGGCGATGCTGTTGTTGGTCGGGTCCAGCCCGACCCACCGCAGGGTCGGCAGGAAGACCTCGACCCAGGCGTGGGTCGCGTCCGGGTCGGAGCGATCGCCGTGCTGGCGGTCGGTGAACAGGTAGCCGGACACGTAGCGGGCCGGGATGCCCCAGCGGCGGCAGATCGCCAGCATGATGTGGGCGAAATCCTGACAGACCCCGCGACCGACGCCGAGCGCCAGGTCGATGGGGCTGTCGGCCGTCGTGACGCCCGGCGTGTAGTCGAAGGCGTCGTAGATGATCTGGTTCAGCGCCAGCACCGCCGACAGAGGATCCTGAAGCCGCAGCGCGTCGAGGTTCTTCTCGGCGATGAAGGTCTGCAGCGCCTGGCTGAACACCACAAAGCCGTGCGGCTGCAGGAAATCGAAGCACTCACCGCGGACAAAGTCACTGCGCAGCCGGTCCCACTCGCCCTGGTCGATGCCGTTGGGCAGCACCGGATCGGGCTGGGTCTCGACCGCCGAGCGGGCCTCGATCCGCAGGTTGTCGTGCGGCTGCGGGACATCGAAGTGGTAGACGGCGTTCCCGAAGTTGTCGGCGTAGGAGAAGATCTGCGCCCGGGGCTCAAGATCGAGCTCGAAGCTGATCAACCGCTGTCCGACGCTCTTGCGCGGCTGCATGCGCAGCTCCATCACGCTTTCGCGGACCGCGCGCTCGTAGTGGTACTGGGTGACGTGCCGGACTTCGAGCAGCATTAGGCGGGTAGCCTCATCTCGAGGGAATAGGCGACGAACGTGTCGTAGATCGCCTCGTGTATCCGGGCGCACTCGTTGACCACGGTGGTCAGCAGGCCGCTGGCTCCGGTGGCTTCCAGTTCGTCCACGTCGGCGAACTGCAGGCGGGCCTTGAGCCGGCCCGCCAGCCGCTCGGGCGTGGCCAGGCCGCCAACCTCGACATGGCGTGAGACGCCGACGAGGTACTCCTCGATCCGCGCCGTCGCGAACCGGATCGAGCGGGGAAATTCCTCGTCGAAGAGCAGGAACTCCAGGATGTAGCGGGGTTCGATCTCGGCGGTGTACCGGCGCAGGTAGGGCTCCAGCGCGCAGCCCATGCGCAGAAGGTTCATCAGCGCCAGCCGGTCGGTGACGCTCTTGCCGCGACCGTCGCCGAAGCCGACCTCGAGCAGGCGCGCGATCAGATGCGCCCGCTCCAGGTAGACGCCCAGCATCAGGAACCGGAAGCCCTCGCCGTGGCTCATGGTGGCGTCGGCGGCGCCCTTGAACAGATGCAGGTCGGCGATCACGTCGTGCAGGAAGGCCGACGAGCCGCTCTCGAACTCCGAGGCGGTGCTCTCGGCGGTGACCTTCAGGAACAGCAGGTTGAGCCGCTCCCAGGTCTCGGTGGTGATCTGGTCTCGGACCTGGCGGGCATTCTCCCGGGCGTGGGCCAGCGACATGATCACCGAATTGGGATCCTCGCGGTTCAGCACCAGCGCGCGGGCGGCCTCGTAGGTCAGCGAGGCGCGGGCCATATCGGGGTCGCCCACCGCCGACAGCGCGATATAGGCCGTCTGCGCGGCCGCGTCAGACCGGTCGAGCGTGGCGTTGAGCATGACATCCGCCAGCCGCGAGAAGTGCTCGGCTCGCTCCACGTAGCGCCCGATCCAGTAGAGGCTGTCCGCCACCCGCGCGAGCATCATGGCCGGGTCTCCTCGGGTTCATCCTCGTCGACCAGAACCCAGGTGTCCTTTGAGCCGCCGCCCTGACTGGAGTTTACCACCAGGGAGCCGCGCCGCAGGGCGACACGCGTCAGGGCGCCGGGCGTCACCACGATCTTCTCGCCCGACAGGATGAAGGGGCGCAGGTCCACGTGTCTGGGTTCGATCCGGCCGTCGATCAGGCAGGGCGCCGTCGACAGCTGGATCGTCGGCTGGGCGATATAGTTGGCCGGGTCGGCCTTGAGGGCCTCGGCGAAGGTTTCCCGCTCCTTGCGGGACGCGTGCGGCCCGACCAGCATGCCATAGCCGCCCGAGGCGCCGACCGCCTTGACCACCAGCTTGTCGAGGTTGGCCAGCACATGGGCCAGCTGCACCGGCTCGCGGCACAGGAAGGTCTCGATGTTGGGCAGGATGGCGTCCTCGCCCAGGTAATAGCGGATGATGTCCGGAACGTAGGCGTAGACGGCCTTGTCGTCGGCGACCCCGGTGCCCGGCGCGTTGCAGATCACCACATTGCCGGCCCGGTAGGCGTTGAACAGGCCGGGCAGACCCAGCGACGAGTCGCGGCGGAAGGTGAGGGGATCGATAAAGTCGTCGTCCACCCGCCGATAGATGACGTCCACGCGCCGCAGCCCGGTGGTGGTCCGCATGTAGACCATGTTCTCGTGGACAACGAGGTCGCGACCCTCCACGAGCGGTGCGCCCATGAGCCGGGCCAGGTAGGCGTGCTCGTAGTAGGCGCTGTTGTAGACGCCGGGGGTCATGACCACGACCTGGGGATTGGGCCGCCACTCGGCCGCCATGCTCTTCAGGGTCGCCAGCAGCAGGTCAGGATAGCGCTCGACCGGCCGGACGTTCGAGGCGCGGAAGGTGCCGGGAAACGTCCGCTTGGCCGCGTCGCGGTTGGCCAGCATGTAGGAGACGCCCGACGGAACACGGAGATTGTCTTCCAGCACCGCGAAGGCGCCGTCCTCGCCGCGAATCAGGTCCGATCCGCAGACGTTGGCGTAGGCCTTGTGCGGCACATACAGGTGCTGCATCTCGCGGCGGTACGAGGGCGCGCCCAGCACCAGTTCGCGCGGCACGATGCCGTCCATCAGGATCTGCTGGTCGCCATAGATGTCGGCCAGAAACATGTTCAGGGCCCGCAGGCGCTGGGTCAGGCCTTCCTCGATGGTCTTCCATTCCGATGCGGGGATGATCCGGGGCACCAGGTCCGTCGGAATGATCCGCTCGGTCGTCGCCTCCGCGCCATAGACGGTGAAGGTGATCCCCTGCAGCAGGAACGAGCGCTCCAGCGTTTTCTGGCGATCGGCCAGCGCCTCTGGCGACAGCGTGGTCAGGCGCGTGTGGACACCGGCGTAGTGCGACCGGACATCGCCGCCCTCAACATACATCTCGTCAAACGCCAGCCCCGGAAGGTAGGCGGCGTCCGTTATCGGCAGGGCCTGGGCGAGGCCCAGGGCATCGGCGGTCGCAACGCTCACGTCAGGGTCCGTTTCGTTCAGGGCCGGGAAGGCCTTTTCACGGTTCATTCGTAGCGCCCTTCGCCGGACTGGCGTCTGGTTTCGGCCGGACTTGCGACCGGATGCAGCGACTGCACTGCATTTGTGCAACTTTCGAAGCCGCTGCAAAGGGTGGATGGACGTGACAGCCGGCCCTCGTCCGACTACACGGGATTCGGGGCGCACGAGGAGAAAAGAAGCTTGTCGCCTGCGCGTAGGGTCCTGGCCGCCACGGCCGTCGTCGTACTGGGCCTCAGTGCGACCGGCGCGAACGCGCAACAGGCCACCGCCAGAATTGAAGGTGTTGCCGACGAAGACCTGCTCGAGGCCATCGCCCGCGCGGTCGGCGAGAGCAAGGCCGCCGCCACGACCCGCTTCGAAGCCCGCCGCCGGGCCCGCGCCGCCGCGGAGGACGCCAGCGCGGCGATGCAGACACAGGGCTACTACGGCTTCCAGGTCGAGCCGGATGTCGTCGATCCCGACGAAGACGACAGCGGTCAGCCCCCGCGCGCGGTGATCCGCATTACGCCGGGCGCCCGGTTCCGCTTCGCCCGGCCGGCCATCGAGTGGGACGGCGACGAGCCGATTCCCGGCGTCGGCATCGCCGCCGAACAGGCCATGGCGCTGCGCCGCGCCGCGCCGGGTAGGGCGGCCGACGTGCTGGCCGCGGAGGGCCGCATCGTCGCCACGCTGCAGGCCCGGGGCTATGCCGACGCCCGCCCCGGTACGCGGGAGGTGATCGTCGATCACGCCGACAATTCGGTGCAACCGACGTTCCGGATCGTGGCCGGCGAGCTGGTGCGCATGGACGGCCTCACCCTGGGCGAGGTCGGCCGGACCGATCCCGACTGGATTCGCGGGCTGGCGCCCTGGGCGCCGGGCGACATCTATGACCCCGATGACGTGGCCGAGCTGGAACGCCGTCTGCTGGACACCGGCGTGTACGATTCGGTCGGGGTCTCGCTGCAGCCTCGGGAGGAAGCCGACGCCGAAGGGCGACGGCCCGTGCTGGTGACGCTGGCGGACCGCGCCCGGCGAACTCTGGAAGTCTCGGCGGGGTATTCGACGAGCGAGGGCGCCGGCCTCGACGTGCGACGCACGCGCTACAATCGGCTGGGCCGGGCCGACACCACGGCCTACAGCCTTCGACTGGCCGAGCTTGAGCAGCGGCTCGAGGCCAGCATCAAGCTGCCCCACTGGCGCCGGCCGCAGCAGACGCTCACCCTGCTTGCGAGCCTCTACAATGAACAGACGGACGCCTATGACTCGACCGGTGTCGGAGTCAGCGGCGACATCACGCGCCGCTTCGGAAAGACTTCCTACCTTACCGGCGGCCTCCTGCTGGATGTCGCGCGCAGCGCCGAGAAGGTCAGGATCAACTCCACCACCTTCCGTGGCGAGGAACGCGACGTGGTCACCGCGGCCGCCTTGGCCGCCTTCGCCCTCGACCGATCGGATGATCCGCTCGATCCGACGCGCGGCTGGCGGCTAGACGCCAGGGTCGAACCGACCGCCACCTTCGGCGATTCCCAGGCCCTGTACCTGAAGGTCCAGAGCCAGGCCTCCTACTACCTCTCGCTCGACGAGGAGGCGAACACCGTGCTGGCGGCCCGGGCCAAGGTCGGGTCGATCTGGGGCGCGGTGCTGGACGAGGTGGCCTCGCCCCGTCGCTTCTATGCGGGCGGCGGCGGCTCGGTCCGCGGCTACGGCTGGCAGGCCATCGGCCCGCGACTGCCGGGCAACACGCCGCAGGGCGGCCTTTCGGTCGTCGAGGCCGGGTTCGAGGTGCGCCGCAAGATCACCGAGCGCTGGGGCGCCGTAGCCTTTGTCGACGCCGGCGCGGTCGGAGGAGACACCTTGCCCGGCGGGGATGACATCGGCGTGGGTGTCGGGTTCGGCGTGCGCTACGACCTCGGCTTCGGGCCGGTCCGGGCCGATATCGCCTTCCCGCTCGACAAGCGTGAGGGTGACTCCGGGTTCCAGATCTACATCAGTATTGGACAGGCGTTTTGACGGCCGCCGACGACGCCCAGGCAGCCCCGACGGCTCGCCGGCGCCGGGTCCGGCTGCCGGCCACCGGGCCGGGCTGGATCATTCTGGCCTCGCTGCTGGCCGTGCTTCTGGTCGGCGGAACGGCGCTGGTGCTTCGCTTCGGGCTCAACACGGCGCCGGGGCTGATGTTCGTGGAGGCGCGCGCCAACGGCCTGAAGCTTGGCCGCTTCGGCAACCTGCGCATCGAGGGGCTGAGCGGCGACCTGTGGCGCAACTTCGGCGTCCGGCGGCTGACCATCACCGATGAGAAAGGCGTCTGGCTGGACGCCGCCGACGTGCAGATGACCTGGCGGTATCACGAATTGTTCGTGCGCCGGTTCCATGCCGACACCATCACCGCTGGCCAGGTGCGGGTTCTTCGCCGGCCGACGCTGACGCCGAAGAGGACGTCGAAGGGTCTGCCGGTCTCGATCCGGATCGAGCAACTGCGGATTCCCGTCGAGACCCTTCCGGCTTTCAGCTACGAGCGCGGCCTGTTCCACGTCGCCGGCAAGATCGAGGTGGTTCGCAAGGGGCCCACGACCGTGGCGCTCGGCGCCGCCAGCCGCCTGCATCAGGGCGACCGGCTGATCCTCGCGGTGGAGACCGGCAAGGGGCGGCCGCTGAAGGTGTTCGCCGATGCGCTGGAAGCGCAGGGCGGCGCGCTGGCCGGGGCGCTTGGCCTGCCGGCCGACCAACCATTCATGCTCAAGGTCAACGCCGACGGAACTGGCGAGGTGGGCCGGTTCAGCTTGCTGGCCACATCCGGCGCCACCAGGCCGGCCGAGGCGTCCGGGACCTGGAACGTCCAGGGTGGCGTGGCCACTGGCCGCCTGTCGCTGGCCGCCTCGACCCTGACGACCCGCTACGCCGCGATGTTCGGCGACGAGGTGCGGTTCTCGGGCCGGGGCGGCAAGGCGAAGAGCGGCCTCTACGCGATCAATGCGCGGGCCGAGAGCGAGGTTCTCGCCGTGTCGGCCAGCGGCGAGGCGGACATCGGCAAGCGCGTCACCGGCAAGGACGGGATCGCCGTGGCCCTGACCTCGCGGTCGCTGGGCCGGCTGACATCCGGGGCGGTGCAAGGCGCGGCCGAGTCGCGCGGGCGGCTGACGGGCAATCAGGCGTCGTGGCTCTATACCGGCGCGCTGTCCGCCACCGGCTTCAAGGCTGCGGGCTACAATCTCGCCCGCGCCCAGGGTCCTGTGACGATCGGCATGAAGGCCGGCGAACTGACGGTCGAGTCGACGCTGACCGGCGACGGCGGCGCGGGCCAGGGTTACGTCGCGGCCCTGCTTGGGGCCCGACCCAGGGCCGAGATCGTCGCGGCGCGCCTGAAGGATGGCCGCCTGCTGCTGCGCCGGGTGCAGGCGACGGGGGCGGGTCTCAAGCTCAATGCCGCCGGCGAACGCACCCTGCTGGGCGGCCTGTCGTTCAAGGGTGACGCGGAGATGGCCAACCTGCAGGCGGCCCGGATCGGGGCCAACGGTCGCGCCACGGCGACCTGGTCGGCGTCGCAAGGGGGGCGTGGAAAGCCTTGGGTATTCTCGGTTGACGCCAAAGGCGCCGGCTTCGCCACTGGACTGGGCGAGCTGGACCGTCTGCTCGGCGCCGCGCCACGTCTGCGGGGCAAGGCCGAGTACAGCCGGGGCGTGGTATCGGTGGCGAACCTGGAGCTTGACGGCGCGCTGGGCTCGGCCCGCACCGCCGGCACGATCGGCCCGGCCGGCGCCCTGAAGCTCAAGCTCGACTGGGATGCGACCGGTCCGTTCCGCGCCGGTCCTGTCGAAATCTCCGGCGAGGCCAAGGGAACAGGCGCCATCACCGGCGCGCTTTCGGCGCCGCGCGCCGACCTGATCGCCGATATCGCCGCCGTCGACCTGCCGAGGCTGCCGCTGCGCGCGGCCCACGTCGTGCTCAGCTTCGCGCGGAGCGCCGGCGGGACCGACGGCGCCGTGACGATCACCGCCGACAGCGAATACGGGCCGGCCCGGGCCAGGACCGATTTCCGCTTCGCCCAAGGGGGTCTGGATCTGACCGGTGTCGACGCCGACGCCGGCGGAATCAAGGCGACCGGCGGGTTGGCGCTTCGGCGAGGCCGGCCCTCGACGGCCAATCTGATCCTCGACGTCGGGCCGGGCGCGATCCTGACCTCCGGCCAGATCTCGGGAACGGCCGTGCTGTCGGACTCCGGACCGGACGGGCGGGCCACGCTCAACCTGACGGCCCGGGAGGCCTCGGTGCGCGGGGCCGGCGGCCTGCGCTTCGCGCGCGGGACGATAACCGCCGACGGCTCGCTGTCGCGGCTGCCCATCGTCGTGGACATGCGGGGGACCTATGGGGCCAATCGCTGGCGGTTCAGGGGTGACGGCGTCTACGCCGCGCAGGACAAGGCCACCGGCCTGGCGCTGAATGGCGAGGGCCGCTTCGGCGCCGCCGACTTCAAGACCGTGGAGACGGCGCGCATCGGCTTTGGCGGCGGCCAGCGCTTCGCCGATGTGAAGCTGGAGATCGAGGGCGGCCGCGCGGAGATCATCGCCCGGATGGACGGAGAGGTCGCCAATGTCGACGCCAACCTGACCAGGGTGTCGCTGGGCGCCCTGAACGAGGACCTCGCCGGCACGGTGGGTGGCAAGCTCACTCTGCAGGGGCAGGGCGCGCGGCTGACCGGGTCGATGGACGTCACCCTGGAGGGCGCCCGAGCGCGCGGCGCCGGCCGTGCGGTTTCCGTCGACGGCCGGGTCAGGGCGACGCTCAATGACCAGTCCTTGTTCATCGAGGCGGTCGCGAGCAACGCCAGCGGCCTGCGGTCCAGCGCTACCCTGACCCTGCCCGTCGAGGCTTCGGCCGCGCCACTGCGGCTGGCCATCGCCAATCGCCAGCCCATGAACGGCGTCTTCGCCGCCAATGGCGAGATCAGGCCGTTGTGGGACCTGCTGGTCGGCGGCGAGCGCAGCCTGTCGGGCGTGGTCGACATGAAGGGGACGATCGCCGGCTCGCTGGCCGATCCCCGGCTGTCGGGGACCGCTGAACTAGCGAACGGCGGCTTCGTGGACGGACAGACCGGCCTGACCCTGGTCAACCTGTCGGTTCGGGCGGTGCTGGCCGACAACGCCATCGATGTCAGCCGCTTCTCGGCGACGGACGGGCGGGGCGGCCGGATCAGCGGCGGCGAGCGGGGGACGCTGTCGGGCGGCGGCCGGATCAGCCTTCTGCGCGATGGCGTCAGCACCTTCCGGGTCGGCCTCAACGACTTCCAGCTGATCGAGAACGACGCCATCACCGCCATCGCTTCGGGCGAGGCGACGCTCAACAGGGCCGCCGACGGCAGGGTGCAGCTCTCCGGCGCCCTGACCATCGACCGGGCGGTCATCGCCGCCGATCCGCCGACTCCGTCCGGGGTCATTCCCATGGCGGTCATCGAGCGCAACAAACCCGGCGCGACCGAAGGCGACGTGCTCCCGGAAGCCCGGCGCGGCCTGGTGGTCGGGCTGGATGTCACGCTCAAGGCCGACCGGGGCATCTTCATCGAAGGCCGAGGCCTGGACGCGGAGATGTCGATCGACGCCCGCGTCTCGGGCACGACGGCCAGACCCGTGCTGGACGGCGTCGCCCGCATCGTGCGCGGCGAGTACGATTTCGCCGGCAAGCGTTTCGAGTTCGACACCCGCAGCGCGGTCTATCTGGCCGCCTCGCCCGACCGGATTAGGCTCGACCTGACCGCGACCCGCGAGGACCCGGCTCTGACCGCCGTCATCCGCGTACGCGGCACCGCCTCGCGACCGGAGATCACCCTCACCTCCAGCCCCTCGCTGCCCCAGGACGAAGTGCTGTCGCGAGTGCTGTTCGGCACCTCCGCCGCCCAGTTGTCGCCGCTGGAGGCCGCGCAGTTGGCCTCGGCCATCGCGGCGCTGGCCGGCGGCGGGGGCTTTGACGTGATCGGCAACCTGAAGGACTTCACCGGCCTGGACCGGCTTGTCTTCGCCGGAGGCGGGGAGGGCGGGGCGATGACGGTGGCGGGCGGCAAGTACCTGACCGACGACGTCTATCTGGAGATCATCGGCGGCGGCCGGGATGGCCCGGCGGCCCAGGTCGAGTGGCGGGTTCGCCGCAACCTGTCGATCATCTCCAGGCTGGCGGGCGAGGATTCGAGGCTCTCGGTGCGCTGGCGGAAGGACTACTAGGCGGGGCAGGGGTTCACCTCCGGTCACCCGTCGGCTAGGTTGAGAGCGTTCTGCGGCTCCCGTCTTGCGCCATTCCGGCGGGTCGCCTCGTCCCAACGCGCGTCGACCTGGTCCGCGGCAATGGCGCCATAGAGTTGGACGATCACACCGATGCGCCTGTCGCCGGAAGAGAAATCCGTTGTGGACTCCATCGCCGAGCGGGGGTCGGCCATCGTCGAGCGCGCGGTCGGCTGGAGCGACGTCAACTCCGGCAGTCGCAACCTCGAAGGGCTGGAGACGGTTCGCGGCCTGCTGAAGGACGCCTTCACGGTGCTGCCGACGGAACCGCGCGACATCCCGCTGCAGGCCTCCACCGAGATCGGCGCCGATGGTCGCGAAAGGGAGCAGGCGCATCCGCCGGCCATGGCCGTGATCGTCCGTCCCGAGGCGCCGGTGCAGGTCGTGCTGACGGGCCACTACGATACCGTCTATCCCGCCGACAGCCGCTTCCAGGCCGTGGTGACCCGTCCCGACGGCGCGCTGCACGGACCGGGGATCGCCGACATGAAAGGCGGCATCAGCGTCATTCTGGCGGCGCTCGAGGCCTTCGAGACCTCGGCCGCCGCCGCCAACCTGGGCTACCGGGTGCTGATCTCGCCGGACGAGGAGATCGGGTCTCTGGCCTCGGGGCCGGTGCTGGCCGAGTTCGGCGCTCTGGGTCATGTGGGCTTGACGTACGAGCCGGCGCTGGCGGACGGCGCCCTGGCCGGAGAACGCAAGGGTTCGGGCAACTTCCATATCCGGGTCACGGGGCGCACCGCTCACGCCGGTCGGGCCTTCCATGAGGGCCGCAACGCCATCACCGCCGCCGCCCGCGTCGCCGGGGCGCTGGACGGGCTGAACGGCCGCCGCGACGGCGTCACCGTCAATATCGCCAGGATCGACGGCGGCTCGCCGCTGAATGTGGTGCCCGATATTGCCGTCGTCCGCTTCAACGTCCGGTTCCCCGACGCCGAGGCCGCCGCCTGGCTGGAAGCCGGCATCCGGGGCGCCATGAAGGCCGGCGACGGCGACGGTCTTCTGGTCAGTCAGCACGGCGGCTTCACCCGGCCGGCCAAGCCGTTCAACGCCGCCCAGGCCGCGCTGTTCGGCAAGGTGAAGGCGGTCGGCGCCCTGCTGGGCCAGGACATCGCCTGGACGTCGTCCGGCGGCGTCTGCGAGGGCAACAATCTGTTCGCCGCGGGACTGCCGAACGTCGACACCCTTGGCGTGCGCGGCGGCGACATCCACAGCGAGAGCGAGTTCGCTTGGCCCGACAGCTTCGCCGAGCGGGCCCAGCTCTCGGCCCTGATCCTGATGAAGCTGGCGTCCGGCGAGATTGACGCGCGCGGCATCCGCGCCCTGATGGAGCCTCGCTGATGCTGGTCGTGCGTCCCGCTGTTCCCGCCGACTACGATGCGCTGATGGAGCTGGCCGTCCTGTCGGGACGCGGCTTCACCAGCCTGTCAGAGGATGAGCCGACGCTGCGCTCGCGGCTGGACCTGTCCAAGGCCAGCTTCGCCGGAGAGGTGGCCCCGCCGGAAGCCTGGTACACTCTGATGCTGGAGGACGCCGCGACTGGCGCCGTGGAAGGCGTCGCCGGGGTGAAGGCCAGCGTCGGCCTCAAGCGGCCGTTCTTCTCGTTTCGGGTCGTCACCCTGGCCCAGTCGTCGCCGACGCTGGACATGCGGTTCGACCACCAGGCGCTGGTGCTGGTCAACGAATGCGCCGGCTGGTCCGAGGTCGGCTCGCTGTTCCTGCGACCTGAGAAGCGCAAGGGCGGCGCCGGGCGGCTGCTGGCGCAGGCCCGCTACATGCTGATCGGCATCGCGCCGCAGCGCTTCGCCGAGATGGTGCTGGCCGAACTGCGCGGCTGGTTCGACGAGGACGGGGTCTGCCCGTTCTGGGAACATGTCGCCCACAAGTTCTTCCGGCTGGAATTCGACCAGGCCGACCTGATGAGCGCCTCGACCAACGGCCAATTCATTCTCGACCTGTCGCCGCGCCATCCGATCTACACCGGCCTGCTGCCGGAGGCGGCCGAGAAGTCCATCGGCCGGGTCCACCGAGAAGGCGAGGCGGCGAGGGCGATGCTGGAGCGGGAGGGCTTCCGGTACCAGGGCCTCGTCGACCTGTTTGACGCCGGCCCGACCATGGCCGCGCCGCGCGATGAGATCCGCACCGTCAAGGAGGCCCGCCGGCTGGTCGTGCGCCTGGGCGAGGATGCGTTTGGCGAGGAGGCGCTGGTCTCCACCGACGACATCGGTCGCTTCCGCGCCGTGCGGGCGCCGGTGCTGGTCGAGGGTGACAGCGCGGTGCTGTCGCGCGAGGCGGCCCAGGTGCTGGGCGTGCGCGAAGGCGACAGTGTGAAGGTGAAGTCGTGAGCCCGTGCGCATTCCTCTCCCTCTTGGGAGAGGGGGGCCGCCCGAAGGGTGGTGGAGAGGGATGTGCTCCGGCCAACCGGTTTGCCCCGGTGTTCGTCGCTTCGTGGCCGCGCAGCTCCTGCATGCGGGAGCGCCTCCCGCTCCACCATGCTTCGCATGGTCCCCCTCTCCAAAGTGGGAGAGGGTTGTCGGGAGACTACTCATGAGCCGTGGTCTCTTCATCGATGGCGCCTGGCGCTCTGGAACAGGCCCGGCCCTGACCTCTATCGATCCCGCGACCGGCGCCCCGGTCTGGGAGGGCGCAACCGCCACGCCCGACGACGTCGCCGATGCTGTTGCGGCCGCCCGGGGCGCCTTCCAGGACTGGGCCGACCGGCCGCGCCCCGAGCGGATCGAGGCGCTGCGCCGGTACAAGGCCGCGCTCGACGCCCGCAAGGGGCCGATGGCCCAGGCCATCTCCCGCGAGACCGGCAAGGCGCTGTGGGAGACCACCGCCGAGCTCGGCTCGATGATGGCCAAGGTCGACGCCTCGATCGCCGCCTATGACGAGCGCACCGGCGTGCGCGAGACGCCCACCGCCTTTGGCCGGGCCGTACTGCGCCACCGGCCGCATGGCGTGATGGCGGTGCTCGGCCCGTTCAACTTCCCCGGCCACCTGCCCAACGGCCACATCGTGCCGGCGCTGCTGGCCGGCGACACCGTGGTCTTCAAGCCGTCGGAAGAGACGCCGTGGACCGGCGAGCTCATGGCCGAGGCCCTGGAAGCGGCTGATCTGCCCCGGGGCGTGGTCAACCTCGTCCAGGGCGGCAAGGAGACCGGCGCGGCCCTGATCGACCAGCCCATCGACGGCCTGCTGTTCACCGGGTCCGGCGCGGCGGGGGCCCACTTCCGCCGCCACTTCGCCGACCGGCCGGACGTGATCCTGGCGCTGGAGCTGGGCGGCAACAATCCGCTGGTCGTCTGGGACGCCACGGACGCGCAGGCCGTCGCGGCCCTGGTCGTGCAGTCGAGCTTCATCACCACCGGCCAGCGCTGCTCCTGCGCCCGCCGGCTGATCGTGCCCGAAGGCCATGAGGGCGAGGCGATCATCGCGGCCGTCGCGGCCCTCGCCGACCGCCTGATCGCCGGCCCGTGGGACGGCGCGACCGAGCCCTTCATGGGCCCGCTGATCTCCGCCCGCGCCGCTGTCGCCGCCCGCGCCGCCGCCAAGGCGCTGGGTGGGACGGTGATCCGCGAGGCGAGGGCGGTCGAGGGGCTGTCGGAGGCCTTCATCACGCCGGGCCTCATCGACGTCAGCCATCACGAGACGCCGGATGAGGAGATCTTCGCGCCCATCATTCAGGTCCGCCGCGCGGCGACCTTCGACGGCGCGCTCGCCTTGGCCAACGACACCCGATTCGGCCTCTCCGCCGGCCTGATCAGCGACGATCCGGCCCGTTGGGAGCGCTTCCAGCAGCGCATCCGCGCCGGCGTCGTCAACTGGAACCGCCCGACGACGGGCGCGGCCGGAACGGCCCCGTTCGGCGGCCTGGGCGCCTCCGGCAACCACCGTCCCAGCGCCTACTACGCCGCCGACTACTGCGCCTATCCGGTGGCCAGCTTCGAGGCCGACGCGGTGCTGCCGACTGTGAGCGATATCAAGGGGTTGTGGGCGTGAGCTCATTGCGTGCTCCGGCGGTCGAAGCCAACGCCGACGGGCTGGTCGGGCCGACCCACAGCTTCGCGGGTCTCGCGCCCGGCAATCTGGCCAGCGAGATCAACAAGGGCGATCCGTCCAACCCGCGCTCGGCGGTGCTGGAGGGGCTGTCGAAGATGCGGCTGATGGCGGGCCTGGGCCTGCCGCAGTTCGTGCTGCCGCCGCATGAGCGGCCGGACGTCGGCTTCCTGCGCGGGATTGGCTTTGGCGGAACCGACCATCAGGTGATCGAGGCCGCCGCGCGCCAGGCGCCGGAGCTGCTCAACACCGCCTGCAGCGCCTCGCCGATGTGGGCCGCCAACGCCGCGACGGTGACGCCCAGCGCCGACGCCGCCGACGGCCGGGTTCACTTCACGCCGGCAAACCTGCTGACCAACCTGCATCGCAGCCTGGAGGGCGAGCAGACGACGCGGTCTCTGCGGGCGCTGTTCCCGGACGAGCGCCGCTTCGCCGTCCACGACCCGCTGCCGGCCCAGCCGCACTTCGCCGACGAGGGCGCGGCGAACCACGCCCGCCTCTGCGCCGACCACGGCGTGCCGGGCGTCAACCTGTTCGTCTGGGGCCGGGACGCCTATGAGCCCTGGACCGGACGTTTCCCGGCGCGGCAGACGAAGCAGGCCTTCGAGGCCGTGGCCCGGCGTCACGGGGCCGGGGGCGCGGTGTTCGCGCGCCAGGCCCGCGCGGCCATCGAGGCGGGGGTGTTTCACAACGACGTGGTCTGCGTCGGCGCCCGCACCTGCCTGTTCTTTCACGAGACGGCCTTCGAGGACGCCGTGGCTGTGCAGGCTGATATCCGCGCCGCCGCCCGGAGCTTCGAGCCGCAGTTCGTGCAGATCGACGCGGCGGACCTGCCGCTGGGCGAGGCCATAAAGTCCTATCTTTTCAATTCGATGCTGGTCTCTCTTCCCGGCGATGACCGGCTGACGCTGATCGCGCCGATGGAGACGGCCGAGACGCCACGCGCCGCCGCGGCGGTCGAACGGGCCATCGCCTCCAACGGTCCGATCGGCCGGGTCGAGTATGTCGATGTGCGGCAGAGCATGCGCAACGGTGGCGGGCCCGCCTGCCTGCGGTTGCGGGTCGTGCTGACCGACGACGAGCTGGCGGCGACAAACCCGGCCCAGCGGTTCGACGCGACGCTGCACGAGCGGCTGACCGCCTGGGCCGAACGCCACTATCGCGACCGCCTGCTGCCCGCCGATCTGGCCGATCCGCACCTGCTCGACGAGAGCCGCGCGGCGCTGGACGCCCTGACCGGGATCCTGGGGCTCGGCGGCGGGTTCTATCCGTCCCAAAGATAGGGACAGACACCCAGGTGTCTGTCCCGCGCTACCCGGCCCGCAGCCTTGCCAGCGCGTCGGGAAAGCGCCGGGACAGCGGCGCTTCCAGCGCGCCGAGCTCGACGGTCCAGTCGCCCGAGCCCTCCGGCGTCAGCCCGGTCACGCGCGCGGCGTTGACTAGCCAGGAGCGATGGGTGCGCACGAAGCCTCGCGGCGCCAGCTCGGCTTCCACGGCGCCGAGCGATGAGCGCATCAGCGGTTTGCGACCGTCCGCCAGATGGATCTCGACATAGTTGCCGGCCGAGGCGACGGCGAGAATGTCGGCGACGGGAACCCGGATCACCCGTGCGCCGTCGCGAATGTCGAACGTCGCGGGCGGTGAGGCCTGGGCGGCGGGTTCGGATCGCTGGGCGAACACCATGCGGCCGGCGACCCAGAAGGTGGCCACCGCCATCGTGTAGCTGAGGATGTCCTTGCGGGCCTCGTAGAGGAACTTCTCGTCCAGATCGCCGTAGTTGTAGGCCTCGCCCGCCAGGGCATAGACGCTGTGGCGCAGGATCAGGAATCCGCCCACGTGCAGGATTGACCAGGCGAGCATGCCGCCCAGGTGAATCAGCCAGATGAGCGGACGCCTCCAGCCTTCAAGCGGCGCGGCCCGCAGGGTCAGCCAGGGCAGCCAGAGGATGGTCAGGATGACCACGAGGCTGCTGCCTTCCCAGGTCCAGGGCTTCCACCAGGCCAGTTCCGGCATCTCATGCTGGAGACTCATGACGTTGATCAGGGTGACGACGAGGACGACCGTGGCGTAGACCGCCGCGCCGCGCAGGAAGACGCTCCGCCCGGAGGGCGCGCCGTTCGTCCCCGTGTCCGCGCCGCTCGTCACGGGCGACCGCCGTTCGTCACCGGCCCGGGGCCGGGCGTGGCGAGGCGGTGGCGCGAGGCGGGGCCGCTTCGCCATGCAGGGACATCGTCAATCCTCGCGAGCCTGACCGTGACGTCCACCGTTTCCCCCGACCGCCGCCACGACCTCGACTGGATCCGCGTCGGCGCCTTCTTCCTGCTGATCCTCTATCACGTCGGCATGTTCTACGTGCCCTGGGACTGGCACGTGAAGAGCCCCAGGCCCGTGGAATGGCTGGAACCGGTGATGCAGCTGACCAACCCCTGGCGGCTCACCCTGCTGTTCCTGGTCTCCGGCGCGGCGACGCGGTTCATGGCCGACAAGATCAGCGCCGGAAGTCTGGCGAGCCAGAGGGCCTGGCGACTGCTGCCGCCGCTTGTCTTCGCCGTCTTCGTGATCGTGCCGCCGCAGAGCTACTACGAGGTGGTCGAGCAGGCCGGGTTCAGCGGGTCGTTTCTGGACTTCTATGCGCTCTACGCCACGGCGTCCGGCGGCTGGTGCGACGCCGACGGCTGCCTGATCACGCCGACCTACAACCACATGTGGTTTGTGGTGTATCTCTTTGTCTACACGATGGTTCTGGCGATTCTTCTGGGTGTCGCGCGCCAGCCGATGGTCCGCCTCGGCGACGGGCTTGGCGAGGGCTTGAAGGGCTGGACCCTGCTGCTGGCGCCGATCGTCTATCTGGCGCTCTGCCGGGTCGTGCTGCTGCCGATGTTCGAGGTCACCCACGCCCTGGTCGACGACTGGTACAACCACGCGGTCAGCTTCGCGGCCTTCCTGCTGGGCTTCCTGATCGCGCGGAGCGGCGCCTTCCGGGAGGCGACCATCCGGATGCGTTGGTCGGCCCTTGTGCTGGCGCTCGGCGCCTGGGCGGCTTTCGCCACCTATGCCTGGGTGTACCGGGGCGAGGACGCCGTCCCGCCCGAACTGCTGAAGCTGGCCATGCGCGGCGTCTACGCCGTCGATCAGTGGTGCGCGATCCTGGCCGTGCTGGGCTTCGGGGCCAAGCACCTGACGCGCGGCGGCCCGGTGCTGACCTGGCTGACCCTGGCGGTGTTCCCGTTCTACATCGTCCACCAGACGGTGATCGTCGTTGCCGGCCATCACCTGGCCGCGGTGGGCCTGAACCAGGCGCTGGAGGCGGCGCTGCTGATCGCCATCACCTTCGCGGCCTGTTTCGCGACCTATGCCGTGGTCAGCCGGGTGGCCGTGCTGCGGCTGGTGTTCGGATTGAAATCAAACCCGTCACCCTCGCGGGCTTCGTAGGGCCTTGGGGATGCCGCGGTCGCCCTGCGTCCTTCGACACGCCGCTGCGCGGCTGCTCAGGATGACTAGGTTGGACGGCTACCCTCCATAGTCATGCTGAGCAGCGCTCGAAGAGCGCGTGTCGGAAGCACGCAGAAGGCCGGCTGACGCACCAGGCATGGGTCGTCGGAACAAGTCCGACGATGACGGCGGAGAGGAGTTACCCGCCCAGCCGCCCACCCGCCGCCGCGTAGGCCTGAGTGCCCCGGGTGAGCACGCGGTCCGTCGGCAGGATGGCGTCGATGGCGATGTCGGCGGCGCCGTCCAGCCGGGCGTAGATCGGCGCGAAGTCCTGGAGCGTCGCGTCCAGCAGGGCCTGCAGCGACGGGATGACGAAATAGACCTGCTGGAAGTCGTCGATCCGGTAGGGCGTCCGCATGGTCCGCTCGAGTTCGAAGCCAAGCCGGTTGGGGGAGGGATCGTCGAGGGCGAAGATCGATTCGGCGCGCGAGGAGACGATGCCGGCGCCGTAGATCCGCAGGCCCTCAGGCGTGTCGAGCAGGCCGAACTCGACCGTGTACCAGTAGAGGCGGGCCAGATTGTGCAGCTGGCCGCGCCCCATGGCCCGGCGACCGCCCTCGCCATAGGCCTGCATGTAGTCGGCGAAGACCGGGTCGGTCAGCATGGGGACGTGGCCGAACACGTCATGGAAGATGTCCGGCTCCTGCAGGTAGTCGAGCTGGTCGGCCTTGCGGATGAACTGGCCGGAGACGAACCGGCGGTTGGCCAGGTGTTCGAAGAAGACGTCGTCGGGCACCAGTCCGGGCGCCGCCACCACGGCCCAGCCTGTCAGGCGCTCAAGGTCGGCGTTGATCTGGCGAAAGTCCGGGATGCCGCCGCGCTGCAGGTTCAGCGCATCCAGCCCGCGCAGGAAGGCGTCGCAGGCCCGCCCGGGCAGCAGCGCCGCCTGACGGGCGTACAGAACATCCCAGACCGCATGCTCATCGGCGGTGTAGGCGTCCCAGTTCTGATCGATGGTCCAGTCCGCCGCCGCGCCGGGGGGCGGACCGCCGTGAAAGCCGTCTGCGCTCATGCGGGGGACAATGCGCCTGCTTCGCGGAAATTTCCGGTCTAAGGCAGGCGCGAAAGTGGTTTCTGGCGAAACAATCTTGCGTGGTTCGCGCCGCGCGAAGCCCGCACCGCCTCAGTGCGAGACGCGCGGCTTCATGTTGTAATGACCGTCCTCGAAGCCGTCGAAGATCAGCGCCGTGTGCGGGTGACCCACCGGCTCGCCCGTGTCGTCCGGCAGCAGGTTCTGCTCGGACACATAGGCCACATAGGTGTTCTCGTTGTTCTCGGCCAGCAGGTGATAGAAGGGCTGGTCCTTGCGGGGCCGGATCTCCTCGGGGATCGACTCCCACCACTCCTCGGTGTTGGCGAAGGTCGGGTCGACGTCGAAGATCACCCCCCGGAACGGGAAGTGCCGGTGTCTGACCACCTGGCCGATCGCGAATTTGGCGTTTCTGGACTGCATAACATTACGGACTCTAAGCCCGCGGGCCTGACTGGAATATGAACGTAAGTCCTCAGTCGCCGGAGGCAAGTCAATGCCTTCCGCCACGCGAAAGCGCCCGCTACAGTCGCCGGTGAAACGAGGCGCCCCTCCCGGCGTCTGCGCAGACAGGGCTGAAACCATGTCGGAGGCGCATCAAGCGCAAAGCGGCTCCGGCGAGGGCCGTCGAAGGTCGTCGGGCGGATCACCGCCGACGTACGCCGCCCTAGATCTGGGCACCAACAACTGCAGGCTGCTGGTCGCCACCCCGACGCCGGGCGGCTTTCGCGTGGTCGAGGCCTATTCGCGGATCGTGCGGCTGGGCGAGGGGCTTTCGGCGAGCGGCCAGATGTCGGAGGCGGCGATGGACCGCGCCCTGGCGGCCCTGAGCATCTGCGCCGAGAAGATTCGCCGCCGCAACTGCGTGCGCATCAAGGCCATCGCCACCCAGGCCTGCCGCCAGGCCGGCAACGGCCCGGCCTTCATCGCCCGCGTCGCCGCCGAGACCGGCCTGGCGCTGCAGATCATCACCCCCAAGGAAGAGGCCCAGCTGTCGGTCGCCGGCTGCCTCAACCTGCTGGACCGCTCGTCCGACGCGGCGCTGGTCGTCGACGTGGGCGGTGGGTCGACCGAGTTCAGCTGGGTTGATCTGAAGGGAGAGGGCCTCGACGCCCGCCCCCGGCAGTTCGCGCCCTGGCGTCTGCCGATCAAGGCCTGGCTGTCGGTGCCGATCGGGGTGGTCACCCTGGCCGAGCAGTTCCCGGAGAGCGAGGGATCGGTCGAGGCCTGGTTCCGGGCCATGGTCGACACGGTCAAGGCGCGGATCGAGGCCTTTCCGCACGCCGAACCGCTGAGGCGGACCTTCGCGGAGGGCCGCGCGCATCTGGTCGGCACCTCCGGCGCCATCACCAGCCTGGCCGGGCTGCACCTCGACCTGCCGCGCTATGACCGCAACCGGGTCGACGGCCTGTGGATGACCCAGGCCGACTGCGAGGCCACGATCGGCAAACTGCTGGCCTGGACGCCGGCGCAGCGGGCGGCGCAGCCCTGCATCGGCCCCGACCGGGCCGATCTGGTGCTGGCGGGGGCCGCCATCCTGCAGGCGGTGCAGGAGCTCTGGCCGTGCCCCCGCGTGCGGGTCGCCGACCGCGGGCTGCGCGAGGGGATCTTGCTCAGCCTGATGAGCGAGCGTCGGCCGCGCCGGCGAAGAAAACATCGCTCTGGCGGCCCGCGTCTGGCAGGAGCGGCGGCATGAGTGACGAAGAGCCCCCCAAACGCCGCATGGTCCGCCCGCCCACCGGCGGCAACGACGGCGTCGGCCGTGGCAAGCCGGCCCGGCTGAAGACCGCCAAGGGCCGTCGGCCGTCCTCGCAGGCCTGGCTGGAACGCCAGATCAACGACCCGTTCTCGGCGGAAGCGCGGGCGCAGGGCTATCGCAGCCGCGCGGCGTTCAAGCTGTCGGAGATCGACGACCGCTTCAAGCTGATCCGCAAGGGGACGAAGGTCATCGACCTCGGCTGCGCGCCGGGCGGCTGGGTGCAGATCGCGCTGCAGCGTGGCGCGGGCCGGGTGATCGGCATCGATCTGCTGCCGGTCGATCCCCTGCCGCCCGCCGAGATGGTGCAGATGGACTTCACCGACCCGGCGGCCGGTCCGTTGCTGATGGAGATGCTGGGCGGTCAGCCGGACCTGGTGTTGTCGGACATGGCCCCCAACACCGTGGGCCACCGCGAGACCGACCACCTGCGGATCGTCGGGCTGATCGAGCTGGCGTCTGCGTTCGCCGTCAGCGTGCTGAAGCCCGGCGGGTCGTTCGTCGCCAAGGCCTTCCAGGGCGGCGAGACGGCCCAGATCATCCGCGACCTGAAAAAGCACTTCACCAAGGTCCAGCACGTGAAACCCAAGGCCAGCCGGGCGGACAGCTCCGAGGTGTTCCTCGTGGCGACGGGGTTCAAGGGGTAGGCATGGATTTGAGCATCATTTGATGCCATACTTCGTGCCTACTGGAGGCACGCCATGCGCACCACCCTTACTCTGGACGACGAACTGCTCGCCGACGCCGCTGAATTGACCGGGATCACCGAGAAGTCGGCCCTGGTGCGGGCCGCGCTCAAGGCTTTGATCGAGCGGGAGGCCGCGCGGCGACTGGCCAGACTTGGCGGCTCCGCCCCCGATCTAATGGTGCCGCCTCGCCGCCGGTCCGAGCCGGCGTGATCCTGGCCGACACCTCGATCTGGGTCGATCATCTCCGGGATGGCGATGCGACAATGATCGCGCACTTGGATGCGGGCTTGATCCTGATGCACCCGTTCGTCGTGGGCGAGCTCGCCATGGGCAACCTCCCAGGTCGCGGCGGCCTCCTCGCGACACTTCGGAAGATGCCGACCGTTCTCAAGGCGCGGGATGACGAGGTGTTGGATCTCATCGAGCGGGAGAACCTATTCGGACGGGGCCTTGGCTTTGTCGACACGCACCTGCTGGCCAGCGCCTTGCTGACGGACGAAGCCACCCTGTGGAGCCGGGATCATCGACTGCATGCGGCAGCTGAGCGGCTTGGCGTCGCGGCCGGCGTCGGCGCCCGGACTCGCCACTAACCGCCCGCCTAGCCCCTTGCCGTCCGGTACATCGGCGTGATCCCGGGGTGGTCCCCCGGCTTGATCTCGCCGATCACCTCGAAGCCGTGGCGTTCGTAGAGCGGCACGTTCCTCGGGCTGGAGCTTTCCAGATAGGCCGGCAGGCCGTCGGCGTCGCAGTGCTTCAGCGCCGCCTTCAGCAGCGCCGAGCCATAGCCCTGGCCCTGGCGCGACGGGTCGACGCCGATCATCGGCAGGTACCAGTGCGGCTCCTTGGGATGGAATTCCTCCATCAGCGCGCCGACCTGCATCAGCACCTCCAGCCGCTCCATCGGGGCGTGCTCGCCCACGACGGCGGCGATGGCGTCGCCGTCGGGCGCCAGGCCCGGCGGCAGCCACAGGGCGGCGGCGGCGTGGTCGTCGGCGACGAAGGCCGCGCCAGCCTCCAGGGCCGCGCCGCCCATGGCCGCGGCCATGCGGGGAAAGGCGGCGATGTAGGCCCCGGCCGACGGGAACATGTAGCGGATGGCCGCGTCGGTGCTGAAGGCCAGCATCAGGACGGCGATCGCCGGGTCCTGTTCGATCGGGCCGCTGGCGGGCGGCGCGATATGGATGTCCGGATGGTGCATGGTGGTCCTCCCCGGGGCGACCCTAGAGGAGACCGCCGCCGCCGCCTATCCGGCGAAGAACCGTCCCAGCCGCCGCGCGGTCCGCTCGCGCCAGGACTCCAGCGCGTCCGGCTCTCGGGTATCGATGGCGTAGAGGGCGTTCCAGCTGACCCTGCAGCCCCTGGCCAGATGCTGGGTCAGGCCCCGCACCACCTGCTTGTGGCCCGGTTCGCCCATGAAGAGGCGGATGAACCAGTGCGGCGAGCCGTGGGTGGTGACCACCGCGAAATGGCGCAGGTTGGAGAGCATATGTCGCCGAATGCGGCCGTCCTCGATCTCGAACGCCACGCCTGGCAGCCAGACGCGGTCCAGCCAGCCCTTCAGCATCGCCGGCATTCCGTACCACCAGGTCGGATAGATCAGCAGCAGGGCCTGGGCGCTGCGCAGCTCGGCGATATGCCGCTCGATGTCCGGGGTCTTGACGCCCTTGGCGCGCCGCTCACGCCACTCCGACTCACGCACGACCGGATCGAAGCCCTCGGCATAGAGGTCGATCACCGTCAGCATATGTCCGTCGGCGGCGAGGCGCCCGAGCACCTCGGCCCGCAGGTCGGCGTGGAAGCTCTCGCGAGACGGGTGACAACAGACCGCCAGGATCCTCACCGAGGATGCGCCTGCTCGCCGCGCAGATAGAGTTCGATGGCGAACGCGGACAGTATATTGATCGGCCCGGCCAGCGGCCTTGCGGCGGCTTGCGCCTCGTCGGTCATCCGTTTCCCCCGTCGGATATTTGATCGCGCCGGCGGCGCAGGCTTCGTCGGTCCTGCGCTCCCGTGACTGAACAATGGCAGAGGCGGGGGCTGGGCGGTTGCCCCGAAAGGGGGGGCGCGCCGCGCGTCCGGCCGCGGCGAATGGGGGTCGCGGGGAGGATTTAACCCCGCTCCGGCATTGACTCGGGCGCCCAATGCCTCGATACCGCGCCCGCAAAACGGAGACTCCAATGGAGATTCGCGAAGGGCTCACCTTCGACGATGTTTTGCTCGAACCCGGCCCGTCGGAAGTGATGCCGACGCAGGTTTCCACGGAAACCCGGTTCACGCGCGAAATCAGTCTGAACATACCGCTTGTGTCCGCCGCCATGGACACGGTGACCGAAAGCCGGCTGGCCATCGCGATGGCCCAGTCCGGCGGCATGGGCATCCTGCACCGCAACCTCACCGTCGACGAGCAGGCCGAACAGGTCCGCGAAGTGAAGCGGTACGAGAGCGGCATGGTCATCAACCCGCTGACCATCCACCCCGATACGACCCTGGCCGAGATCCGCGAGATCAAGGCGCGGCGGAAAATCTCCGGATTTCCGGTGGTTGAACCAGGAACCGGAAAGCTGGTCGGCATCCTGACCAACCGCGACATGCGCTTCGAAACGGACGAGCGGCTCAAGGCCGCCTCGATCATGACGAAGGACAATCTGATCACGGTCCGCGAGGGCATCGACCCGGCCGAGGCGGTCAGCCTGCTGAAGACCAACAAGATCGAACGGCTGATCGTCGTCGACGACCTGGGCCGGGCCGTCGGGCTGATCACCGTCAAGGACATCGACAAGGCGCACGACCATCCGCACGCCGCCAAGGACGACAAGGGCCGCCTGCGGGTCGGCGCCGCCTCGACCGTCGGCGACGCCGGCTTCGAGCGTTCCATGGCCCTGGTCGAGGCCGGGGTGGACGTGGTGGTCATCGATACCGCCCACGGCCACTCCAAACAGGTCGCCGACGCCGTGGCCCGACTGAAGCGCGAGACCAACCGCGTCCAGATCGTCGCCGGCAACATCGCCACCTACGACGCCGCCCGCGCCCTGATCGACGCCGGCGCCGACGCGGTGAAGGTCGGCATCGGCCCGGGCTC
>JAUSPV010000083.1 GCA_030652755.1 Caulobacter sp. | reverse complement strand
CCTTCACGTTCTCCGAGCCCTCGGCGACGAGGATGTCGGTGATCTCACCCTCATCGACGGCCTCGACCTCCATCGTGGCCTTGTCGGTCTCGATCTCGGCGATGACGTCGCCGGCCTTCACCGTGTCGCCTTCCTTGACGTGCCATTTGGCGAGCGTGCCCTCCTCCATCGTCGGAGACAGGGCGGGCATCAGGATGTCGACGCTCACTGCGCGGCCTCCAGGTAGACGTCGGTGTACAGCTCGGACGGATCGGGCTCAGGGCTGGTGCGGGCGAACTCGGCGGCGGCGGCGATGATGGATTTGACCTCCGCGTCGATGACCTTCAGCTCGTCGTCGGTCACCTTGGCGGCAGCCAGCTTTTCGCGAAGGTGTTCAATGGGATCGCGGGTCTTCTTGACCTCGTCGACCTCTTCCTTGGTCCGGTATTTGGCCGGGTCGCTCATCGAGTGGCCGCGGTAGCGATAGGTCTTCATCTCGAGGATGTAGGGACCCTTGCCGCTGCGGGCGTGCTCGGCGGCCTTCAGCCCCGCGGCGGCGACCGCCTCCACGTCCATGCCGTCGACTTCCTCGCCGGGGATGTTGAACGAGACGCCGCGCTTGTGCAGCCGGGTCTCGGAGCTGGAGCGTTCGATCGAGGTGCCCATGGCGTACTGGTTGTTCTCGACCACGTAGACCACCGGCAGGTCCCAGAGCTCGGCCATGTTGAAGCTCTCGTAGACCTGGCCCTGGTTGGCGGCCCCGTCGCCGAAGTAGGTGAAGCTGACCTTGCCGTTGTCGCGGTACTTGTCGGCCAGCGCCAGGCCCGTGCCCAGGCTCACCTGCGCCCCGACGATGCCGTGACCGCCGTAGAAGCCGGCCTCGGTCGAGAACATGTGCATCGACCCGCCCTTGCCCTTGGACGAACCGCCGATGCGGCCGGTGAGCTCTGCCATCACCTCGTTGGGGTCCATGCCGGCGGCCAGCATGTGGCCGTGGTCGCGGTAGCCGGTGATGATCTGGTCGCCCTCCTGCGCGATCGACTGCATGCCGACGGCGATGGCTTCCTGGCCGATGTAGAGGTGGCAGAAGCCGCCGATCAGGCCCATGCCGTACAGCTGGCCGGCCCGTTCCTCGAAGCGACGAATAAGCAGCATGTCCCTGTAATACTTGAGAAGCTGCTCTTTCGAGGAAGCGCTGACACCGGTGTCATTCTTCTTCCCCGATGTCGATTTCGCCTTGGGCGCTGTCGCCATCGAATTCTCCCTGGATCGTCCCATTCCGGCCTGTTCTTCCCGATCTCGGTGAGCGGGACGAAAACTTCGACCTCGCTCAGGGGGTTTCGCGGATCACATAATCCTTCGGGTCCGCGAAGCCTAGAAGAGAACGGGCGCGTTCCTCAAGGAGGTCCGCGGACAGGCTGTTGTCGCGTAATAGCCGCGCCCGCGCCTCCAGGTCCACCCTGCGTTGGCGCAGGTCGACCAATTCCTTCGAACGTGCGTTCAAAATCGCGTCACGCTGCGACGACAGCAGCAGACCCCGCTCCCCGGTCAGGCCGTGGAAGACGAAGTAGACGATCAGCCCCAGGAGGGCGACCGTCGGCAGGGCTGGGCGCAGACGCTGGAACATGCCGACTCGTGGCGGTGGGACAGCGTCACCTTCGGGCCGTAGGGTTAAGGCCGGGTTGAGGATTTCCGCACTGTGCTGTCATCCCGGAAGTCGCGCAGCGGCTATCCGGGACCCAGGGGCGACGTTGAGATGCTGGGTCCCGGGTCGGCCGGCGGCCGCCCGGGATGACAGCGGGTGGGCCCTACCCCTGCTTGATCGCCTTGCGGCCCAGATACATCGCCATGTCGTCCAGCTGCTCCTCGATGCGCAGCAGCTGGTTGTACTTG
>JAUSPV010000051.1 GCA_030652755.1 Caulobacter sp. | reverse complement strand
GGACATCGGCACGCTGTACCTGCTGTTCGCCATCATGGCGGGCATCGTGGGCGGCGCGCTGTCCGGCCTGATCCGCTGGGAGCTGGCCGAGCCGGGGATCCAGATCTTCGCCGAGAACTCCTCGATCAACCTGCTGGGTCTGATCGAGCAGACCAAGCACGGCTACAACGTGGTGGTCACCGCCCACGCCCTGGTCATGATCTTCTTCATGGTCATGCCGGCGATGATCGGCGGCTTCGGCAACTGGTTCGTGCCGCTGATGATCGGCGCGCCGGACATGGCCTTCCCGCGGATGAACAACGTTTCGTTCTGGCTGCTGGTCGCCGCCTGGGTGCTGCTGATCGCGTCGATGTTCGTCGACGGCGGCCCGGGCAAGGGTTTCGGAGGCGGCTGGACGATCTATCCGCCGCTTTCGACCTCTGGCCACACCGGCCCGTCGATGGATCTGGCGATCTTCTCGCTCCACCTGGCCGGCGCGAGCTCGATCCTGGGTGCGATCAACTTCATCACCACGATCTTCAACATGCGCGCGCCGGGCATGACCCTGCACCGCATGCCGCTGTTCGTGTGGTCGATCCTGGTCACCGTCTTCCTGCTGCTGCTGTCGCTGCCGGTCCTGGCCGGCGCCATCACCATGCTGCTGACCGACCGCAACTTCGGCACCGCCTTCTTCGACCCGGCCGGTGGCGGCGATCCGGTGATGTTCCAGCACCTGTTCTGGTTCTTCGGTCACCCGGAAGTGTACATCCTGATCCTGCCGGGCTTCGGCATGATCAGCCACATCGTCTCGACCTTCTCGCGCAAGCCCGTCTTCGGCTACCTCGCCATGGCCTACGCCATGGTCGCCATCGGCTTCGTCGGCTTCATCGTCTGGGCCCACCACATGTACACCGTGGGCATGGGCATCAACCTGCGCGCCTACTTCGTGGCGGCCACCATGGTCATCGCGGTGCCCACCGGCGTGAAGATCTTCAGCTGGATCGCCACGATGTGGGGCGGCTC
>JAUSPV010000035.1 GCA_030652755.1 Caulobacter sp. | reverse complement strand
GGTTCTCAGGATAGGGCGCTTTGCAAGGCGGCCAGTCGTCCGACGTCGGCGCTACCCCACCACCATGCTCCGCATGGTCCCCCTCCCCGTAAACGGGGAGGACTGTCGATCAATTTTCCTCCCCGCTGCCGGGATCCGTCTCCGTCTTCTCGGTCTGCACCGACTCCTTGGAACCGGGCGGTTCGGTGGCGGGGCGGGGGCGTGGCCGTCGCCGTCGGGGCGCAGGTTCTCGTTCTCGGTTTCGCGGTTGCTGGGGCGTCTGGCCATGGAAGTCTCCGTTTCACGACAAAAACGTCGTGGAACGAGGTTCGATCCGGCGTCGCCTTGCTTGCCCGCCGCCGCTGTCCCTGCTAAACGGCGCGCTTCCGGTGAATTGAAAAGCTGACCGGCGGGTATCACCGCCTACGGTTCGCTGTTTGGTCGCCGGAGGGCATTTGCCCGCGAGGGTGGACGTCTACGAGTGTAGCTCAGCTGGTAGAGCATCGGTCTCCAAAACCGAGGGCCGGGGGTTCGAATCCCTCCACTCGTGCCACCTTGTCCCTATATCCGGAGCGCGATGGTCGCGCTTCGGCCAGTTGAAAGAGCTTCAGACCCGTCCGATGGCCAAGAAAACGGGCAATCTCTCCGCGATGAAACAGCGCGCCGCCAAGAGCGCCGCCGCTGTCGCCGCGCCTGCCGGTCAGGGAGCGGCCGCCGCCGCCACGCCGAAGAAGCCGTTCAACGTCGTGCAGTTCTTCAAGGAGGTCCGCGCCGAAGGGCGCAAGATCACCTGGACGAGCCGCAAGGAAACCTGGGTGACCGCCGTGATGGTGTTCATCATGGTGATCATCGCCGCCCTGTTCTTCTTCGTGGTCGACACGAGCCTGTCGTTCATCGTGGCGCAGGTCCTGAAGCTCGCGAACGCCGGATAATCCATGAACGCTCAAGTCGAAGCCCGGCCGTCCAACCCGCGCCACCGCTGGTACATCGTCCACGCCTACTCGAACTTCGAGAAGAAGGTGGCCGACCACATCCGTGACCAGGCCAAGGCCCAGGGCCTGGAAGACGCCTTCTCCGAGATCCTCGTGCCGACCGAGGAGGTCGTCGAGATCCGCCGCGGCCGCAAGGTCAACGCCGAGCGCAAGTTCCTGCCCGGCTACGTGCTGGTGAAGATGGATCTCAGCGACGAGGCCTACCACCTGGTCAAGAACACGCCCAAGGTCACCGGCTTCCTCGGCTCGGCCAGCAAGCCGCAGCCGATCTCCGAAAAGGAAGCGGCCCGCATGATCGGCGTGGTCGAGGAAAGCGTCGAGCGGCCCAAGTCCACCGTCCGCTTCGAGATCGGCGAGCAGGTTCGCGTCACCGACGGTCCGTTCGCCAGCTTCAACGGCTCGGTCGAGCAGGTCGACGAGGCCCGCGAGCGCCTGCACGTCGCCGTTTCGATCTTCGGCCGCGCCACCCCGGTCGAGCTGGAATACAGCCAGGTCGAAAAGGTCGTCTGACCTTTCGCCAGCGCCGTCATCCTCGGACGTGTTCCGAGGGCCCATGAACACGGAAACAGCAAGAAGGGCGTGGAGCGATCCGCGCCCTTTTCGTTTGGCTCATCACGCATGGGTCCTCGCGACGAGCGCGAGGATGACGGGTCGGGGGAGGGGGAAGCGGTTGTCCGCCCGCACCTTCTCTGCTACAGGCGCGCCTCGCCCAGACCACCGGGCGTCAAATCCGTGGGAGGGGTCTGCCCGCACCACGGCCGCATAGGCGCTTTAACTAGCGCCGCTTAAACGGAGACAGAGATGGCCAAGAAGATCTTGGGCTACATCAAACTGCAGGTGAAGGCCGGCTCCGCCACGCCTTCCCCGCCTATCGGCCCGGCTCTGGGTCAGCGCGGCGTCAACATCATGGGCTTCTGCAAGGAGTTCAACGCGCGCACCGAGAAGGAAGTGAAAGGCACGCCCCTGCCGACGGTGATCACCGTCTACCAGGACAAGTCCTTCACCTTCATCACCAAGACCCCGCCCGCCACCCACTTCATCAAGGAAGCGCTGGGCCTCAAGTCCGGTTCGACCAAGCCGGGCCGCGACAGCGCCGGCACGATCACCCGCACCCAGCTGCGCGAGATCGCCGAAGGCAAGATGAAGGACCTGAACGCCAACGACATCGAAGCCGCTGCCCGCATCATCGAGGGCTCCGCCCGTTCGATGGGCCTGCAAGTCGTGGAGGCTTAAGACCATGCCCAAGCAAGCCAAGCGCATTCAGGCCTGGACCGGCGATCGCGACGCGACGCACTCGGTCGAGGACGCCGTGAAACTGGTCAAGGCCAACGCCACCGCCAAGTTCGACGAGTCGGTCGAGATCGCCGTCAACCTGGGCGTCGACCCGCGTCACGCCGACCAGCAGGTCCGCGGCGTGGTCTCGCTGCCCTCGGGCACCGGCCGTGACGTTCGCGTCGCCGTCATCGCCAAGGACGCCAAGGCCGAAGAAGCCCTCGCCGCCGGCGCCGACGTGGTGGGCGCCGAGGACCTGGTCGAGCGCATCCAGGGCGGCTTCATGGACTTCGATCGCGTCATCGCGACGCCGGACATGATGGCCCTGGTCGGTCGTCTGGGTAAGGTGCTGGGCCCGCGCGGCCTGATGCCCAACCCGCGCGTCGGCACCGTGACCCCGAACGTCGGCCAGGCCGTCAAGGACGCCAAGGGCGGCGCCATCGAGTTCCGCGTCGAGAAGGCGGGCATCGTCCACGCCGGCATCGGCAAGGTCTCCTTCACCGAGGAAGCTCTGCTGGCCAACGTCCGAGCGCTCGTCGACGCGCTGAACAAGGCCAAGCCGTCGGGCGCCAAGGGCACCTACGTCAAGCGCATCGCCCTGTCCTCGACCATGGGCCCGGGCTTCAAGATCGACACCGGTTCGGTCAGCGTCTAGGCGCCGAACCTGTCGCAAGGCAAACGGACGGGCGGGCTCGCAAGGGCCCGCCCGTTTCGCGTTTTGGCTGGTACGATTTGAGCGGCCGGCTATCCGATGCTATGCTCCGGCTATCCGGAGGCTGCCGATGCCGTTCCATGTCAGAGACGAAGAGACCGATACGCTGGTTCGCGAACTGGCGCGACGGGAGGGTGTGGGACTGACCGAGGCGGTCAAGCTCGCCGTGAAAGACAGGCTTGAGCAGAAGAACGAGGCCGTCGCGCGCAAGCTGGCGGCGATGAGGGCCATCAGCGACGACCTCGCCAAGCTTCCACGGACGGGATTGAAGGCCGACAAGGCGTTCTTCGACCAGCTTTCAGGCGACTGATGTTTGTCGACGCCTCCGCCCTGTGCGCGATCATGCTTGACGAGCCTGAGCGGGCCTTCTTCGAGCAACGGCTCGCGACGGCGGTCTACCCGGCGACATCGCCCATCGCCATATGGGAGACCGTCAGGGCGATGATCCGTGAGATCGACATCGACGCCCTGGAGGCGAACAGACGGCTGGGAGCCTACCTGGACCTGGTGGGCGTAGGCTTGGTCACGGTCGGGAAACTTGAGGCCGACGCCGCGGTTGATGCACTCGGACGCTTCGGCAAGGGTCGCCACCCGGCTCGACTGAACATGGGCGACTGCTTTGCCTACGCCTGCGCTCGGGTGAACGATCAGCCCTTGCTCTTCAAGGGTGACGACTTCTCACAGACGGACGTCGAGCGGGCCTGATCAGCAGGGCAGCGCCGCGAAATCCTCGCCGGCGCGAAGCTCGGCGGCCTTGAACACCGCCGTGGGCGCCACGGCCTTCCAGTAGCCGGCGTCTTCGGAGCGGCCGACGCCCGCGCGCTCGGCGCAGCGCAGGCGGCGGGCGGCGGCGATCTGCAGCAACTGGGCGTGGCGGCCGCGCGGGGTCTGGCGCGGCTCCGGCGCGACGGACCTCAGGTCGCGCATCTGCGCGGCGGTCCAGGGATCGGGGCTGGTCTGGATGGGGCCCAGCAACATGGGCTTGGTCTTTCCGTCAGGCGGGAAGCTGAGGCGTTCGGCCTCGCCGGTCCGGCGTGCGATCGTCGTCCGCGATCAGCCCCTTAAATGGGGCGGCCTGTGGATAGTTCCAGTGTTTCCCAATTAATTCCGTGACATGGTTGGTTAACGATTCAGGCTGGCGGCTGCGCCACCCGCCTGATCATCGTCGTGTCGTAGCCCAGGGCGGCGGCGCGGGCGATGTGGCCGTCGATCACCGCCTCGCCCGGCGTGGGGTCGCGGCTGAGGATCCACAGATACTTGCCCGACGGCTCCCCGACGATGGCCCAGCTGTAGTCCTCGGCCCGGTCCAGCACCCAGTAGTCGCCGAAGAACGGGCCGAAGAAGCTAACCTTCAGCTTGGCCCCTTCGCTGCCTTCGACCACCTTCGCCCGCCCGTTCGCCACCTTCGCCTCGCCTCCGGGCGCGCCGTCGCGACAGGTGTTGAGCACCCCGATCATGCCGTCCGGCCGCTGGCTGTACTGCGCCGTCACGCCCTCGCAGCCGCGCTCGAAGCGGTTCTCGTAGCGGGCCAGCTCGTACCAGCGGCCGAGGTACCGCTCCAGGTCGACCGGCTTGGCCGGTTGCGGCACGGCGGCGTTGCCGCTGGGCCCCGAAGCACAGCCGGCCAGGGCCAGGGCGAGGATCAGGACGGCGGCGCGAAGGCTGGACATGGACGTGGATCCCGGGTGCGGCGATATCAGCCCTACGCCAAGGCCGGGCGCGCGGATCAGTTCCGCCCCCGCTTGAGTTTTCCCGCGCCTTGATCTATACGCGCGCTCTTCCAGCGAACGGGCCCGCCCGCCGCTGGTCCTGTCCGAGAGCTACGCGACGTCGGGGTCACCTGCGTCGTAACAGAAGGGGAGCCCCCCTTCAGCGTAGGGAGACGGGGAAACGAGACGCCGCACCACCGCGCCAGCCGCGGGCGCGGCCGATGCTTTCCTTGGGACAGGTCTACCGTCACCCGCCTTCGGGAGCGATCCCGCGCGCGGGCGGCATGCTTTCGGCGTCCGGATGGTCCGGGCGTCGTGAATCAGGAGACCGCAATGAACCGCGCACAAAAAGCGGAATCGATCGAGACGCTCAAGGGCGTCTTCGCCGATGCCGGCGCCGTGGTCGTGACCCACTACATGGGTCTGACCGTTGCGGAAATGACCGACCTTCGACTCCGCCTCCGCAAGGAAGGCGCGTCGATCAAGGTGGTGAAGAACACTCTGGCCCAGAAGGCGCTTGGTGGTTCGCTGGGTGAGGCGGGCGACGCCCTCTTCACCGGCCCCGTCGCCATCGCCTACGGCCCGGACCCTGTCTCCGCCGCCAAGGTCGCCGCCCAGTACGCCAAGGAGAACGACAAGTTCACCCTCGTTGGCGGCATCATGGGCGCGGAAGTCCTCGACCAGAACGCGGTGAAGGCTCTCGCCACGTTGCCGTCGCTGGACGAACTCCGCGGCAAGCTTATCGGCCTTCTGCAGGCTCCCGCGACCAAGGTCGCTGGCGTCATTCAGGCTCCGGCCGCCCAGCTGGCCCGCGTCTTCAACGCTTACGCCACGAAGGAAGCGGCCTAGTCCCGGTCATCTCCGCCTACCTCCCAACTCCCCAAGGAAAACTGAACCATGTCGAAGCTCGAAAAGATCGTTGACGATCTGTCCGCCCTGACCGTCCTGGAAGCCGCCGAGCTCTCCAAGATGCTGGAAGAAAAGTGGGGCGTCTCCGCCGCCGCTCCGGTCGCCATGATGGCCGCCGGCGGCGCTGCCGCTGCTCCGGTCGAAGCCGCCGAAGAGCAAACCGAGTTCACCGTTGTTCTGACCGCCGGTGGCGACAAGAAGATCAACGTGATCAAGGAAGTCCGCGGCGTCCGTCCGGACCTCGGCCTGAAGGAAGCCAAGGACCTGGTCGAAGGCGCTCCGCAGAACGTCGTCGAAAACGTCTCCAAGCAGGCCGCCGACGAAGTCGCCAAGAAGCTGACCGAAGCCGGCGCGACCGTCCAGATCAAGTAGCATCGAGGACGCGCGCCCTAGCGCGTCCAGATGCTATCTTCGGACTGGTTCCGGGGATCCATGTCCGCCACGGTGTGCATGGGTCCTCGGGACAAGCCCGAGGATGACGGAAAGAAATGGAGCGGGCCCGGAGAGCAATCTCCGGGCCCGTTTTCGTTGTGTCGCCTACTTCTTCCGCGCAGACAGGATGTCGCCCAGCCGGTCGGGGGTTCCCGGGATGCGTTCGAGCCGCGGGTAGCGCAGGCCGCCCGACCACGCGAGCTTCACCACCTTGAACTTCTCGCCCGCCTTGACGATCAGCTCGATGGGCTCGCCCCTTGCCGAGGCGCCGACCACATCCTTCAGCCGTTCGGCGCTGTATGCCTCGCCGTTGACCGCGATGATCTGGTTGCTGACCGTCAGCCCGGCCTTGAAGGCGGGGCCTTCCCACTGGACGGCGGTGATGGTCCCCGTCGCGTTGAGTGAAAGGCCGATCGACCAGGTCAGGTCCGTGCGCTTGCCCAGCGTGTCGGAGCCTTTCTGGTAGGCGCCCTGGCTGTCGTCCCAGACGAGGCGATAGCCGCCGCGCTGGAAGCCGTCGAGCGGCGCGGCGTCGGCGCTGGCCAGCCGGGCGTTCAGGAAGCCGGCCCAGTCGTGGGCGACGACGCCATTCAGCGCCGCGACCACCTCGTCGAAGTCATAGACCTTCGGCGTGTAGTCGCCCTCCACGCCGCCGAAGAAGGCCCGCGCGAAGTCGTCCAGCGACTTTTTCCCGCCGGTCTTCTCACGGATCAGGGTGTCGGCGTCCAGCCAGACCAGCAGGCCTTCGGAATAGTAGTCCTCGTTGCGCTGCCAGCTCAGCCAGCCCTTCGGCTTGCGGGCGCTGATGACCGGATCGAGGGTGGTGTCGGTCGTATCCCGCCACTGGCGGCCGACCCGGCCCTGGTAGGTGGCGGCGACCTCGGCCAGGGCGTCCAGCGCCTCCTGCTTGCTCCACAGGCCCGCGCGAGCCGTCAGCATCATTCCCCAGTACTGGGTCTGACCCTCGTAGACCCAGAGCAGGCCGCCCCGCATCGGTGTGGCGTAGTCGGGCGTCCACATGTCGGCCGGGCGGCGGAACTTGCCGTTCCAGGCGTGGGTGTATTCGTGCGGCAGCAGGCTGCGCTGCGAGGTCATCCGGCTCCAGCCGGTGAAGTACTCCGGATTGCGGCTGTTCTCCGACGAGCGGTGATGCTCCAGCCCGATGCCGCCCATGCGGTCGGTCAGGGCCAGCAGGAAGTCGTAGCGGTCGAACGGGCGGGGCCCGAACAGCCGGTCAGCCTGGACGACCAGGTTGCGGTGCAGCGCGATCTGGCCTGCGCTGGCCTCCAGCTGTTCGGGGCGGTCGGCGACGATGTTCAGCACGATCGGCGAGCGGCCGCCGGGGTCCAGGTCGACCTGCCGGAAGTACCGGCCCGCGAACATCGGCGAGTCGACCAGGGTTTCGAAGCTGACCGGCTTGAAGGTGGTCTTCCCGCCGCTCTGGCCGGCGACGTCCAGGGCGACGCCGAACTTCCAGCCGTCCGGCAGGATCACCGAGGCCTCGACCGGGATGCGGCGCGTGTACCAGCCGGCCGGATAGAAGGCGGTCGAGTTCCACTGCAGGTTCAGCATCTCCGGGGTGACCACGACCCGGCCCTGATCCGGCGCGGTGGCCGACAGGAACTCGAACGACAGGTCCAGGGCCCTGGCGCCTTCGGGGACATCGACATGCAGGGCGAAGACATCGACCGGGTCGCGCACCCACTTCACCGGCTTGCCGCCGGCGGTGATCATCAGGCCGGCCACCTTCTCCAGCTCGCCCCGCGCCGCGTGCTTGCCCGGCAGCCACTCCGGATAGAGCAGCACCATCGGCCCGGCCGTCGCCACCGGGATGGTCTGCTTCACCCGGAAGATGCGGCGGTCCAGGTCCGTGGCGTCGACACTCAGTGTCATGGTCCCGGGGAAGGCGACGTCCCGGGCTTCCGGAATGGCTGGCGGCATCGGCGACGGACGCGGGCCGGGGCTGTCCTGGGCGATGGACGGACCGGCGAGCAGAACGGTCAGGGCGAGAACGGAAGCAATACGGGTGAGCAAGATCGGGCGGCTTTCAGGTGAGCGGGGGAGAGGGCGGTATAAGAGCGGCGAGGGCCCGGCCGGACAAGGCTTGAGGCACGCGCCGTCATTGACCCAGCACATCTGATGCGTGATGATTGGTGCATGCGCACCACACTTTCCATTGATGATGACGTTCTGGCGGCCGCCAAGGCCATAGCGGAACGTGAAGAAGAGACCTTGGGCGCCGTGGTATCTGGTCTTTTGCGGAAGGCGCTGAGGCCTGATGCGCCCGTGCTGGAGACGCGTAATGGCGTGCCCCTTCTTCCCCGCACGGGCGAGCGGAGGCCGGTCACGCTGGAGATGGTGAACGCGCTTCGTGACGAGCTCCCGTGACCTTCCTTCTGGACGTCAATGTCTTGATCGCGCTGGTCGACGCCGACCACGTCAGCCATCAGGTCGCGCATGACTGGTTCGGCCGCGAGGGGAAACGATCCTGGGCGACCTGCCCGCTGACCGAAAACGGCCTCGTCAGGATCGTGGGCAATCCAAAGTACCAGAACGGCGACGCGTCTCCCGCTCAGGTCCTGGATATCCTGTCTCGCCTGACCGAAATGGATGGCCATGAGCGCTGGCCTGACGACGTATCGCTGACCGATCCCGATCTCTTCGTAGCCCAACGCCTTCTGAGGCCCGCGCAAGTCACTGACACCTACCTGCTCGGCCTCGCGGTCCGGCATGGGGGGAGGCTAGCGACGCTGGATCGCCGCCTTTCTCCTCTGGCGGTGATCGGCGGCGATGAGGCGTTGCTGGTCATCTAGCGGGGGAACCCGGTCCTCCGAGTCGCGTTTGGATCGGATGCTCAAACTCGCAGGCGTCCTTCTCGTTGTCATGATCATCGCCGGAATCCTCGGATTCGTCGTCGATGTGGCCGGTGCTCTGGCGAAGATCGCCTTCTTCATCTGTCTGATCGGCCTGGCCGCCACCCTGGCCATGAAGTTCCTGCGCAAGACCTGAGGCGCCCGCCGTCGGGAGGGGCCGTGACGCCGCGTGACGAAAGTCAAGCGGCGCCTCTTCCCTTATCCACGGCTTTCCCCTATATCCGCTCCCTCGCGGAAAATCCGATCAACTGAGACGCGACTTTCCGCGCGCGTGCCCGACAGCCCGGTCAATGCCCTCCGACCGGTGCGATGGGGCGCCCCTGACACGCCAGGGGCAAGGTCTTGCGTCCGCTTCCGGCACCGCCGGAAGAGCCGAGGGTGGACGCGACAAGACACATTTACGCGCGGAGTCCCTCCGCGCACGCAGGGAAAAAGATGGCGCAATCCTTCACCGGCAAGAAGCGGATCCGCAAGTCGTTCGGCCGCATCCCCGAAGCTGTGCAGATGCCGAACCTCATCGAGGTTCAACGCTCCTCCTACGAACAGTTCCTCCAGCGCGAAGTGCGCGCCGGCGAGCGCCGGGACGAGGGCATCGAGGCGGTCTTCAAGTCGGTGTTCCCGATCAAGGACTTCAACGAGCGCGCCGTGCTCGAGTACGTCTCCTACGAGTTCGAGGAGCCCAAGTACGACGTCGAGGAGTGCATCCAGCGCGACATGACGTACGCGGCGCCGCTGAAGGTGAAGCTGCGTCTCATCGTGTTCGAGATGGAAGAGGAAACCGGCGCCCGGTCCGTCAAGGACATCAAGGAGCAGGACGTCTACATGGGCGACATCCCGCTCATGACGGACAAGGGCACCTTCATCGTCAACGGCACCGAGCGGGTCATCGTCTCGCAGATGCACCGTTCGCCCGGCGTGTTCTTCGACCACGACAAGGGCAAGACCCACTCCTCGGGCAAGCTGCTGTTCGCCGCCCGCGTCATTCCCTACCGCGGCTCCTGGCTCGACTTCGAGTTCGACGCCAAGGACATCGTCTACGTCCGCATCGACCGCCGCCGCAAACTGCCGGCCACGACCTTCCTCTACGGTCTGGGCATGGACGGCGAAGAGATCCTCACGACCTTCTATGACGTCGTGCCGTTCGAGCGCCGCACCGGCGGCTGGGCCACCCCCTACAAGCCCGAGCGCTGGCGCGGCGTGAAGCCGGAGTTCCCGCTCATCGACGCCGACACCGGCGAGGAAGTGGCGCCGGCCGGCCAGAAGATCAGCGCCCGCGCCGCCAAGAAGCTGGGCGACACGGTCAAGACGCTGCTCCTCGGCCCGGAGGCCCTGACCGGCCGCTATCTGGCCCGTGACGAAGTGAACCCGGAAACCGGCGAGATCTACGCCGAAGCCGGCGACGAGCTCGACGCGGCGGTCATCGAGGCCCTGGAAGAGAAGGGCTTCAAGTCCATCGACGTGCTCGACATCGACCACGTCACCGTCGGCGCCTACATGCGCAACACCCTGCGGGTCGACAAGAACGTCGTCCGCGAGGACGCGCTGTTCGACATCTACCGCGTGATGCGTCCGGGCGAGCCGCCCACCGTCGAAGCCGCCGAAGCGATGTTCAAGTCGCTGTTCTTCGACCAGGAGCGCTACGACCTCTCCTCGGTCGGCCGCGTGAAGATGAACATGCGCCTGGAGCTGGACGTCGCCGACGACGTCCGCGTCCTGCGCAAGGAAGACGTGCTGGAAGTCCTGAAGGTCCTGGTGGGCCTGCGCGACGGCCGCGGCGAAATCGACGACATCGACAACCTCGGCAACCGTCGGGTCCGTTCGGTCGGCGAGCTGCTCGAGAACCAGTACCGCGTCGGCCTGCTCCGCATGGAGCGCGCCATCAAGGAACGCATGTCGTCCGTCGACATCGACACCGTGATGCCGCACGACCTGATCAACGCCAAGCCGGTGTCGGCGGCGATCAAGGAGTTCTTCGGTTCCAGCCAGCTGTCGCAGTTCATGGACCAGACCA
>JAUSPV010000027.1 GCA_030652755.1 Caulobacter sp. | reverse complement strand
GCGGCGGCGTCGGTCGCGGCGGTGGCGGCGGCGTCGGTCGCCACGGCGGCGGCGTCGGTCGCGGCCTCGGCGGAGGCGGTCGCGTCAGCGGCGGCGGCCGAAGCGTCGGCGGAGGCTTCCTCGGCCTTTTCAGCGGGCTTGCCGCAGGCGGCGACGGACATGAGGGCGACGGCGGCGCCGGCGACGAGAAGCTTACGGAGCATATCGGAGGTCATGGTTTTCGGTCCCCTGTGAGGAGTGTTCAAGCGCCCCTGCGGGGGAGCGCGAGAGGAGACTACGCAGCGATTATCACGGCGCGCAAGCGTACTTCTCACGCTCGCGTGATCACGTTTTTCGCGTGCTGCGGTGCGTCATGCCTCGTTGGGTATGTTGGACAGGGCTTCCTCAAGTTCCAGGAAGCTCGGCTGGGCGCCGGAGGGAACGCTGCCGCGGCCGATCTCGACGGAGATCTGGGCGGCGTTGCCGTGCAGGTGGGCGACCAGCACCGACTGGATGATTCGGTAGAAGGCCCCCTCCTCGTCGACGACGTTCTGGAGCCGCGACGACATCGGTCCGACCAGGCCGTAGGCGAGGAAGACGCCGAGGAAGGTGCCGACCAGGGCGCCGCCGATCATGCCGCCCAGCACTTCCGGGGGCTCGGTGATCGAGCTCATGGTCTTGATGACCCCCAGCACGGCGGCGACGATGCCGAGCGCCGGCAGGGCGTCGGCCATGTTCTGCAGCGCGTGGGCCGGGGCCGAGGCCTCGTGGTGGTGCTTCTCGATCTGCTTTTCCATCGCGTCTTCGACCTGGTGGGGGTCCTCCAGGTTCATGGTCATCATCCGCAGCGTGTCGCAGATGAAGTCGACGGCGAAGTGGTCCTTCATGATCTTGGGGAAGCGGGAGAAGATCGTGCTGTCGTGCGGCTTCTCGATGTGGCTTTCCAGGGCGATGACGCCCTTGGACTTCATCGTCTTGGTCAGCAGGAACAGCAACGACAGCAGGTCGCGGTAATCCGACGCCTTCCACTTGGGGCCGGCGAACACCTTGCCGAAGCCGCCGATGGTGGCCTTGACCACCGTCATCGACTGGGAAATCAGGAAGGCCGCGATGGCCGCCCCGAAGATCGCCATCAGCTCGTACGGCAGGGTCTTCAGGATCACGTCCATCTTCCCGCCGTGCAGCAGGAAGCTGCCGAAGACCATGGCGAAAAGCATCACGATGCCGATGATCTGGAACATGGATAGTCCGTCGCCCCGCGAGGTTAATCGGGGAAACATCGCCGTTAATGCTTAATGCCCGGTGAGCGGCGAGCCCGTTGCGCCGGGGATTTGACGGGCCTAACAGTGCCGACATGAAGGACGCGCAGAGCAAGACCCAGCCGCGGTTGCACCCGCGTTCCTTCGCCATCCTTTTCGCGGTCTCCGTCGTCGTGGCGATCGGCAACACCGGCCTGATGTCGATCCTGCCGGCCATCGGGCGGGAGATCGACATTCCCGACGCCTATATGGCGGCCATCTTCTCGCTGTCGGCCCTGCTGTGGGCGGTGATGTCGCCGATCTGGGCGCGGGAGTCGGACAAGCGCGGGCGCAAGCCGCTGATCATGCTGGGCCTGGCCGGCTTCGCCATCTCGATGGTGTGCTGCGGACTGGTGGTGACGGCGGGCCTCTATCACCTGGCGCCCTGGTACGTGATCTTCGTGATCTTCCTGCTGGCCCGGGCGCTGTTCGGCCTGATCGGCTCGGCCTCCAACCCGGCCACCCAGGCCTATGTCGCCGAGCGCACCAGCCGTTCGGAGCGCACCCAGCAGATGGCCAGCCTGGCCGGGGCCTTCGGCCTGGGCACCGTGGTCGGGCCGTTTCTGGCGCCGTTGTTCATCCTGCCGTTCGTGACCCTGGCCGGGCCGCTGTTCTCCTTCTCGCTGTTGTCGGCCGCGATGCTGTTCGTGGTCTGGCGGTACCTGCCGGAGGTGCAGCGCCCCCGGGACAGCAGGCCCTTCCCGTCGGCCGGCGAGAAAGGCTTCAGCGCCGCGGTGGCGTGGATCGGCAAGATCGCCGCACAGGTGCGCCATCCGGTCCGGCTGGCCGCGCAGGTCACCGAGACGGCCCGCGGGTCGGTGCTCTTCCCGTTCCTGCTCTACGGATTTCTCGTCGCCACCTGCCAGACGGCCCAGGGCTACACCCTCGGCTTCATGATCATCGACCGGCTGGAGCTGACGCCGATCAAGGCGCTGGGCTTCATCTCGGTGGCCATGGCCGCCGGCGCGATGGCCGGGCTGCTGGCCCAGTGGGGCCTGATCCGCATCTTCAACATGGGCCCCAAGGCGCTGCTGCGCTGGGGCGTGGCGCTGGCGTGCCTGGGCAACCTGATCACCGTGTTCGCGCCCGACTACTGGACGGTCGTGGCGGGCTACGCCATCTCCGCGCTCGGCTACGGCTTCGCGCGGCCGGGCTTCACCGCCGGCGCCTCCCTGGCCGTCAAGATGCAGGACCAGGCCAAGGCCGCCGGCTACATCGCCGCCGTGAACGGCCTGAACGTGATCATCGCGCCGCTGTTCGTCGGGCTCTACCAGGCCGTGACCTGGGCGCCCTTCCTGCTAAACGCGACCATCCTGGCCGGCCTGCTGATCTTCGCCTTCCGGAACAAGGTCCTGCGCGAGGCCGGCGAGCGGAACGGCGAGGACGACGATGACGACGCCACCCTGGCCCTGCTCGAGCGCAGCGACGAGGGCGGAGTCTAGCCGGGGACGTCATTGCGTCCTTCGACACGCCGCTTCGCGGCTGCTCAGGATGACTGAGCAAGAAAGCTAACCATCATAGTCATGCTGAGCAGCGCTCGAAGAGCGCGTGTCGAAGCACGCAAGACCTCAGATCCCCGCCTCGGCCCGCAGGCGCCGGACCATGTCCACCGACAGGTAGCCGTCGGCCGGCAGGCCGCGCGACTTCTGCCAGCCGCGCAGCGCCGCGCGGGTGTTGACGCCGACGACGCCGTCCGGCGCCCCCGCGTCGAAGCCCAGCTTGCCGAGCGCCGACTGCGCGGCCTTGCGGTCGTCCAGCGACAGCGGCGCCTCGTAGGGCCAGGGCCGCACCAGCTGGCCGCCGCCGGAGAAGCCCTCCGCCAGCGTGCCGACGCCGAGCGCGTAGGACGTGGAGTTGTTGTAGCGCCGGATGGCCATGTGGTTGGGGAAGGTCAGGAACAGCGGTCCCGCCGCCCCGGCCGGCGCGATCAGCGTCGTCTGGGCCGCGCGGTCCGCCGCGCTCCAGGGCAGGCCGTCGGCCCGCCGCACGCCGCGGCCGGCCCAGCCGTCCGGCGTGTCCTTCAGGGTCTCGACCACCGAATAGTCGAAGTCGGCGGGGGCGATCACCTCGCGATGCCAGCTCTCGCCGCGCTTCCAGTTGGCCCGGGCCATGTAGTTGCCGGTCGAGAACAGCGCGTCGGCGGTCGAGCCCCAGATGTCGCGCTTGCCGTCGCCGTCGCCGTCCACGGCGGTGGACAGATAGACCGACGGCAGGAACTGCGTCTGGCCCATGGCGCCGGCCCAGCTGCCGCGCAGGCGCGCGCGCGGCGCCTCGCCCGAGCCGATGATCTTCAGCGCCGCGATCAGCTCGCCCTCGGCCCAGTCGCGACGACGACCGTGCGCGGCCAGGGTGGCCAGCGAGCGGACCACGTCCATGTCGCCCTGGATCTTGCCGAACGCCGATTCCAGAGCCCAGATGGCCAGCACGATGTCGCGCGGCACGCCGTAGCGGGCCTCGAGCTGGCCGAGATACGGCAGGCTGTCGCGGAACCGGCGGCCCTGGGCCAGGCGGTCGGCCGTGGCCACGCCCTTCACATAGTCGCCGATCGGCTTGGAGAACTCCGGCTGGCGGGAATCGGAGGCCTCGGCCCGGGCGTCGGGAGCGAGGCCCGCCAGTTCGCGGTCCAGCACGGCGGCGGGGACCCCGGCGGCGCGGGCCCGGCCGTAGAAGCCGCTGAGCCAGCTGTCGAAGTTGGGATCGCCCGAGGTCCCGGCCGGTCCGGTCGATACCGGCGTCGGCGCCGGGGCGGGTCCGGGAGCCGGCGTCATCACGGCCGGGGTCGGCGTCAGCGACGGGTCAGCGCAGCCGGCCAGGGTCAGAACGATGAATGAGCGACGGTCCATGGAAGGCAACCTAGACGCCGTTGGCCGGCGCGCTCAATCACAAGCCCGCGAAAATCGTTAAGCGCAAAGGCGTTCGCCCCTCGCGCAAGCGCGGCGCCCGGATTGACTCCTTCGCCGCCTCCCCCTATAGCCGCCCGCTCTGGAAACATCCGGGAAGCAGGGACGCCGATTGGCCGTCCGCCGCGACCCCGCAACGGTAGACTAGGGTCATGAAGGTCAGAAGCTCGCTGAAGTCGCTGAAGAACCGCCACCGCGACTGCAAGCTCGTGCGTCGCAAGGGCATTCTGTACGTGATCAACAAGACCGACCCGCGCTTCAAGGCGAAGCAGGGCTAGTCACGGATGCGCACGCCCCGGGCTCTGCTCTGGGACGTCGGCAATGTGATCGTGGGCTGGAGCCCGCGACGGCTTTACGAAAAGCTCTTCGAGGAACCGGCCGCTTGCGACCGGTTCCTTTCGTCTGTCTGCACCCTCGACTGGCACATCGAGCATGATCGCGGCGTCAGCTTCGCCGACAACGCCGCGGCGCTGATCGCGCGGCATCCGCAGCACGAGACCCACATCCGCGCCTGGGGCGACCGCTTCCTGGAGATGGTCGGGCCGGTCATCGCCGAGACCGAAGTCGCCATGCATGCGCTCGCGGCGCGCGGCGTTCCCCAGTACGGCCTGACCAACATGCCCTCGGAAGCCTGGCCGGATGTCCAGACCCTGTCGACGGCCTTCACGCTGCTGGCCGACACCATCGTCTCGGGCGACGAGAAGCTGGTGAAGCCTGATCCGGCGATCTACGCTGTGGTGCTGGCCCGCACGGGCCTGGAGCCCGCCGACCTGCTGTTCGTCGACGACTCGGCCGCCAACATCGCGGCGGCGCGGGCGATCGGCTTTCATGTCCACAGGTTCGAGGACCCCGCGGCCCTGGGACCGACGCTGATCGGCCACGGACTGCTTGAGGCCGGGGCCGCCGAGGGGTAGACCCTCGGCCTTCCCCCTTCTCCCGACCTGTGAGAGCCTGTCCCCATGGCCGACGACGCCAATCCGATCGAAGTCCTCAACACCACCGCCCAGGGCCAGCTGAAGAGCATCCTGGAGCGGATCGAACGTCTGGAAGAGGACAAGGCCGGCGTCATGGCCGACCTCAAGGAAGTCTACGCCGAGGCCAAGGGCAACGGCTTCGACGTCAAGATCATCCGCAAGGTCGTGCGCCTGCGCAAGCAGGACCGGGCCAAGCGGCAGGAGGAAGAGGCGCTGGTCGACCTCTACATGTCCGCCCTCGGGGAAATTTGAAGCGCGCCGCACCAGATCTGAAGGCGCAGGCCAAACGGGCCGCGCTGAACGCCCTGAAGCGCGCCCGCCGCTCGGCCGACAAGCTGGGCGTCGAGCTCAGCGAATGGGAGGGCGAGTTCCTCGGCTCCGTCGAGGACCGCCTCAAGACCTACGGCCGCGCCTTCGGCGATCCCGAAAAGGGCGCGGCCGGCCAGGCCCTGTCGATGCTGCAGGCGGTGAAGCTCCGAGAGATCACCGCCAAGGCCAAGGGTGAGAAGAAGCCGATGAAGCGCACGGCCTTCGGCCGGCGTACCAAGAGCGGAAGCGGAGAGTAGCCCCCTCCCATCCGTCATGGCCCGACTTGTTCGGGCCGCCCAAGCGTGGTGATCTTGATGCGCTTTGCGTGCTTCGACACGCGCTCTCCGAGCGCTGCTCAGCATGACCAGGCTATAGGCATTCCAGATCAGTCATCCTGAGCAGCCGCGCAGCGGCGTGTCGAAGG
>JAUSPV010000025.1 GCA_030652755.1 Caulobacter sp. | reverse complement strand
ACCGACACCGCCGACTCGCCGTGGACGGTGATCAAGTCGGACGACAAGAAGCGGGCCCGCCTCAACGCCATGCGCTACGTCCTGCGGTCCCTGCCCTACACCGGCAAGGACCCGGCCCGGATCGGCAGCGTCGACGACCTGATCGTCGGGCGCGCCAACGTCATCCACGAGCGCGGCGAGCACCGCTTCGGCTGAGAGCCTGGATTGCGGCGACGAGGGTATAGCCATTACTATGGCCACAACTGGAGCCCTGCCATGACCGGCAAGTCCATCGACGCCGCGCGCTTCAAGGCCGACTGCCTGAAGGTGATCGACGAGCTTTCGCGCGATCCCCGGCCAGTGACCATCACCCGGCATGGCCGCCCCGTCGCGGTCCTCAGACCGGCGCCGCAACCGGGCCAGTCGATCATCGGCACGTTGAAGGGCTCCGTGCTGCGATTCGACGACCCCACCACGCCGGCGACCGCGCCATCGGACTCCGTCGCCCTCGATTGATCGTTCTGGACACCCACCTCCTGGTCGGCGCTCTGATCGACGGCGCAAGGCTCGGCCCCTCCGCACGGGGGCGATCGACGGAGCGGCGCGACAACGGACCAAGCCTGGCTTCTAGGGCGGCCACCGCCCCAACCACCTCTGGAACAGCAGGTTGATGATCGTCAACGCCGCATAGCAGACCGGGAAGGCGACAAGTATGAGCCATCCGTTTTCAAAGTAGGTCGAGACGCCCGCCGCACCCGTCATGATAAGGGCGAAAGCCGCCATCCAAGTGAGGGTATAGGCAGTCTTCGGGGCCACTACGGCAGCACCGTCACCGTGATCGACTCCACCTGCCGCACGCTGCGCTCGGGCTTGGCGTCGGCCTCGAGGACCAGCCGCCAGGGGCCTTCGTTGGCCTCCAGCGGCGCGCCGGCCCGGCGGTCGGCGAGGATCGCGGCGCCGGGCCGGAAGGCCGGGTCCAGCTCGGCGATGGAGAAGACGGCGCGGTAGCCGTCCTTTCCCTTGACCACGACATAGGCGACTAAAGGCTTGCCGTGCAGGCGCGGCCCCTGCGGCACGGCCGCCTCGCGCAGCACGGCGGACAGGTCGACGCCCTCGTAGCCAGTCTTGCCGGCCAGTTTCGCCGTGCCGCGCGGCAGGTCGGCCAGGGATTCGGCCGTGAAGGTCGTGACCTTGCCCTCGCCGTTGGTCACGGTCAGCGTCTGGGCCGCCGCGGCCACCGGCGCCAACAGCAGGGCGGCGGCGAGCGCCAGGGCGCGGATCACGCCGCGACGGTCCCGGCCAGCGCCGCCGGCCGCGCCATCATGGCGGCGTACCAGCGCTTCACATTGGCCATCTCGTCGGGCACCGCGAACTTGGCCATGCGCGAGAAGTCGATCGAGCAGGCCGCGAGAATGTCGGCGATGGTCACGCGGTCCGCGGCGATGAACTCGCTCTCGCCCAGCCGGCGGTCGAACACCTTCAGTGACCGGGTGGCGCCGGCGCGGTTGCTGTCGGCGATCTCCGGGATCTGCTTTTCCAGCGCCGCCAGCGCCGGATGGCTGTGGCGCACCGTCATCATCAACGGCGTGGCCAGCATCATCTCGGCGCGGCGGGCCCACATCTCGATGATCGCCGTCTCGCGCGGATCGCGGCCGAACATGTTGGGTTCCGGAAACACACTCTCCAGATAGCGGCAGATGGCCACCGACTCGGTGACCGCCGTGCCGTCGTCCATCTCCAGCATCGGCACGTTGGCCAGGCCCGCCTTGGCCAGGTACTCAGGCTGGCGGTGCTCGCCGCCGAAGATACTGACGTCGATGATCTCGACCTGCCCCTCGGCCTGCGGGCCCTTCTCGGCCAGGAACCAGCGCACGCGGCGGGGATTGGGCGCCCTCAGACTGTCATAGAGCTTCATGGCGTTTCCCTTTGTCTTCTTTGTCTTTTCACAGAATCCCGAATAGCTCGCGCGGCATGGCCCCGACCACGGCGGCGGTCATGCAGGTGGCCAGGAAGCCGGCGACCAGGGCCTTCCACACCAGGCTCGAGATCTCCGCCCGGCGCTCGGGCATCAGCACACCCATGCCGGTGACGGTGATGCCCACCGAGCCGACGTTGGCGAAGCCGCAGAGGGCGTAGGTCAGGATCATCCGCGTGCGCTCGGTCATCTCGCCCTCGGGCACGGCGCCCAGCTGGATGAAGGCGATGAACTCGGTCAGCATCAGCTTGACGCCCAGCAGGTAGCCGGCCTTGCCGCTCTCGGCCCAGTCGATGCCCAGCGACCAGGCGAGCGGCGCGAACAGCACGCCCAGGATGCGCTCGATGGTCAGCGGCGCGCCGGCCACGTCGGGCGCCAGGCCAAGCAGCCCGTTGCCGATCGCCACCAGGGCGACGAAGACGATCAGGATGGCGGAGATGTTGAGCACGACCATCAGGCCGTCGGCCACGCCCTTTGAGATGGCGTCGATCGAGCTCTCGTATTTGAGCAGTGAGGTGTAGTCGACGTTGACCCCGCCCTCCCCCGGCTTCTCGGGCACCATCAGCCGGGCCAGCAGCACGCCGGCCGGGGCGGAGACGACCGAGGCGACCAGCACATGGGCGGCGGCGTTGGGCAGCACGTCCCTCAGCACCGTGGCGTAGGCCACCATCGTCGAGCCGGCGACGGTGGCCAGCCCGACCACCATCATCAGGAACAGCTCCGAGCGAGTCAGCTTGTCGAGATAGGCGCGGATGATGATCGGGGTCTCGATCATGCCCACGAAGATGTTGGCCGCCGTGGCCGTCGCCGACGCGCCGCCCATGCCCATGGTCTTTTCGAACAGGAAGCCGAAACCGCGGATGATCCACTTCAGGATCCCCCAGTGCCACAGCAGCGCCGACAGGGCCGAGATCACCAGGATCAACGGCAGCACCTGGAAGGCGAAAACGAACAGGCCCTGCGGATTCTCGACGCTGTAGGGCTGAACGCCGCCGCCAAGGTAGCCGAATACGAACTGCGTGCCCTGGGCGGTCGCGGCGCCGAGACCGTCGACCGCGGCGCTGATTCCGGCCACCACGCCCCGCGCCGCCGGCAGCCCGAACAGCAGCAGGATCAGCCCGACCTGCACGACGAGCGCGCCCAGCGCCAGCCGCCAGGGGAACCGCTTGCGGTCCTCCGACAGCGCCCAGCAGACCAGCAGGGTCAGGGCGATCCCGACCAGGCTCTGCGCGTTTTCCAGCCGGACCATCGCCACCCCTTCAGCGCCCGACTCCCCCGCCCGCGCCGTGGGTCGATTGACTACAAAGCCGACCTCCGGCGCAAGGTGGCCGCTGCCCGACTTGCCGGGCTCTGGGGCTCGGGGACGGGTTAAGGTGTCCCTTGGGACATCTTAACCCGTCCCCTCAAACCTTCGGACGGTGTCGGCGGGACATGAAATCATGTCCCAAGGGACACGATATCACGTCCCCGACTTGCCGCCGGATGCATCGCGGCGGGCCTACTTGCCGGTCATCAGCTCCTTCACCAGCGCCTCGCGACCATAGACGACCCTCAGCGCTTCGGTGATGGCGGCGCTGGACACCACGACCATGCGATTGAGCACCGGGTCATAGCCGTAGGCGCCGCCCAGGCTGTGGATGTTGCCGTCGAAGGCCGCGCCGATCACCTCGCCCCGGGCGTTCACGACCGGCGAGCCGGAGTTGCCGCCGATGATGTCGTTGGTGGTGGTGTAGTTGTAGACGATGTCCTTGTTCAGCTTCGCCTCGGCGGCGATCCAGCTGGGCGCCAGGGCGTAGGGCGCCTCGCCGGTGGCCCGCTCGAAGGTCCCGCCGAGAGTGGTGAACGGCGTCACCTCGGTTCCGCGATGCGTCCAGCCGTCGACCTTGCCGTAGGACAGCCGCAGCGTGAAGGTCGCGTCCGGATAGACGCTGTCGCCATAGACCGCGAACCGGGCCCGGGCGATGCGCTCGGCGGCCCGCTCGGTCGGTCCGGTGACCTCGGCCTCCCAGGTCGCGCGGGCGGCGCGGGCGGCGGCGTCCATCCCCAGCACGTAGCGGATCAACGGGTCCTCGGAGGCTTCGATGGCCTTTACGCCGCCGTCCCACAGCGCCTTGCGCACGGCCGGATCGGCCAGCTTCGTATCGGCGACCAGTCGGGCCGACAGGCCCTCGGGGCTCTCGCGGCCGAGCACGGCCGTCTGGTCGGCCGGCGATGTGGCCAGATACTCGCGGCTCTTGAGCAGCCAGTGCTCAAGGTACAGCTGCTCCAGCGGCGCCTCGATCGTGCGCGGCGCGGTCAGGCGGCGCTCTTCCATGGCCAGACGGGCGTCGGCGAATTCCGGCAGCCGCTCGGCGGCCGGCCTCTCGCGCTCGGCGGCGGCGCGGACCAGTCCACGCGCCCAGCTGAACAGCACCGAGCCCCGGCCGGCCTCGGTCTCGAGCTGGCGATAGCGCAGGTAGTTGACCGCATAGGCCTCCTGGGCCCCGGCGATCTCGCCCCAGGGATCGCCGATCCCGGCGGCCAGCGCCGGGTCGGCCGCCACCCTGGAGCGCAGCTCGGCCTCCTGGACGCGCTTGGCGTCCATGAACGCCTTGTCGTTCAGCACGAACTGCCGACCGAAGAAGACCTTGAAGCTGTTCTCGAGCAGGAAGATCGGATCGGCGACCAGTCGCCTCTCGTCGGCTCCGCGACGGCCGTACTCGATCAGCCGGCCGCGCAACTCCGACCGCTGAAGCTGATCCACGGGGATGCTGAGATCACGGTAGGACTCGAGCTGGGAGACCGTCAGCAGGCGCTCGGTCGAGCCGGGATTGCCGGCGACAAAGGTCGGCTCTCCCGCCGTCGGCGCCGCGGCGCTCCACTTCAGGAACTTCGGCGTCTTCGCCGGTTTGCCGCCCTCGTAGACCCGCAGGAAGGCCGCATCCATGTCATAGCGGGGGAAGTTGAAGTTGTCCGGGTCGCCGCCGAAGAAGGCCGTGGCGAACTCCGGCGCGAACACCATCCGCACGTCGCTGTAGCGGTGGTAGCGATAGACGACATACTGGCCGCCCCGGTACAGGCTGGTGGTCTGGCAGCGGCTGGCGGCGACACCCTTGCAGGCCGCGCCCTCGGCGGCGGCGAAGGCCGCGTCGCGGGCGGCGGTGAAGGCCGCGCCGGACTTGCCGGCCACGGCGCCGCGGATCTGGTCGGTGACGTCCGTGGTCTCCATCAGCACCTCGGCCCACATGCCGGCGCACGGCCGCTCCTCGGCCCGGCCGGCGGTCAGCACGCCGTCCTTGAGGTGATCCTTGTCGGCCGATGACAGCTGGACCAGGCAGCTGGTGACGCAGTGGTTGTTGGTCAGCACCAGGCCGGCGGAGGACACCACCGAGGCCGAGCAGCCGGGAATGCGAACGGCGGCGGCGCGCAGTCGCTGCAACCAGGGACCGTCGGTCGTCACCCCGTAGGCCGCCTTTACCCGCGCGGCAGGGAAGTTCTCGAACGTCCACATGCCTTCGTCGGCGGCGGCCGGAGAGGCCAGCGCGACCATCGAGGCGCAGAACAGCGCGCCGACCAGGGAAACGCGGACCATGGATATCTCCTGGAAAATGGAAGGACTTGCCTGCTTCCGAGCCGCCTTAGCGCGCCCTGCGCGCGTTTGGCCAGTCCCCCGGCAAGGCCTTACCCCGATTTAACTTGGCCGCGACCCGGGTCCCGTTCAGAACCGCGAGCAACGTTATTCGGGCGTTCCGCGGAGACACCACCCTATGTCGCTGGCCTTGGCCACGTTGATCTACGAATGGCGCCGCTACATGGCGGCGGTCATGGCGCTGGCCCTTTCCGGCCTGCTCGTGCTGGCCATGACCGGCGTCTTCATGGGCATCGGCCAGAGCTTCACCGCCCAGACGGCGCGTTCGAACGCCGACATCATCGTCATGCGGCCGGGCGCCACCAACATGATGAGCGGACCATCGGGCGTCGCCCGCCGCTTCATCCCGCTCGTCTACAACCACCCCGACGTCGTCGAGGTGCAGTCGTTCTTCACCACGGGCGGCACCTTCCAGTCGGTCAAGGACTACAATCCGACGATGAGCGCCGCCGAGCGGGCGCGCCACAAGGCCCCTCAGCAGAAGTTCGTCATGGCCGGAATCATCGACACCCGCCCGGGCTCGGTGACCATCCCCGTCGACTACTCCCAGGAGCTGGTCGAGGCCCTGCGCCAGCCCTACACGATCGCCATCGACGAGACCTCCCTGGGCACGCTCGGCGTCCAGCTCGGCGACAAGGCGCTCTACAACGGCCAGACGGTGACGGTGGTCGGGGTCCTTCGCGGCTACCCCAACATGATGCAGCCGATGATCGTCATGTCGCGCGACAGCCTGCGCATGCTGGGCCAGGGCGACAGCGGCGCGCGCACCGGCCCCCTGATGGTCAAGCTGCGCGACCCCGCCCGCACCGCTGCCGTCGCCGCCGAGCTCAACCGCATGGGCAAGGGGCGGTGGAAGGCCTGGACCCGCTCCGAACTGGCCGAGGCTAACGCCGGCGCGATGTTCGAGGAAGGCATCCTGGTCATCATCATCGGCGGCTGCGTGGTGCTGGGCATCATTATCGGGGTTGCCATCACCTGGCAGACCCTGCGCGGCGCCATCATGGCCAACATCAAGGAGTTCGCCTCGCTGCGCGCCCTGGGCGTCAGCATGGGATCGCTACGCCGGATCGTCGTCGAACTGAGCTTCTGGGTCGGCGTCATCGGCGTGGTCGCGGCCATCGGCCTGACCTGGCTGGTCAAGCTGTTCGCCGCCGCCAACGCCGTGGTCATCGGCCTGCCCATCGGGCTGCTGCTGATTGTCGGGGCGGGCCTCATCCTGATCGCCGTCGTGTCCGGCTTCCTGTCGCTGGGCATCCTCAAGAACAGCCAGCCGGCGGACCTGCTGCGATGAATTCCCATACCAAGGTCCACGGCAAGCACGGCGACTTCGCCATCGAGGCCACCGGGCTCGTCAAACGGTTCAAGTCGGCGAAGACCTTCATCGAGGTGCTCAAGGGCGTGGACTTCGACGCCCGCCATGGCGACCTGACCATGGTCATGGGGCCATCGGGCTCGGGCAAGTCGACGCTGATCGCCGCCCTCTCGGGCCTGCTTCGCCCGGAAGAGGGCCGGGTCGACGCCCTGGACGTCGACGACCTGTGGGCGCTGTCGGCGAGCCGCATCGACCGCTTCCGGCTCGACCACTGCGGCTTCATCTTCCAGGGCTTCAACCTGTTCCCGGCTCTGACGGCGCTGCAGCAGGTCACCACGGTGCTCAAGTACCAGGGCCTGACGCCGGCCAGGGCGAAGGCCCGCGCCACCGAAGCGCTGGAGGAGGTCGGCCTGGGCCACCGCCTGAACCAGCGCCCGTCGGAACTCTCCGGCGGCGAAAAGCAGCGGGTGGCCATCGCCCGGGCGCTGGCCAAGGACCCCCGCATCCTGTTCGCCGACGAGCCCACCTCGGCCCTCGACGGCGAGAACGGCCAGGTGGTCATCCGCCTGCTGCGCCGGGCCGCGACCGAACACGGCGCCGCCGTGATCTGCGTCACCCACGATCCGCGCCTGGAGGCCTGGGCCGACCGGGTGATCCAGATCGAGGACGGCAAGATCATCGCCGACGAGCGCCGCACCCCCAACCCCGACGCCGCGCTGGCGTCGCACTGACCGATCCTAAAAGGACCGACGAAATGCCCGCTTTCCTGAAGAACAAATGGCTGTGGACCGGTCTGGTGGTCGTGGTCCTCGCCCTGGTCGGCTGGACGATGATGTCCAGGGCCGGCGCGGCGAAGAAGGCCGAGGACGACAAGGCGGCGGCGGCGAAGGTCGTCAGCCCCTACGCGGCCATCGCCAACGGCAAGGTCGACGTCGAGGGCGGCATCATCCCGGTCGCCGCCCGCCGGGGCGGGGTGGTCAAGGCCGTCTTCGTGCAGGAAGGCGACCGCGTGGCCGCCGGCCAGATCCTGGCCCGCCAGGAGGACGACGAGGCCCGCCTGGCCGTCGAGCGCGCCCGCGCCCAGGTGGTCCAGGTCCAGGCCCAGATCCCGGTCATGCAGGTCAAGCTCGACACCGCCCGCCGCGAGTACGCCCGCCTCGAGGGCCTGGTCAGCGAGAACTTCGTCGCCCGCCAGCGCATGGACCAGCAGCGCGACGCCATCCGCGACTGGGAGGCCCAGATCAACGCCCAGCGCGCCAGCGTCGCCACCGCCCGCGCCGCCCTGCGCGAGGCCGAGTACAACCTCGAACTCACCGTGATCCGCGCCCCGATGGACGGCCGCATCGCTCGCCGCTACGCCAACCCCGGGGCCGGCGCCTCGACCCTGAACGTCTCGACCATGTTCGACCTGGAGCCGGACGCTCCGCGCATCGCCCGCGCCGAGATCGTCGAGAGCGACCTCCCCAATGTCGCCGCCGGCCAGCAGGTCGAGATCCAGCCCGAGGGCGACCCGACCAAGGCCTACACCGGGACGGTCCTGCGCCGCGCCGCCGTCTTCGGGGCCCGCAAGCTGGCCTCGGACGATCCTTCACAGCGCTCCGACGAGCGGGTGGTCGAGGTGGTGGTCACCGCCGACGGCGCCCCGCTGCTGATCGGCCAGCGGGTGCTGGTCAAGTTCATGAAGCCCGGCAAGGTCGCCGGCGCCCAGAAGGTCGTCGCCGCAGGCGTCCCGGCCGACCGGTCGATGAAGGTCCCCGACCGGGCGAAGTAGGGCCTCGTCCCGGGCCCGGTTGCCCGGGACCTGAGCCGCCTCTGCCGTAGCGTCCCGCTTGACGCCTTCCCTGCTGCGCCGCAAAACGCCGCCGACAAATCTGACAAGCAGTCAGCGCAAGGGAAACACGCACATGGCCGATATCCGGTTCGACGGGAAAGTCGCGATCGTCACGGGCGCGGGCGGCGGGCTCGGCCGCCAGCACGCGCTGGAGCTGGCCCGTCGCGGAGCCAAGGTCCTGGTCAACGACCTGGGCGGCTCGATGGACGGCTCGGGCGGCAACTCCGCCGCCGCCGAAGCGGTCGTCGCCGAGATCAAGGCGCTGGGCGGCGAGGCTATCGCCAACGGTAGCTCGGTCACCGACGACGCCGGCGTGGCCAAGATGATCAAGGACGCGATGGACGCCTGGGGCCGCATCGACATCCTGATCGCCAACGCCGGCATTCTTCGGGACAAGTCGTTCTCGAAGATGACCATCGAGGACTTCGAGCTGGTGCTGAACGTCCACCTGATGGGCACCATGAAGCCGACCAAGGCGGTCTGGGAGATCATGAAGGCCCAGAACTACGGCCGCATCGTCGTCACGACCTCCTCGTCGGGCCTGTACGGCAACTTCGGCCAGTCCAACTACGGCGCGGCCAAGCTGGGCATCATCGGCTTCATGAACACCATCAAGCTCGAGGGCCAGAAGAACAACATCCACATCAACGCCATCAGCCCGGTCGCCGCGACCCGGATGACCGAAGGCCTGATGCCGCCGGAAGTGCTGGAAAAGCTGAAGCCCGAGTACGTGACCCCGGGCGTGGTCTACCTGGCCTCGGAAGAAGCCCCCACGGGCGCCATCCTGACCGCCGGCGCCGGCGTCTTCGCGCTGTCGCGCATCATCGAGACCGAGGGCGTCTACCTGGGCGAAGGCGGCCTGTCGGTGGAAGAGGTCCGCGACAACTGGAGCAAGATCTCCGACGACGCCGGCCAGAAAGCCTACTTCGCCGGCGGCGAACAGGGCCAGAAGTTCTTCCGCAAGATGGCGGGCGGCTGAGGCATGAGGGGACAGTTCAAGATGTCCCTTGGGACACCTTAACCTGTCCCCGACCGCCACCACTGGATTTCCTAGGGGGACACGCACTGAAGTGCATGTCCCCTTTCTCATGTCCCCTTTTTCATTTGCGCTTCCCCGGCGGCATCGTCGGATGCTCCCCGCGACGCCCGCAGAGGCGCAGGGGAATCGCCAGTGACCACCGTCAAGCCGAAGGGGCCCATTCCGCTCCGCACCATCATGGCCTTCTCGCTGGCGACCGCCCCTGTCGGTGCGCTCAGCACGCCCCTGCTGGTCAATCTGCCGCCCTACTACGCGGGCCTCCTCGGACTCTCGCTCGCCTCGGTCGGCCTGATCTTCGGCGCGGTGAAGCTGCTCGACATCTTCATCGATCCGGCCATCGGCATGCTGATGGACCGCACGCGGACGCGCCTTGGCCGTTACCGCGTCTGGCTGATCTGTTCCGCCCCGATCCTGATGATCGGAACCTGGAAACTGTTCTTCGCCGGCCCGGGGGTCAGCGAGATCTACCTCTTCCTGTGGCTGACGCTGATGTACATCGGCTTTTCGATGCTCGTGCTCTCGCAGGTCGCCTGGGGCGCGGTCCTGACTGACGATTATGACGAGCGGTCCAAGGTCTACGCCTTCGGCGCCGTGACCGGCGTGCTGGGCGGCGTCATGGCCCTCCTGGTCCCGATCCTGATGGGAAAGGAGGGGGCCGAGGCCATCCAGCTGATGGGCTGGATCATCCTGCTGACCGTGCCGCTCACCACCTTGATCGTGACCCTGGCCACGCCCGAGACAATCCGGCCCTCGCTGCACGCCGACCGCGCCTCGCTGAAGGACTTCCCCAAGCTCATCGCCCACCCGGCGATGCGGCGGCTGTTGCTCGCCGACCTGCTGTTCACCGTCGGCCCGGCCATCACCTCGCCGCTGTATCTGTTCTTCATGAAGCAGGCGCGCGGCTACACCGAGGCCGAGGCCTTCATCATGCTGATCCTGTTCTCGCTGGCCGGCCTGTTCGGGGCGCCGATCTGGGCGGTGAGCGCGATGAAGCTGGGCAAGCACCGGTCGCTGATCCTGGCGGCCGTGCTGTATGCCGTCTGTCAGGCGGTCCTGCCGTTGCTGCCGTCGAAGTCGTTCTGGTTGTTGGCGCCCGGCATGTTCGTGGCCGGCGGCATCCTGTCGGCCTTCGCCTTCCTGGTCAGGGCGATGGTCGCCGACGTCGGCGACCAGGTGCGGCTTGAGACCGGCAAGGACCGCATCGGCATCCTCTACTCGCTGGTCACCAGCACGGCGAAGATCGGCTCGGCCCTGGCCGTCGCCATCGCGCTGCCGCTGCTGGCCGGATTCGGCTTCAATGCCGCGCCCGATGCGACCAACACGCCGGAGGCGCTGATGGGCCTGTTGCTGCTCTACACCGTACCGCCGGTGACGCTGGTGCTGCTCGCCGCCTGGGCCATCAGGGGCTACGCCCTGGGCCGGACGGAGCACGATGAGATCCGCGGGGCCCTGGCGCTCCGGGACGCCGAGGCGCTCGCGGCGGCGGGGACGCCGGCGGGCTAAAGCAGCCGCTTCGCCGCCGCCCTGAAGGCGTCGGCGGCCGCGCCGGCGCCGTCGCCGGCGGTCAGCGGGCGGCCGTCGTCGCCGGACTGGCGCAGCGCGATCTCGATCGGGATCTCGGCGAGCACGGGCACGCCCAGGTTGGCCGCCTCGGCCTTGGCCCCGCCGGTTCCGAAGATCGGGATCGGCCGGCCGGTCGAGGGGTCGGCGAAGAAGGCCATGTTCTCGATGACGCCCAGGATCGTCGCCCCGGTCTTGCGGAACATGGCGGCGGCCCGGCGGGCGTCGATCAGCGCGATCTCCTGCGGCGTCGAGACGATCACCACCCCGTCGACCGCGAAGTTCTCCATCAGGGTCAGGTGGATGTCGCCGGTGCCGGGCGGCATGTCGATGACCAGCAGGTCGAGCGGCGCTTCCTCCGTGCCCCAGCGCACATCGTTGACCATCTGGCGCACGGCCGAGGAGGCCATCGGCCCGCGCCAGATCATCGGCGAGCCCTCGTCGACCAGAAAGCCGATCGACATCAGCACCACGCCATGGGCGGTCAGGGGCTGAAGCTTGCCGTCAACGAACACCGGCTCGCCGTCGACGCCCATCATCCGGGGCGCGGAGGGGCCGTAGACGTCGGCGTCCAGAAGCCCGACCCGCAAGCCAAGGCCCGCGAAGGCGCAGGCCAGGTTGACCGAGACGGTGGACTTGCCGACGCCGCCCTTGCCGCTGGCCACGGCGATGACCCGCTTCACATGGGCCGGCCGGGTGACTTCCTTGCGGGGCTTGAGGGCCGCCTTGGGATCCTCGGAGACCCGGGCCCCCTTGCGCTGGCGGGTGACGCCCTCGGGCGCGGACGCGGTCAGCACCACCTGCGCCCGCTCCACGCCGGGCAGGCCGGCCAGCACCGCCTCGGCTTCCGCGCGAACGGGGGCATAGGCGGCCGCGTCGGCGGCCGGAACCTCCAGCATGAATCCGGCCCGGCCCTCGCGGATCACCAGACCCTGCACGAGGCCCGCCGAGGCCAGCCCCTGCCCCGTTCGCGGGTCGATGACGGCGTCCAGCGCGCGCAGGGCTGCGTCGCGGTCAGCGGAAGTGTGAAAGGTTGTCATGTCGGGTTCGTCTTGCCTTGGAGGGCGGGGCGTCACATATCCGCATGACCGCGCCGGCTTGCAAGCCCGCCGACACACGACGGAAAAGCGACGCAACACAGATGCCATGGAATGACAACGCCAACCCCGGACCCTGGGGCTCGCCCCCGCCTCCTGGTGGCAAGGACGAACCTCAACGGCCGGGATCCGGCGGACGCGGGCCTGGCGGCCCGGGCGGCCCCGGTCGCGGCCCGGGCGGAACACCGCCCGACCTCGGCGACATTCAGCGCCGGATAGAAGCCTTCATCGCCGGCCTGACGCGTGGCGGCGGCGGCGGCTCGGGCGGCGGCGGCCAGATTCCGCTGCGCAAGTACGCCCCCCTGGCCGGCGGCGCGATCGCGGTCCTCTACGTTCTGGCCGGCGTGATCGTGGTCGGTCCCCGCGAAGAAGCGGTCGTGACCACCTTTGGCGCCTGGACCCGCAGCTACACCCCCGGCATCGGCTACCACCTGCCGCTGATCGAGAATGCCCGGAAGCTGGACGTCACCACGCTGCGCACCTTGGCGGTCGGGGCCGGCACCGGCGACGCCGACACCCTGATGCTGACGGGCGACGAGAACATCGTCGACCTGAGCTTCTCGGTGACCTGGCGGGTCTCCAGCCCCGGTCGCTACCTGTTCAACATCGCCGAGCCGGACGCGACCCTGTCGGCCGTGGCCGAAAGCGCCATGCGCGAGGTGATCGGCCGCAGCGAGCTGGACGCCATCATCAGCCGCAGCCGCGGCCAGATCCAGATCGAGGTCGCCGCCCTGATGCAGCGCATCCTCGATGGCTACGGCGCCGGTATCATCATCGACGGCGTGCAGATCAGCGACGCCAACCCGCCCAAGGAAGTCGTCGACGCGTTCCGTGACGTGAACAACGCCAGCCAGAACGCCGAGTCGCTGGCCAACCAGGCCCGAGGCACCGCCGCCCAGGTCCGCAACCAGGCGATCGGCTACCGCTCTCAGGTCGTGCGTGAAGCGGCCGGTGAAGCGGCGCGCTTCAACCAGGTCTATGAGCAGTACAGGCTGGCCCCGGGCGTGACCCGCGATCGCCTCTACATCGAAACCATGGAGCGGGTGCTGACCAAGACCAACAAGGTCATCATCGACAGCAAGGGCGCCAGCGCCCCGATCATCCTGCCGCCGGACGTTTTCCGTCCCAGGGCGACGCCGCAGCCGAGCGCCACGACCGCGACCCCGGCCCTGCCCCAGCGCGTCTCGGGAGGGACCCAATGACCAACCAGCGCCTCACCCTCCTCGGCGTGATCGCCGCCGTCCTGCTGATCGTGCTCAGCCAGACCATCTATATCGTGGGTCAGACGAACCAGGCCCTGGTCATCCGCCTCGGCGAGGTGGTCCGCACCGTCAACGCCAGCCCCGACGACGGGCCCGGCCTGAAGGTCAAGGTGCCGTTCCTCGAAAGCCGCCTGCTGTTCGACAAGCGCAACCAGGCCATCCAGGTGAACCGCCAGGAAATCCTGACGGCCAACCAGGAGCGCCTGATGGTCGACGCCTTCGTGCGCTACCGCATCAACGATCCTGTGCGCTTCTACACGGGCCTCGGCGACGACCGCGTCGCCAAGGATCGCCTGAACTCGGTGATCAACGCTTCGCTGCGTCAGGTGCTCGGCTCGGCCAGTTCGGAGGACATCATCTCCGGACGGCGCGCGCAGCTGACCGGCCAGGTGCGCGAGAACCTGTCGGACCGCACCACCCGCTCGCGTCTGGGCCTGCAGGTGATCGACGTGCGCATCCGCAGCGCCGATCTGCCCGAGGCCAACCAGGAGGCCGTCTTCGACCGCATGAAGACGGCCCGCCAGCAGGAGGCCGCCCGCATCCGCGCCGAGGGCGCCCAGCGCCAGCGCGAGATCGTCGCCACCGCGACGCAGGAAGCCGAGACCATCCGGGGTGAGGCCGACGCCGAACGGGCGAAGATCTTCGCCGGCAGCTTCGGCAAGGACCCGTCCTTCGCGGCCTACTACCGCTCGCTGCAGGCCTATGACGCGTCGCTGGGCGCGGACACGACCCTGGTCCTGTCCCCCGACAGCGCCTTCTTCCGCTACTTCAGCAAGGGCCCGACCGGGCAGTAGCCGATACGGGGACATGCACTTCAGTGCGTGTCCCCTGCCGCTTCAAGCTGGTGGGGACACGTACCGAAGAGGTACATGTCCCCGGCCTACGCGAAGTCTTCCGCCCGATAGCCCTGGAAATACAGCAACGCGGTCAGGTCCGCATGGTCGACACGGGCATGGGCCTTGGCCGCCACCACCGGCTTGGCGCGGTAGGCGACGCCCAGGCCGGCGACCTCGATCATCGCCAGATCGTTGGCGCCATCGCCCACGGCCAGCGCGTCGGCCGGCGTCAGGCCCAGGGCGGCCGTCTCTTCCCGCAGCGCCGTCAGCTTGGCCTCGCGACCCAGGATCGGCTCGCCGACCAGGCCGGACAGCGCCGCGCCGTCGTCGATCAGGGTGTTGGCCCGGTTGGCGTGGAAGCCCGCCGCCGCCATCACCCGGCTGGTGAAGAAGGTGAAGCCGCCGCTGACCAGCACGCAGCGCGCGCCGTGGGCGGCCATGGTCCGCACCAGGGTCTCGGCGCCGGGGTTGAGCCGCACGCGGTCGTCGAAACAGGCCTGCAGCTTGTCCAGGCCCAGTCCCTTGAGCATCGCCACCCGCTCGCGCAGGGCGCCCTCGAAGGCCAGCTCGCCGCGCATGGCCCGCTCGGTGATCTCGGCCACCTGCTCCTTCACCCCGGCGAAGTCGGCCAGTTCGTCGATGCACTCGCAGCCGATGATGGTGGAGTCCATGTCGGCGATCAGCAGGCGCTTGCGGCGGCCGTCCGCCGGCTGCACGCAGATATCCGTCGCCCGGTCGGCCAGCGCCGCCTCGAGCCGTTCGCGGACCAGCTCGCGCAGGTCGCTCGCGACAAACAGGTCCGCCGCGTTGGCGCCCAGCAGGTCCGGCGCGCCGGTGGTCAGGCCCATGCGGGCGATCGCGATCTCCGCCACCTCGATGGCGGCCGGAAGGGTGGCGGCGTCGGCGGCGACGAGGGTGACGGCGAGAGACATGCGGGTGCGGTTAGCGTGGTTTTCGCACGTTGGGAACCGTGGTTGCGTGGTTCGACACGCCCCCTTCGGGCGCTGCTCACCATGACGTGGGGTTTCAGCAGCTTTGCAAATGAACGTCATCCTGAGCAGCCGCGAAGCGGCGTGTCGAAGG
>JAUSPV010000024.1 GCA_030652755.1 Caulobacter sp. | reverse complement strand
AGGTCTTGCCCGAGCCGGTGACGCCCAGCAGCACCTGGTCGTGCTCGCGCTCGGCGATGCCGGCGACGAGGTCGCGGATCGCGGTGGGCTGGTCGCCGGCCGGCTCGTAGTCGCTGACCAGCCGTAACGGGATGCCGCCCTGCGACTTGGCCGGCCGCGCCGGCCGGTGCGGCGCCCACATCGGCGGCGTGTGCGCGTTCGCCAGGTCATGGATGTAGGCGGCGGAGACGTCCTCGACGCCTGCCGGTCTCTCTGGGGAACGGGCCATGAACGGGAAGGTAGGCGCGGGGCGGGGCGAAGGCTAGGGGGCCTGCTGACAGGACGTGGCAGGAGCGGGGGCGCGCCTCAGCGCAGGCGCGGGGCCGAAATGCCGCTGAAGGCGCCGGCGGCCTCCGGCGGGGAGACGGCGATCTGTCCGCCCTGGCTGTCGTCCGGCCACAGGCCGCCGACCGCGAAGGCCAGGGCGGCGATCGTCAGGGCCAGGGCGGCGGCCAGCGGCAGGCGATGGGTCTGGAGCGTTTTCACGGCGAGGCACCATCGCGCTATTTCGTGACAGAACAAGGTTCGCTCACCGAATCGGGCCGCGACCGAATCGCGCAGGGGGCCAAGGGCGTGCGCCATTGAACCTCGCGCCCGGGCGCCCATTATCAGCCTATGAGCAACGCCCTGCATGTCGTCTGTCCGCACTGTGACGGGGTCAACCGCCTGCCCGAGGCGCGGCTGGCCGATGCGCCGAAGTGCGGGCGCTGCAAGGGGCCGCTGTTCACGGGCGAGCCGGTGGCGCTGGACGCGGCGCGGTTCGAGAAGCACCTCGGCAAGAGCGACCTGCCGCTGATCGTCGACTTCTGGGCCGCCTGGTGCGGACCCTGCCGGGCCATCGCCCCGGTGTTCGCCGCCGCCGCCCGCGAGCTGGAGCCCCGCGCCCGCTTCATCAAGATCGACGTCGACGCCAACCCCGCCCTGTCGGCCCGCTTCAACATCCAGAGCATCCCGGCCCTGTTCGTCTTCAAGGCCGGCGCCGTGGCCGAGCGTCAGGCCGGCCTGAGCGACCCGGGGGTGTTCCGGCGGTGGGTGGAGCGGTTCGGGGCGTAGGGGGGTGCGCCGCCCCTCGATGCTGATACGCCCTGAAGGCCTTGATGGAATGATGCGCTCCGGGCGTCGGACCGGGTCAAGGACGGGCCCGGCGGGCCCGCCGCCGTGCGGCCGCGAAGCGGTCCTTGAGCATGGCCGTCGCCGGAGCAACACTGGCCGTCAAGACATCAGGGTGGGTGCGCCTCTGCGTGCGTTGGTGGCCCTGCGTCCTTCGACACGCCGCTTCGCGGCTGCTCAGGATGACTGGACAGGAAGGCTACCCACCATAGTCATGCTGAGCAGCGCCCGCGGTGGTGAGTTCGGTGACAGTTTACGAATTGTCCGCGCCGGACGCTTGCGCCCGCGCAGGCGGCAATTCGTAAACTGTCACCGAACTCAACCGAGTCCGAAAACCGCGAGACTCCCGCCGCCCGTCCGCTGATGATCGGCGCATGGACATCGCTCCCATCGATCTGGACCAGGACGCCTGCTACCGCGCGGTGCAGACCCGCGACGCGCGCTGGGACGGGCGGATCTTCGGCTGTGTGAGGACGACGGGGATCTATTGCCGGCCGGTCTGTCCGGCGCGGACGCCGCGGCGCGAGAACATGACCTTCCATCCGACGGCGGCGGCCTGCGAGGAGGCCGGCTACCGCGCCTGCCTGCGCTGCCGGCCGGAGACGGCGCCGGACATGGGCGCCTGGCGGGGCAGTTCCAACACCGTGTCGCGGGCCCTGGCGCTGATCGAGCAGGGGGCGCTCGATGCGGGCGACGTCGAGGCCCTGGCCGGCCGGCTGGGCGTCGGCGAGCGGCAGCTGCGGCGGCTGTTCCGCCAGCATCTGGGCGCCTCGCCGGTCGGGGTGGCCCAGACGCGGCGGGTGCTGCTGGCCAAGCAGCTGATCCACGAGACCGACCTGTCGATGACCCAGGTGGCGCTGGCCGCGGGCTTTGGCAGCGTGCGGCGCTTCAACGAGACCTTCCAGCGGCTCTACGACCGCCCGCCGCTGGCGCTGCGGCGACGCGCGGCGGCGGGGCGGGCGGGCGAGCCGGGGGCGGTGACCCTGATGCTGCGCTACCGGCCGCCCTACGACTGGGACGGCATGATCGGCTTTCTCGCGGCGAGGGCCATTCCGGGCGTCGAGGTGGTGACGCCGGATCGCTACGCCCGCACCATCGCGCTGGACGGCGCCATGGGGACGCTGGCGGTCAGCCGCGCCGGCGGCGACCGGCTGGCGGTGACGGTGCGGTTCCCCAGGCTGACCGCCCTGCCGTCGATCCTGTCGCGGGTGCGGCGGGTGTTCGACCTGACCGCCGATCCGGAGACCATCGCCGCCCATCTATCGCGCGATCCGGACCTTGCCCGGATGGTCGCGGCGCGGCCGGGCCTGCGGGCGCCGGGGGCCTGGGACGGGCTGGAGCTGGGGGTGCGCGCCATCCTGGGTCAGCAGATCACCGTGCCGGCGGCGGTGAGGCTGGCCGGGCGACTGACCGCCGCGTACGGCGAGGCCCTGCCAGCCGAGTGGGCGGAGGAGGGGCTGACCCACGCCTTCCCGTCGGCCGACCGGCTGGCGGCGGCGGATATCGCCTCCCACGGCCTGATGCCCGGCGCCCGGGCCCGGGCGATCAGCGGCCTGGCCGCCGCCGTCGCCGCCGATCCTGAGTTGTTCGGCCCCCGCGCCAGCCTCGAGGCGGCGGTGGTCGCCCTGCGCGCCCTGCCGGGCATCGGCGAATGGACGGCGCAGTACATCGCCATGCGCCAGCTGCGCGAGCCGGACGCCTTCCCCGCCGCCGATGTCGGGCTGATGCGGGCGCTGGCCGACGCCGACGGGGTGCGGCCGACGCCGGCCCAGCTGCTGGCCCGGGCCGAGGCCTGGAGGCCGTGGCGGGCCTATGCCGCCCTGCACCTGTGGGCGTCCGACCCGCAGGCGCCCGCCCCCGCGAAACTGAAGGACAAGGCCGATGCCCGCGTCGCCGCCTGACCGCCCCCGGCGGCTGGTCCGCAGCCTGCTGGCCTCGCCCATCGCGCCGCTGCAGCTGTTCACCGACGAGGACGGCGCCGTGCGGGTGCTCGACTTCGATGCCGATAGCCCGCGCACCGCCCGGCTGATGGCGCGCTGGTACGGCGGCGCGCCCGTAGAGGCCGGACCGGCGCCGACCGCTGTGCGAGCCGAGATGGACGCCTATTTCGACGGCGACCTGACGGCGCTCGGCCGCGTGCGCTGGGCGGTGGTCGGCACCGACTTCCAGAAGACCGTCTGGCGGGCGCTGCTCGACATCCCGGCCGGGACCACCACCACCTACGGCACCCTGGCCGCGCGGATCGGCCGGCCGGCGGCGGTGCGGGCCGTGGGCCTGGCCAACGGCGCCAACCCCGTGGGCGTGGTCATTCCCTGCCACCGGGTGATCGGCGCGAACGGCGGGCTGACCGGCTACGGCGGCGGGCTGGAGCGCAAGCGCTGGCTGCTGGCGCATGAGGCGGGGGGGCTGAAGAGGCCGACGCCCTGCGTGCTTCGACACGCGCCTGCGGCGCTGCTCAGCATGACGTAGGTGGGTGGTCTTCTGTCTACGTCATCCTGAGCAGCCGCGAAGCGGCGTGTCGAAGGACGCACCTCGCGCGAGTCACCCACCGCCCAAATCGAACAGTCCGCGAACACCGCGGTTCGCGTGCGGCGCGACCGTCCGCGCGAGGCGCCCGATACCCTCGCCAATTCAACGCTTGACGTTCAGGCGCAATCGAACAAAACCAGAACCCTATTGGTTTAAGAATGGTTAACGGAGCCTCGCGCGCCATGCCGAAGATCGACCTTCACGCCATGCCCCTGCGCACCGGCAGCGGCTATCCGCCGCCGTTGAACCTGCCGTGCCAGCACCGCTCGGCGCGGATGCTGGCGGAGGGGATGGGGCTGACCCTGGTGGGCATCAACCTGATGACGCTGCCGCCCGGCCAGTGGTCGTCGCAGCGGCACTGGCACGATGACGAGGACGAGTTCGTCTGGGTGGTCTCGGGCGAGGTGGTGCTGGTCGAGGAGGCGGGCGAAACCCTGCTGCGGGCCGGCGACTGCGCGGCCTGGAAGGCCGGGGTCGCCAACGGCCACTGCCTGCAGAACCGCTCCGGCGCCGCCGCCGTCCTGCTGCAGGTCGGCAATCCCACCGATGAGGCGACCGAGACCGTCGACTATCCCGATCTGGACATGATCATCCGGCCCGGCGGCGCGGGCTATCTGCATCGGGACGGGACGCCGTACCCGTCAGGTCAGAATCCGCCCCAGTAGTCGCCGGCCAGCGGGGCCTCGACCTTGCGGCCGGCGAGGTCCAGCGCCGCCAGCACGGCCGGATTGTTCAGCACCCGCTGACGGCGGCGTTCGAACTCTGTCAGCCAGGCCGGGGCCGTTTTCGGCCCGCGGGTGATCCAGTAGGGGTCGAGCGCGCCGGCCCGGTGGCGCGGGTCGCGCAGCCGCTCGATCATCAGCGCCGCCGCCTCGTCCAGCCGGTTGGCGCAGATCAGCGCCTGGCTGAGGGCGGCCGGGTTCTCCTTGCGTCCCGTCTCCAGGCCGATGATCGCCGCCGCCGCCGCCTTCGGATCCAGGTCCGCCTGGGCGCAGGCCCGCTGGGAGTCGACCCACAGCCGGCCGTAGGGCGTGACCTGCTTCTCGCTGATCGGCGCCAGGGCGGCCAGCGCGTCGCGGGGGCGGGCCAGGTCGAGCAGCCGCCCGGCCCAGGCCATGCGGGCGTCGACCGCGACCTCCCCGGAGTCTTCCGGTTCGCCCAGGGCGATCGCCTCCTCGAACACCGCCTCGGCGTCGTGATAGCGACCGGTCTCGAACAGCGCCTGGCCAAGGCCGATCAGCACATCGTCCGACTGGCTCTGGCGGTCCTCGAACGCCTCGCCGTCCTGGATGCGGGCCCGGAAGGCCTCGCCGACCTGGATGGCCTCGTCCACGCGGCCCAGCGCGCGCAGGGCGCCGATCATGTCGCTGGCCGGCCGCAGGCTGCCCGGCTTGTCGGCCAGGTCGGTCGCGGCCCGGTCGAGGCGGGCCGTGGCCAGGGCGGTCCAGTCGAAGCGCCGGTCGCGGGCGAACCGGTCCCACACCTGCGAGAAGCGCCGGTCGCCGGCGACCATCAGCAGGACGTAGAGCTCGTCGGCCTTGTCGACCGCCGCGCCGGCCTCCTTCAGCTTGCCGCGGTCGGCCAGCTGCCAGCCCCAGGACAGGGCCCAGCTGTTGCGCGCGGCGCGCCGGCTGGCGTCGTTGGTCCACTCCAGCGTCGACAGCCGCTCGGCGACCTTCAGCGACAGGTCGGGATCGTCCTCTATGTAGTCAGCGAAGGGGCTGACCATCTCCGGGTCCCACCCGGCCACCACCTGCGGCTCCTTGTCGGCCAGGGCGAGGAACAGGCGGGCGGCCTCGCCCTCCGCGCCGCGCTGCAACGCCTCGGAGATCTGCACCGAGTGCACGGCGCTGATTTCCATCGGCGCGCTGGCGATCGGCTCCAGCCGCCGGGCGGCCTCGACGGCGAAGGGCAGATCGCGCGACTCGGCGCAGACCATCACCGCGAACAGGGCGGTGCGCCGCGAGTCGACGGCCATGCGGTCGAACCGGGGATCGGCGAAGAGGGTCCGCAGCCTGGCGAACTCGGCGTTACAGGACTTGCCGCTGGTCTGGAACACGGCGGCGGCGGTGGTCATCGCCTCGTCCTGGAGCCGCAGAAGGTCGATGCGGCGGCTGAACGACTGGGCCCCGGCCTGCGAAGCCGAAACCGCCACCGCCAGCCCGGCGAGCACGCCGACGACCCTGCTCAAACCCATGTCAGTTCCTCGAAGGCGACCGACGCACTGAGGCGCGGCGCCGGGGCGGCGTCAAGCCGGGACGCGCGGCGGGCGCGGCCTAGAGCCTGATGGGTTCAGATGGGATCATCTGAACCCTGAATCAGGCTCTAGACTTATGATTCTAGAGCACGATTCAACGGTCGGACGGTTCCGTCTGACCGCATCGTGCTCTAGCGGTAGCCGATGCTCTTGTAGACGTCGGCGACGTCCAGGCAGATGCTGCGGGCGGTGTTCCAGCGCGACCGGGACGCGAAGCCGCCGCCGTAGCGGATGTGCTGCAGCCCGCTGGCGCGGCCGGTATCCAGCGCGCCGGAGGCGGCCTTCATCGCCGCGGCGCGGCTCAGGCCGCGATCCCGCATCAGGCGGTCGATGGCGTCGTTGAAGAAGGCCACGCCCCGCGCCTTGGCCGCGCCGGCCCCGGCCGGGTCGCCGCGCTCGCTCAGGACGTTGCTGGTCACCCCGAACAGGCCGGCGCAGTGGGCCTGGAGCAGCCAGACGGGCTGGCCGACGGCGTCCTCGCTGAGCAGGGTGCCGCCGGGGTACAGCAGATCGGCCGCGGCGGCCGGAGTGGCGATGACCAGGGTCATGGCCGCAAGAAGTGGAAGAGCCCGTCGCATATGCCTTCCTCGACCAGGATCACGCGACCGGCATGGTGACTCCACTCCGGCCGGGCGGCAAGGTCCGCGTGCAACGGGCCCGGCCGCCTAGTTCGGCTTGTCGGCCTCGTTGACCACGGCGCCGACCCCGGCGCCGACGACCGCGCCGACGGGTCCGGCGACGACCGCGCCGGCGATGGCGCCGCTGGCCGCGCGCTGCTCCATGTTATGGCCGCAGGCCCCGAGCCCGAGCGACAGCGCGGCGAGGGCGAGGGTGGCGGGCAGCAGGCGGCGGGCAGCGGACATGACAGTCTCCGTATCTCTCGACCCATGGGGGCCATCTTACGCAACGGGGTGGCGGCATGGCGGTTCCCGGGTCGCGAAAGATGCGGAATGCTGCGGTGAAGCACAGGCGAGTCGCCGCCGGCGCAAGTCCCTGACTCTCAAGGATTCATCGCCGATCAGGACGCCGGCCTGGCGGGCGATCCTTGCTGCGGTGCAGCATGAACTTGCGAATCGGCCACATTTGGGCCATATAGCGCGGTACAAGACGGACTTCGGCTTTTCGTGAACAGGCCGAAATCCCGCCCGGGCGACCCTCTTCGAATGCGTTTCAGGGGTCTTTCGGGCGTTGAGTCGGGGCGCGGGACGCGCTCGCCGCACAGGACACGGATCCGTTGTTTTTCCTCTCGCAGACGCGTGCGAAAGCGCGCGCGCTGGTCAGCGTCGTATTGACCGGAACCGTCCTCGGCGCAGGCCTGGGCGGCATTCTCGGCGGCGCCTATCTGGCGGGCGGCTACGCTCAGGCGGCTTCAACGCACGCCCGTGTCTCGGAACTCGCGGACGTCGTCTCGGGCGGCTACGCGGAACAGGATCTCCAGCGGGTCGTGGACCGGATGGACTCCTCGGCCCTGGCCATCGCCCGGCGCCATGACCCCTTCACCAGCGCCGGCGGCGCGCAGCGGGACCGCCAGGCGGCCCTGTTCGCCGCCCGGCTCGAGCGCCGCGACTCCGGCCGGGGCCAGTCCCAGGCCCTGGTGCTCCGCACCAACTTCATCACCGGCCCCGGCTCGCCCGCCGCCCGTCCGTTCCGCCTCGACGGCGCGCTGGACGCCTCGCGCGACCTGGAGTGCCTGACCGAGGCCGTCTATTACGAGGCCCGCGGCGAGACCCCGGCCGGCCAGGCGGCCGTGGCCCAGGTCGTGCTCAACCGCGCCCGCCATCCGGCCTATCCCAAGACCATCTGCGGCGTCGTCTACCAGCGCGCCTACGGCGGCGGGACCTGCCAGTTCAGCTTCGCCTGCGACGGCTCGATGCGGAAGCGCCGCGACGGCGGGGCCTGGGCCCGCGCCGAGCGCGTGGCCACAAAGGCGCTGTCCGGCGGGGTGATGGCCCAGGTCGGCAACGCCACCCACTTCCACACCATCTATGTCTCGCCCGCCTGGGGCCCCCGCCTGATCAAGGTCGGCCAGGTCGGCCTGCACGTCTTCTACCGCTTCGGCGGCCGCAGCGGCGCGCCGGGGTCCTTCGACAGCGACCCGGAACGCTCGGGCCCGCAGATCGGCGACCGGCCGCTGTTCGCCGGCGGCCTGCCCGGCGAGCCGATCCCCTACGCCAGCCTCAAGCGGCCGGACGAGGTGGTGTTCATCGCCGCGACGGCGACCTCGGCGCCGGCCATCGAGCTGGTCGACGGCGCGAGCGCCGGCATGGGCTCCGGCGTGGGCGGCCCGGCCCACAGGCCGGTCGAGCCCGCCTCGGCGCCGAAGGCCGCGCCCAAGGCCGCCAAGGCTCCGAAGGTCGAGACCGAGGCCTCCATCAAGCCCCAACAGCCGAGCGCAGCTGCTTCCTGACCGTGCCGGGCATGAAGCGGGCGACGAAGCGCAGACGCTTGCCGGCCTTGCCGACGATATGGTGCAGTTCCTTCGTCGTCGGCTGGGCGGCCCGCCAGATCACGTCCGACGCCTCCTCGACGGTGTAGACCTCCGCGCCGCCGGCCCGAATGCTGTCGGCGATCTTCTCGTTGGAGCCCTGTGAGCCGGCCTGCAGGATCGGGGTGTCGACGAACCAGGGCATGATGCACCGCACCGCGACGCCATGGCGCGACCACTCCGCGTCCAGCGCCTCGGACAGCCCGCGCACCGCGAACTTGGTGGCGCAGTAGACGGCCATCTTCGGGGCGCCGAACAGTCCGGCGCAGGAGGCGACGTTGATCAGGGTCGCGCCGGGCGTCGCCTGCAGCAGCGGCAGGCCGGCCCGCGCGCCGTTGATCACGCCCTTGACGTTGATGTCGATCTGCCGGTCCGCCTCGTCGTCGGTCTGGTCCTCGAAGAAGCCGTAGTTGGCGATGCCGGCGTTGTTGAGCAGCACGTCCATCCGGCCGCCCGACGCCTTGCCGAAGTCGCCCAGCGCATTGTCCCAGGCCTTGCGGTCGCGCACGTCCAGCGCATGGGCGCTGGCGTTGTCGGCGCCCAGCGCCGCCTGCGCGGCCTTCAGCCCCGCCGCGTCGATGTCCGACAGCCCGACGAACCAGCCCTCCTTCGCGAACCGCTTCGCCGCCGCCAGGCCGATGCCGCTGGCCGCGCCGGTGATGAAGATCGCCTTGCGGCCGCTTGCCCCGTTCATTCCGTTCGTCCCTGTCCCTATTGTTGCGGCGATGAGACGGCGGATCGCGCTTGCCGGTCAAGCGCGACGCAGCGTCATCTCCGACCGATTGCGCCAGGACCAGACCGCCGATGACCGACAGCCGCCGCGACGCCCTCGCCCGCCAGCTCCTCGACATGCCCTACGATGACCTGCCGCCGGTCAAGCGCAGCGTCATCGACATGATGGTCGACAAGGCCCCGACCGCCGTCGGCCGGCATGTGAAGGGCGAGGGGGCCAGCTTCGGCGACCGCCTGGCCGACCGGGTGGCGGCGGTCGGCGGCTCCTGGGGCTTCATCATCGCCTTCGGCGTCGTGCTGGCCGGGTGGATGGGGCTGAACCTGGCCCTGGTCACCCGGGCCTTCGATCCCTACCCGTTCATCTTCCTCAACCTGATGCTCTCGACGCTGGCCGCCATCCAGGCGCCGGTGATCATGATGAGCCAGAACCGCCAGGCGGCGAAGGACCGCGAGGGGGCCGAGCACGACTATCTGGTCAACCTGCGCGCCGAGCTGGAGATCATGCGCCTGCACGACAAGCTCGACGCCGTCCGCGACCAGCAGCTGATGGATCTGCTGCGCTCCAACACCGAGATCCTGGAAACCCTGCGCGGCCAGGTGGCGGCGCTGGGGGAGAAGGGGGAGTAGGGGCAAGCCCTCCTCCTCGATGGAGGAGGGTTGGGTGGCGCGGCGGGCAAGGCAGGCAACTGCCATTCTGAGCAGAGAAAGCGACCAGAAATGATGCGCTCAGCCAATCAACAGTCGAGGCATCCGTGAAGGCGAAGATCAGAGATTTTGCCGTGTCGGCCGTGCTTGCCTCGGCGTTGATGCTTGTCTCGTTCGTGGCTCTTCCCGAGATTGCGTCGATCGTTGCCGCCGCTGTCGTATGGTCGGCGTTTGCCGCGAACGCTTTCCGTATATTTCGCGGGAGGTGATCTGGATCCGGGAAGTCGCTTGTATGGCTGGAGCGATTCGGACGGCCCGATCCGCCCGATCATTCGAACCCCGCATTGCGGCGGACGATTCATTGCGTCCTTCGACACGCCGCTGCGCGGCTGCTCAGGATGACGTGGTCAGAAGGCTACCCTCCAACGTCATGCTGAGCAGCGCCGAAGGCGCGTGTCGAAGCACGCAAGGCGACCGCAGTGTTCATGGGTAGCCCGAACGAGTCGGGCCATGACGGTTCTGGGGCCAACGGGGCTCAAATCACCATCGAAAAAGGCCGCCGACGCTCTCGCGCCGACGGCCCTTCAACTCAGTCAGCGGATCGCCGAGCTTACATCCGCTCGATGATGATGGCCGGGGCCATGCCGCCGGCGGCGCACATGGTGATCAGGCCGTAGCGCTTGCCCTGACGTTCCAGCTCGTCGACCATGGTGCCGATCAGGATCGAGCCGGTGGCGCCGATCGGGTGGCCGAGCGCCATGGCGCCGCCGTTGACGTTGACCTTGCTGCGGTCGAGGCCCAGGTCGCGGATGAACTTCTCGGCCACCACGGCGAAGGCTTCGTTGATTTCCCACAGGTCGATGTCGTCGACCGTCAGGCCGGCCTTGGCCAGCACCTTGCGGGCCGCCGGGACCGGGGCGTTGAGCATCAGGGTGGGGCTGTCACCCATGTTGGCCATGGCCACCACGCGGGCGCGCGGCGTCAGGCCGTTGGCCTTGGCGTAGGCCGGCGAGGTCAGCAGCAGGGCCGCCGAGCCGTCCACGACGCCCGAGCTGTTGCCGGCGTGGTGGAAGAACTTCAGGTCCAGGTCCGGATAGACGGCCAGGATCAGCTTGCGGAAGGTGGTGCCTTCCTTGTCCAGCGGGATGTCGGCCATGGCTTCGAACGACGGCTTCAGCGAGGCGAGGCCTTCGGCGGTCGTCTGCGGACGGGGGAACTCCTCGTGGTCGAGGGCCAGGGTCCCGTCTTCCTTGTAGACAGGCACCAGGCTCTTGGCGAAGCGGTTCTCGGCGATGGCGACGGCGGCGCGCTGCTGGCTGACCAGGGCCAGGCCGTCGAGGGCCTCGCGGCTGATGCCTTCCAGCGTGGCGATGGCGTCGGCGCAGATGCCCTGGTGCGACTGGGGATGCTTGGCGCGCAGGCGCAGGTTGCCCTGGTCCATGGTCACCGGGCCGTCTTCCGGCGAGCGGCGGTTGGGCATCGACATCATTTCGCAGCCGCCCGCCACGACCATGTCGGACATGCCGGCCATGATGGTCGAGGCGGCGAAGTTCACGGTGGTGATGCCCGAGCCGCAGAAGCGGTCCAGGGTCACGCCGCTGGAGCGGATGTCATAGCCGGCGTCCAGCGCCGACATGCGGCCCAGATCGCCCGCCGCCGGGCCGCGCTGGGAGCTGGTGCCCCAGATCACGTCGTCGACTTCGGCGGTGTTGATCTTGTTCCGCTCGGCCAGCGCCTTGAGCACCGTGGCGCCCAGCTGTTGCGGGTGAATTTCGTGGAGGGCGCCCTTGCCGTACTTGCCCACGCCGCGCGGGGTGCGGACGGCGTCGATGATCCAGGCTTCGCTCATGTCGGAGTTTCCTTGCGTCTTCTGTTCTGGCTAGTCGCTTGTAGCGGTCAGCGGGGGGTCATGCGAATGGCGCCGTCGAGACGGACGTCCTCGCCGTTGAAGTAACCGTTGGTGATCATGGTGTGCGCCAGGTGGGCGTACTCCTCGGGCAGGCCGAGCCGGCGCGGGTTGGGCACCTGGGCGGCGAGGCCGGCCTTCACATGCTCGGGCGCGCGGCCCAGCAGCGGGGTGTCGAAGATGCCCGGCAGGATGGTGTTCACGCGGATCGACTCGCTGGCGAGATCCCGGGCGACGACCAGGGTCATGCCGACGATGCCGGCCTTGGAGGCGGTGTAGGCGACCTGGCCGATCTGGCCGTCCTCGGCCGC
>JAUSPV010000023.1 GCA_030652755.1 Caulobacter sp. | reverse complement strand
CCTTCGACACGCCGCTTCGCGGCTGCTCAGGATGACGTTGTCAGAAGGCTACCCTCCCACGTCATGCTGAGCAGGCCCGAAGGGCCGTCGTGTCGAAGCACGCAGGGCATCAGGCCCGCTCGAACACCGCCGCGATGCCCTGGCCGCCGCCGATACACATGGTCTCGAGGCCGTACTTGCCGTCGCGACGGTGCAGTTCGCGCAGCAGGTTGGCGAGGATGCGGCCGCCGGTGGCGCCGATCGGGTGGCCCAGGCTGATGCCGCTGCCGTTGACGTTCAGCCTGTCGCGGTCATCCCAGCCCCAGCCCTTGAGCACGGCCAGCACCTGCGGGGCGAAGGCCTCGTTCAGCTCGACCAGATCGATGTCGTTCCAGCCGAGGCCGTTACGCTTGAACAGCCGCTCGACGGCCGGGACCGGGCCGATGCCCATGCGCGAGGGATCGCAGCCGGCGGCGGCCCAGCTATGGAACCAGCCCATGGGCTCCAGGCCCAGCTCGTCCAGCTTGTCCTCGGCCACGACCAGGCAGGCGGCGGCGGCGTCGTTCTGCTGGCTGGCGTTGCCGGCGGTGACCACGCCGTCCTTCTCGATGGCGCGCAGCTTGCCGAGGCTCTCCAGCGTGGCGTCGGGCCGGAAGCCTTCGTCCTTCTCGAAGATGACCGGCTCGCCCTTCTTCTGCGGCACGGCGACCTTGACCAGCTCGTCGTCAAACTTGCCCTCGGCCCAGGCTTTCGTCGCCCGCTGGTGGCTCATCACGGCGTACTCGTCCGACTGCTCGCGGGTGATGCCGTAGTCGCGGGCCAGGTTGTCGGCGGTCTCGATCATGCCGCTGATCACGCCGAAGCGGCTGATCGGCTGGCTCATCACCCGGCCGCGGGCCAGGCGGTCGTGCATGGTCACCGGCCCGGCGCGGGCGCCGTTGCGCATCTCGAGGCTGTAGTACTCGGTGTTGCTCATGCTCTCGACGCCGCCGGCGATGACCACGTCGGCCGCGCCGGTCTGGATCATCATCGCCGCGTCGATGATCGCCTGCAGGCCCGAGCCGCAGCGCCGGTCGAGCTGGTAGCCAGGCACGCTGATCGGGAAGTCGGCGGCCAGCAGCGACCAGCGGGCGATGCAGGGCGCCTCGCCGTTGCCGTAGCCCTGGGCGAAGATCACGTCGTCGACCCGCTCCGGATCAAGTTTCGTGCGCTCGACCAGGGCGCGCAGGATCACCGCGCCGAGGTCGCCGGCGGTCATGCTCGAAAGCCCGCCCTGGAACTTGCCGACCGCGGTGCGGATCGGGCTGACAATGGCGACGCGGCGCATGGTTTTTCTCCTCAGCTGTCATCCCGGCCGCAGCGTAGCGGAGAGCCGGGACCCAGCGAACGTGCAGGGTGACTGGGTGCCGGATCGGCCTTCGGCCGTCCGGGATGACAATCAGATCGGGTCGTAGGGGAACACGGACGCGCTGGCCCCCGCGTCGAAGAAGCTGTTCTTCATGGCGGGCAGGGCGACGTCGAGCAGGGAGCGCGGGCTCCAGCCCTCGACCTTGGCCATGGAGCGGATCGGGCGGGGTTGGTCGAACAGGACCACCTCGTTGCCGCGCACGCCGAAGATCTGGCCGGTGACGTCCTTGGCTTCCGGGGAGGCCAGGGCGATGGCCAGCTGGGCGACCTGGTCGGCGCGCATGGCGTTCTTCATGCGCTCGACCCGCAGGGCGCTGGCCTCGTCCTTGATCGGGATGGAGGCGATCATCCGGGTCCAGGCGAACGGCGCGATGATGTTGGAGCGGACGTTCTTGATCGCCCCTTCCATGGCCAGGATGCGCGACAGGCCCATGACGCCCAGCTTGGCGGCGGCGTAGTTGGCCTGGCCGATGTTGCCGATCAAGCCGCTGGTCGAGGTGAAGTGGACGTAGGAGCCTTCCTGCTGGCCCCGGAAGTGCTCCACCGAGGCGCGGGAGACGTTGTAGGCGCCGCGCAGATGGACCTCGATGACCTTGTCCCAGTCCTCGTCGGTCATCTTGTGGAACATGCCGTCGCGCAGGATGCCGGCCGGATTGATGATGGCGTGCAGGCCGCCGAAGGTGTCCATCGCCTGCTGGATCATGCCCTGCACCGAGGCCATGGAGGTGACGCTCTCGGAGTTGGCCACGGCATGACCGCCGGCGGCGTTGATCTCGTTGGCGGTCTGCTGGGCCGGGCCGGCGTCGCCCTCGTCGCCGCCGCCGACGCTGCCGCCCAGGTCGTTGACGACCACCTTGGCGCCTTCGCGCGCCGCCAGCAGGGCGCACTCCTTGCCGATGCCGCCGGCGGCGCCGGTGACCAGAACAACCTTGCCTTCAAGCACGCCCATGCCGGGTCTCCCTTGGACTAATCTTGCGCGTTGGCGACGGTCTAAGCGCCGAACGTGGCGTCAGGCAAGCCTGTCGGCCTTGCGAAGGTCGGGGAACAGCCTGGCCCAGACGCCGGTGACGACCAGCGCCCCGACGCCACCCCAGACCACGGCCGCCACCGGTCCGATGAACCGCGCCACCACGCCGCCGCGGAACTCGCCCAGCTCGTTGGAGGCGCCGATGAACAGCGAAGACACCGTCGCCACCCGGCCGCGCATGTGATCGGGCGTGACCAGCTGGATCAGGGTCTGGCGGATGTAGACGCTGATCATGTCGGCGGCGCCCAGGATGACCAGCGCCGTCACCGACAGCCACATCACCGTCGAGGCGCCGAAGACCACCGTGCCGAGGCAGAAGATCCCCACCGACACGAACATGATCACGCCGGCCTTGCTGCGGATCGGCACGGCGGCCAGGAAGAAGGCCATGGCGGCCGCGCCGATCGCCGGTCCGGCGCGCAGGATGCCGAAACCCTCGGGGCCCACATGCAGCACGTCGCGGGCGTAGACCGGCAGCATGGCCGTGGCGCCGGCCAGGATGACGGCGGCCAGGTCCAGCGAGATGGCGCCGAAGACGATCTTGTTTGTCCAGACGTAGACCAGCCCCTCCTTCATCAGCGCCCAGCGCGAGCCGGGCTGCACCTCGGGCCTGGTGTTCGAGCGGATCAGCAGGATGGTCAGGCCGGCGATCACGTAGAAGACCAGGGCCGCCGCATAGGACAGGCCGGTCGAGTAGGCCACGAGGATGCCGCCGAGAGCCGGTCCGGCGATCGAGGCGGTCTGCCAGGCCAGGCTGTTCCAGGCGATGGCCCTGGGCAGCAGGGCGCGGGGCACCAGCATCGGCCCCATCGCCGTGTTGGCCGGCGCGAAGAAGGCGCGGCAGACGCCGAACAGGAAGGCGGCGACCAGCAGCAGCGGGATCGAGTCGCGACCGGTCAGGGTCGCGATCATCAGCAGGGCGGCGATGGCGATCTCACCCGCGTAGGTGAACTTCAGGATGGTCCGCCGGTCATAGCGGTCTGCGGTCTCGCCGGCGGGCAGGGCCAGCAGCAGGACCGGCACGAACGACACCAGGCCGATCAGGCTGACCATGAAGGCGGCGCGGGGCACGTCCATGGTCTCGCGGGCGATGCTGTAGACGTGCCAGCCCAGCGCCACCGACTGGATCTGCACGCCCAGCACGGCGGTCCAGCGTGACAGCCAGAATCGAACGAAATCGCCCTGCCGGAGCAGGGCGCGCATGGACGTGTCGGATTCGGCGGGCTCGGACATGGGTCAAATCCCTTTGCGCCCGGAAATCGCCTCTCGCAACCGTCGTTGACGCGCGGGGCGGCGATGCGTATGTGCGCCGCCTCTGTCACGGTGGAACGAGGGCGCGATGCGCAGCCTCCGACGAACGACCCGCCGCGCGACCCGCGCGGACGTCTGACCGCCCCCGCCTCCCGAAGGCGCGGGGTTCGTTCTCCTGTTCCTTCCGTGAAGCCTGCGACATGACCGACATCGCCTACCGGCCCGAGGGGCCGCACGACGCCCCCCTGATCGACGCCCTGATCGACCGCGCCTTCGGCCCCGGCCGCCACGCCAAGGCCGCCGACCGTCTGCGCGAGAACAACAGCCTGCTGCCGGACCTGTCCTTCACCGCCTGGGAGGGCGAGCGGCTGGTGGGGTCGGTGCGCATGTGGCCGGTGGCCATCGGCGGCGCGCCCGTGGTCTTCCTCGGCCCCATCGCGGTCGAGGCGCAGCTGCGCAAGCACCGGATCGGCCAGACCCTGGTCGAACGGGCCTGTGAAGCGGCGGCCGCGGCGGGGTGGAGCGCGGTGCTGCTGGTCGGCGACGCGCCCTACTTCGAGCGGGTGGGCTTCTCGGCCGCGCCGGCGAAGGGCGTGGTGATGCCGGGTCCCGTGGACCAGCGGCGGGTGCTGCTGAAGGCCTTGCGCGACGGCGGAGCGGACGGGCTGGCGGGGATGGTGACAGGCTAGAGCCGGGGACATGCACTTCAGTGCGTGTCCCCAGCCGCTTCAAGCTGCAGGGGACACGTACCCAAGTGGGTACATGTCCCCGGTCGGAGACGGATTGTTTCGAGACCGTTGCTTTCCGCCGCGCGAGGAGCATCTACACTGTCATCATGAGCCAAGCTCCCGCCACAGGCCTCGATTCCGTGCTCGCCGCCGCCAAACAGGCGCCCGGGCGCGGGCTGCCGCCGGTGCATCTGTGGAATCCGGCTCACTGCGGCGAGATCGACATCCGCATCCGCAAGGACGGGGTGTGGTTCCACGAGGGCACGCCGATCGGGCGCGAGGCGCTGGTGCGGCTGTTCTCCACCGTGCTGCGGCTGGACCCGGACGGCTATCATCTGGTCACGCCGGTCGAGAAGATGAAGATCGTCGTCGAGGACGCGCCGTTCATCGCCGTGCGGGTCGACCGCGACGGCGAGGCCTTGCGCTTCCTGACCAACGTCGGCGACGAGGTCGAGGCCGGGCCGGACAATCCGATCCGCGTCGAGATGGATCCGGTCACCGGCGAGCCGCGGCCTTACGTTCACGTCCGGCGCGGGCTTGAGGCGCTGATCGCCCGGCCGGTGTTCTACGAGCTGGTCGAGATGGCGCAGGAGCGCGAGGGCGTCATGGGCGTGACCTCGAACGGCGCCTGGTTCGCCGTGGGGCCGGCCCTGTGAATCCCAACGCCCCGGCCGACGAGCTGCGCGACTGGATCGGCCAGCACCTGGACCCGTTCGACGCGTTGTCGCTGTCCCACGAGCCCCGGTCGGACTTCGATCTCAATCCGACGATGAACCTTGGCGAGCCGATCGCGGTGCGGCCGGCCGCCGTGCTGGTCGGGCTGATCGAGCGCAAGGAGGGCCTCTCGGTCCTGCTCACCCGCCGCTCCGACACCATGCGCAGCCACACCGGGCAGGTCGCCTTTCCCGGCGGCCGCATGGACCCGGGCGAGACGCCGTGGCAGGCGGCCCTGCGCGAGGCGGAGGAAGAGGTCGGGCTGTCGCCCTCCCACGTCTCCCTGGCGGGACTGTCGACGCCCTACCGCACCGGGACCGGCTTCCTGGTGACGCCGGTGGTCGGGTTCGTGCCGCCGGACCTGTCGTTCGTCCCCAATCCGGACGAGGTGGCCGATGTGTTCGAGACCCCGTTCGGTTTCCTGATGGACCCGTCCAACTACGAGCGCCGCCACTACGACATGCCCGACGGCCAGCGCCGGCACTTCTACGCCATGACCTGGGAGAACCAGCTGATCTGGGGCGCGACGGCGGGGATGCTGCGGGCGCTCTATGACCGGCTGTACGGCGCGGCCCTGGCCTGACCTGAAAGTGACGCCGTGGTCACTTTTCACCGCCGCCGCGCCGTCGTAAGCCCTTGCCCATGACCACCTCAGTGACATTGCCTGACACCATCGGCGTACAGCCCTGGATGACCCTGCCGGCAACCCGGGCGGTGATCGAGGCCCTGGAAGCGCGCGGATTCGCCGGTTGCGCCCGATTCGTCGGCGGCTGCGTTCGCAACACCCTGCTCAGGCAGCCCATCGACGATGTCGACATCGCCACCACCCTGACCCCCGACCAGGTGACCGAGGCGCTGGAGGCGGCCGGCATCAAGGCCGTGCCGACCGGCGTCGACCACGGCACGGTCACCGCCGTCTCCAGCGGCCGGACCTATGAGATCACCACCCTGCGCAAGGACGTCTCGACCGACGGCCGCCGCGCCGTGGTCGCCTTCACCCAGGACTGGTCCGAGGACGCCGTCCGCCGCGACTTCCGCCTCAACGCCCTCTACGCCGGTGGCGACGGCCGCATCTTCGATCCGACGGGGGAGGGCGTCGCCGACGCCCTGGCCGGCCGAATCGTCTTCGTCGGCGACGCCATGACCCGTATCCGCGAGGACTACCTGCGCATCCTGCGGTTCTTCCGGTTCCAGGCCTGGTACGGCCGGGGTGAGCCGGACTCCGCCGCCCTCGCGGCCTGCAAGGCGCTGAAGGGCATGCTTTCGGGACGCGCCGCCGAGCGGACGCAGAAGGAACTGCTCAAGCTGCTGGCGGCGGACGATCCGCGCCCGGCGCTGCGGCTGATGGCGGCCACCGGCGTGCTCGGCGCGGTGATGCCCCAGGTGAAGGCCCTGACCCGCTTCGAGAAGCTGGTCGAGATCGAGACCTCGCAGCTGTTCGAGAACGACCCCGAGCTGCGGCTGGCGGCCATGATCCCCGACGATCCCAAGGTCGCCCAGGACGTGGCCGAGCGTCTGCGCCTGTCAAACGCCCTGAAGGACCGGCTGGTCGCCGCCGCCGGCGCCACGCCGCGCATCGTGTCGTGGATGAGCCCGCGCGAGACCCGCCGCGGCGTCTACGCCATCGGCGCCCGCGCCTTCGTTGACCGGGTCAAGCTGGCCTGGGCGGCGTCCGACCGCAACGCCGCCGCGCCGCAGTGGCGGGCGCTGATCCCGCTGGCCGAGTCCTGGACCGCCCCGACCTTCCCGCTGACCGGCGAGGAGGTCATCGCCGCCGGCGTGCCCAAGGGCCCGCTGGTCGGGCAGGTGATGCGCGAGGTCGAAGACTGGTGGATCGACCTCGACTTCATCGACGACAAGCTGGCGGCGGTCGAGCGGCTCAAGGCCGTGGCCCAGGGGATGGTGTTCTAGGGGGTCGTGGTGTCGGATTGAGCGTCCAGCGAATCCACGCGACCGTAAGCAGGCTACTCTTCCCGCTGCTCTTCGGGAGCGTCGTGTTCTGGGGCGCGGACCAGTACGATCTCGCGCGGCCCCGCCACCTTGAGATCAACCTCGTCGTCGGGCCGAAGGCCCATCGACCTGACGAGCGAAGCTGGAATGCGGACCGCGAGATCCTTGCCTCGTTTCCCGACGCGCACGCGGCCCTCCTGACGAGCATTGACCAACCGACCCACAATGCCTTCGACCGTGGATCGATCAAATGATCTCTCTGTCATCCCGGCCGTAGCGTAGCGAAGAACCGGGACCCAGAAGGCGGGCGCACGGCATTGGCTGGGTCCCGGATCGGCTACGCCGTCCGGGATGACAACTTCGGAATTGTCAGCTCCGTTACGGCCACTTCACCGTCGGCGGCATCGAGCTGAGGATTGATTCGACGTTGCCGCCGGTCTTCAGGCCGAAGGTGGTGCCGCGGTCGTAGAGCAGGTTGAATTCGACGTAGCGTCCCCGGCGGACCAGCTGCTCCTCGCGCTCGGCCTCGGTCCAGGGCTCGTGCATCCGGGCCCGCGCGATCTTCGGATAGATATCCAGGAACGCCTCGCCGACGTCGCGGGTGAAGGCGAAGTCGCGGTCCCAGTCGCCGCTGTCGTGGTGGTCGTAGAAGATGCCGCCGATGCCGCGCGGCTCGTTGCGATGCGGCAGGAAGAAGTACTCGTCGCACCAGGCCTTGTACTTGGCGTGCCAGGCCGGGTCGTGGCGGTCGCAGGCGTCCTTGAAGGCGGCGTGGAAGGCCACGGCGTCGGGGAAGTCCTGCTCGCGCTGGTAGGCCAGCAGCGGCGTCAGGTCGCCGCCGCCGCCGAACCAGCCCTTCGTTGTGCAGATGAATCGGGTGTTCATGTGCACCGCCGGAACGCGCGGACTGCGCATGTGGGCGATCAGCGAGACCCCTGTGGCGAAAAAGCGCGGGTCCTCGTCGGCGCCGGGCATGGTTTTCGCCATCTCGGGCGTGAAGGTCCCGTGCACGACCGAGGTGTGGACCCCGACCTTCTCGAAGAAGCGACCGTGCATCATGCCCATCACGCCGCCGCCGCCGGCCTCGCGAACCCAGGGTTTGCGCTCGAAACGGCCCGGATCGCCCGGATACAGGTCCGCCGGGGCCTCATCCTCAAGCTTTTCGAAGGCGGCGTGGATGCGATCCCGCAGGGATTCGAACCACGCCTGGGCGCGGAATTTGCGGTCTTCGAGGCGTTCAGAGTCGGTCATGGAGGGCGTTTTACAGCCTTGGCCGACGACGTCCATCTGGCCCGCGCTGACAGAAACCCTACATGGTCTGTTGAAAAAGGCCGTGACGCGCACTAATCGGTCTCGCCACGGGACATCGACGGGGCGGCGACGATTCAGGCGAGGTGACTCGCCCACGCCACGGCTCGCTGTCATCGAAACGATTTGCAGGCCGCGACACTTCCCGCACGCGGCGTATCTGAAGGGTGATCTCCAGGTGGTCGATCCCGCCGTGAACGCAGCAAACCCGTCTGGCGGAGAGGATCCCTCCCGCCGGGATTTCATTCACATCGCCGCCATCTCTGCAGCCGCGGTCGGCGGCGCCGCCGTGGCCTGGCCGTTCATCGCCCAGATGAACCCCTCCGCGGACACCATGGCTCTGGCCAGCGTCGAGTACGATCTGACCAAGATCGAGCCCGGCATGCAGGTCACCATCAACTGGCGCGGCAAGCCCCTGTTCATCCGGTACCGGACCCAGGCGCAGATCGACGCGGCGGTGAAGGACGATGGGGCCTCGCTGCCCGATCCCCAGACCGACGCCGAGCGCCACAAGGAGGGCAAGGCCCAGTGGCTGGTGCTGGTCGGCTCCTGCACCCATCTGGGCTGTGTGCCCACGGTCGGCGGCGGCGACTACCAGGGCTGGTTCTGCCCCTGCCACGGGTCGCACTACGACACCTCCGGCCGCATCCGCAAAGGCCCGGCGCCGACCAATCTGGTCGTGCCCGAGTACGCCTTCCTTTCCGACACCAAGGTCAAGATCGGCTGACGTAGATGAGCGGACATTCGACCTATCAACCCAAGAACGCGTTCTCCCGCTGGATGGACGCCCGTCTCCCCGTCGGCCGCCTGGTCTGGGACAGCTTCGTCGACTATCCGACGCCGCGGAACCTGAACTACTGGTACACCTTCGGGGGCATCCTCAGCCTCTGCCTCGGCGTGCAGATCATCACCGGCATCGTGCTGGCGATGCACTACACGCCCAGCGCCGCCGGTGCGTTCAACTCCGTTGAGCACATCATGCGGAACGTGAACTACGGCTGGCTGATCCGCTACATGCACGCCAACGGCGCCTCGATGTTCTTCATCGCGGTGTACCTGCACATGTTCCGGGGCCTCTACTACGGCTCCTACAAGGCCCCGCGCGAGGTTCTCTGGATCCTCGGCTGCGTGATCTACCTGCTGATGATGGCCACGGCCTTCATGGGCTACGTCCTGCCCTGGGGCCAGATGAGCTTCCACGGCGCGGTCGTGATCACCAACCTGCTGGGCGCCTTCCCGATCGTCGGCGAGACCATCACCACCCTGCTGTGGGGCGGCTTCGCGGTCGACGAGCCGACGCTGAAGCGCTTCTTCTCGCTGCACTACCTGCTGCCGTTCGTGATCGCCGGCGTCGTCGTGCTGCACGTCTGGGCCCTGCACGTCGTCGGCCAGAACAACCCGACCGGCGTCGATCCCAAGTCGAAGGCCGACACCCTGCCCTTCACCCCGTACGCGACGGTGAAGGACGGCTTCGCGATGAGCGTCTTCCTGATCCTCTTCGCGACCTTCGTCTTCTTCATGCCCAACGCGCTGGGTCACGCGGATAACTACATCCCCGCCGACCCGCTGGTGACGCCCGCCCACATCGTGCCGGAATGGTACTTCCTGCCGTTCTACGCGATCCTGCGGGCCGTGCCGGACAAGCTGATGGGCGTGCTGGCCATGTTCGGCGCCATCGGCTGCCTGTTCGCGCTGCCCTGGCTGGACACCTCCAAGGTCAAGTCGATGCGGTATCGTCCGCAGGCCCAGCTGTACTTCGTCATCTTCGTGGCGATCTGCTGGATCCTCGGCGTCGCCGGCGGCAAGCTGCCGGACGATCACGTGATCCCGCATCTGACGACGTTCAACTTCATCGACGCCGACCTGAACAGCTACGTCTGGCTGTCGCGTATCGCCACCCTCTACTACTTCGCCTACTTCCTGGTGGTGATGCCGGTGCTGGGTCTGACCGAGAAGCCGCGTCCGGTTCCCGAAACCATCTCCTCGCCGGTGCTCGGCGACTCCGACAAGAAGGACTGAGCCCCGATGCTGCGCAAAGTCACCCTGCTGGCGGCGGCTCTGGTTCTTGTCGCTGGCCCGGCGTTCGCGGCGAGCGAAGCCAAGAAGCCGGCGGACATCGCCTTCAGCTACGAAGGTCCGTTCGGCACCTACGACCAGGCCCAGCTGCAACGCGGCTACAAGGTCTATCGCGAGGTCTGCGCGGCCTGCCACAGCATGAACCTGCTGGCGTTCCGCAACCTCGCCGACCGCGGGGGTCCGTTCTACGATTCGAAGTACAAGAACGCGAACGACAACCCCTACGCCAAGGCCATCGCCGCCGACACCCAGATCAACGATCTGGACAGCGAGACGGGCGACGCCATCCAGCGTCCGGGCACGCCGGCCGACCGCTTTCCGAACCCGTACCCCAACGTGATCGCGGCCAAGGCCGGCAACGGCGGCATCGCGCCGCCCGACCTGTCGGTGATGGCCAAGGCCCGCTCCGGCGGTCCGGAGTACATCGCCGCCCTGCTCGCAGGCTACACCGACCCGCCTGCGGGCGTGACGCTGTCGCCGGGCCTCAACTACAATCCCTACTTCCCGGGCGGCCTGATCGGCATGGCCCCGCCGCTGGCGCCGGATCAGGTGACCTTCGACGACGGCACCAAGTCGACCGTCAAGCAACAGGCCACCGACGTCGCCGCCTTCCTGATGTGGGCCGCCGAGCCCAAGCTGGAAGAGCGCAAGCAGATGGGCGCCGCGGTTCTGGTGTTCCTCGTGCTGTTCTCCGGCCTGCTGTACGCCAGCTACCGCCGGGTGTGGCGCAACGAGAGCCACTAGGCTTTCCAACCCAAGTCATGTCGAAGGGCCCGGGAGCGATCCCGGGCCTTTCTTCATTTCGGCAGCAGCGTCAGCCGCCCGCCCGCGATGTCCAGCCGCAGGCTCCAGCGCGACCACAGGTCGACGCCGAGGGATCCGGCCAGCGCCGGGTCCAGGTCTGTCGCGAGGGCGGCGGAGGGCTCCTCGTACAGCATCCCGTCGAGCGAGAGCGCCCGCAGGCGCGCCGGGGCCTGGTTCCGCCGGGTGGGGTCGAGCCCCTCGACCGGCGGGCTGACCGTGGCGCCCGCCACCCGCACCGCTGCCCGCGAGCCCCAGTCGACCGCGAACAGGCCCAGGCGGGCCTGTCGGTCGTCGGCGATGGCCGCGCTGACGGCAGGCACGCCGCCCACGCGCTCCAGGGCGAGCACCTGGCCGCCGCGCACCCGGGGAGCCCGCCCGGCGTAAACGCGCACCCGGCAGGGTTCGAACTCGAGGTCGAGAACGAAGGCGGCGAGGATGTCGGCGCCGATCACCCCGGCGATGGGCGTGACGAAGCCCGGCGCCCGTCCGTCCAGGTTGGCCACCGTCACCGGAACGGCGGGCAGCGTCAGTCCTGCCAGCCGTCCCTCGGCGACAAAGCCGTCGGTCAGCCCCTCCATCGCCGCCCGCGTGTTGTGCAGCTGGGTTCGCGGGGCGGAGGGGTCCAGAAGCCAGTCGCCGGCCACGCCGCCGATGCTGGCCGGGACGACCACCGCTCCGTTCTCGAACCCGCAGGCGGTCTCGCCCGCCAGAGCCGGCGCCGTCGCGCCGGCCGACAGAATCAGACCGGCGATGAGGGCGGGGACGCGCATGGCCGCGATCCTAGCCAAACCACGCGCGGGCGGCGATAACCGGCGCCTTGGGGGAGACGCGCATGTCGGGCTGGACACTGGGGATCATCGGCGGCTCGGGGCTCTATGCGCTCGACGGCCTCGAAGAGCGCGAGACCCTGCGCATCGAGGGGCCGTTTGGGCCGCCGTCCGATGCGCTGGTCACCGGACGCATCGGCACGACCCGGCTGGTCTTCCTGCCCCGCCACGGCGTCGGCCACCGGATCCCGCCGGGCGACATCAACGCCCGCGCCAATATCGACGCCCTCAAGCGAGCGGGTTGCACCGACGTGCTGTCGCTGTCGGCGGTCGGCTCGCTGCGTGAGGATCTGCCGCCGGGGACCTTCATCGCGGTCGACCAGTATATCGATCGCACCGTCAACCGGATCAGCAGCTTCTTCGGGCCGGGCCTCGCCGCCCATGTCTCGATGGCCGACCCGGTCTGTCCCCGCCTGGCCTCGCTCGCCGCGCAGGCCGGTCGCGCCGCCGGGGCCACGGTGGTCGAGGGCGGGACCTATCTGGCCATGGAGGGCCCGCAGTTCTCCAGCCGGGCCGAGAGCGAACTCTACCGGTCCTGGGGCTGCGCCGTCATCGGCATGACCAACATGCCGGAGGCCAAACTGGCCCGTGAGGCGGAGCTACCCTACGCCTCCGTCGCCATGGTCACCGACTACGACTGCTGGCGCGTCGGCGAGGCGCCGGTCGAGGTCGGCCACATCCTCGAGGTTATGCACGCCAACACCAGCCGGGCGAAGGTGCTGGTCGAGCAACTGGCGCGGACCCTGCCGGCCGAGCGTCCGTCCTCGCCGATCGACAGCTGCCTGGACTGGGCGGTGATCACCGCGCCGGAGGCCCGGGATCCGGCGATGGTCGCCCGCCTCGACGCCGTGGCCGGGCGCGTGCTGGGGAAAGTCGGCTAGACCTCGCCCTTTCGCCCGCCGGCGCGGTGGAACAGCTGCAAGGTCCGCAGCATGGCCAGTCGGGCGCTGTCCTCGTGGTGGCCGCTGGGCGCCACGAAGGCGTGGCCGGCGTCGTAGAGCCACAGCGGCAGATCGGGATGCGCCGCCGCGATGGCTTCGACGTCGGCGGGCGGGATGGTGTCGTCGGTCTTGCCGAAATGCAGGATGGTCGGGACCTTCGGCGTCTCGCCGACGTACTGGATGATGTGGCCGCCGTAGAAGCAGCTGACCGCCGTGATCCCGTCGCAGAAGCAGGACGCGATCCAGGCGCTGGTGCCGCCAAAGCAGAAGCCCATGACGAACACCGGTCCGGCCAGGGCGTCGACCGCCGCCTGGATCTGTCCTGTGCAGCCCTCGCCCCAGCCCGCCGCCTCGCCCAGCGCCATCCGCTGCTGCAGGATGGGGAAATCGGTGTTGTGCTCGGGGAAGGGCGCCTCGCCGTCCAGCAGGCTGGGCGCGATCACCTCGTAGCCCTGGGCGTCCAGGGTGTCGCTCAGCTCGCGGATGTGCGGCGTCACCCCCCAGATGGCGTGCAGGATCACCAGGCCGCCTCGCCGGGCCTCCTGCGCCGGCGCGTGGTACGCCGCCAGCCGCTCGCCGGTCTTCGTGGTCAGGAGAACGCGTTCGCCCATGCTCAGCCCGCCCCGTTGGCCTCGAACAGCGCGGCGGTGCGCTGGCGGGCCAGCTCGGCGTCGGCCAGGTCGGAGTCGGGCCGGCCGTCGTTGTTGAAGCCGTGGCCCGAGGCCTCGTAGATGTGGACCGGAACCTCCGGATGGGCGGTCTGGATCGCCGCCTTCACGGTGTCGGCCGGGATGTGGGCGTCCTTGCGGCCCAGGTGGACGATCACGGGGCAGGAGAGGGGCAGGGAGGCCATCCCGACCACCTGGCCGCCGTAGTAGCTGGAGCCGGCGCTCAGGCCCTTGCAGCGCGATGCGGCCAGCCAGACCATGGTGCCGCCGTAGCAGTAGCCGACGATGAACACCGGGCCCCGGGGGCTGAGGAAGTCGATACAGGCCTGGATGTCGCCCATGGCGTTGTCCGGGCCGTTGGCCATGGCCCTGGCGACGCCTGCCTGGACGCCGGCGTCGTCGTGTTCGGCGGTGAAGCCGGGCCCCTGCCGGTCATACATCGACGGGGCCACCACCTCGTAGCCTCGCGCCGCCCAGCGGGCGACGTCGGCCCGGACATACTGGTCGAGGCCGAAGATCTCCTGGATGACGATGACCCCGCCCTTGCGCGGGCCTTCAGGCTCGGCGTGCAGGGCGGAGAAGCCGAAGCCGTCGTGGGCGGCGGTCAGGGTGATTGTGGCGGTCATGGCTGGGCTCCGGATCGCCCCGACATCTGCCCGCCGCTCCGTCGATTGACAAGTCGCCTGCCTTTTACATAATGGACGTTATGCCAAAAGTGGTTGATCATGACGTCCAGCGCCGCGCCATCGCCGAGGCCGCCATCCGGGTGATCGACCGGGTCGGGCTGGACGCCGCGCGCATGCGAGATGTCGCCCTGGAGGGCCGCGTCACCACCGGGGCGGTGACCCACTACTTCGCGAGCAAGGACGACGTGCTGGAGGCGGCCATGGCGGAGGTTGTTCGCCGCATCCTTGAGCGGCAGGCGGACCAGGCGCTGGGGCGCGATCCGATTCCGTGCCTGATCGAGGCGGCCGCCGCCTTCCTGCCGCTCGACGAGGACCGGCTGCGGGACTGGCGTGTCTGGTTCGCCTTCTGGGGCCGCGCCGCCGTGCACGCCCGCTACCGGGCGCTGCACCGGGGCTACTACGCCGACATCACCGCCAGCCTGACCCGGTCGCTGACCCGGTTGCGCGACGCCGGCAGAATGCGGGGCCGCGCGGACCCGGCGATCCTCGCCGATGCGGTGATCGCCGCCGTAGACGGCATCGGCGTGCGCGCCACCCATGAACCGGAGAACTGGCCGCCCGCGCGCCAGGTCGCCACCCTGCGGCTCCTGCTCGAGCCGATCCTCTCGCCCGCCTGACAGGAGCTCCCATGCCCGCTCTCGTGACCCTGCCGCCGACCGCCTCGATCGACGAGATCATGGCCGTTCTCGACCGCGACGGCGCCCTGATCATCCGCGACGTGATGGCGCCCGACGACCTGGCCCGGCTGAGGGACGAGATTATGCCCTATGTCGAGGCGACGCGGCCCGGACAGGACGGGTTCTCGGGTTTCCGCACCACCCGTACCGGCGCCCTGGCCGCCCGGTCGGCGGTCTGTCGCGACCTGATCATGAACACCGTGATCCAGAGCCTCTGCGAGCGGGTGCTCAAGCCCAACTGCGAGCGCTGGCAGCTGCACCTGGGCCAGGTGATCCGCATCATGCCCGGCCAGGAGGCCCAGCCGATCCACCGCGACCGGTGGGCCTGGGGTCCTTACATGCAGGGCATCGAGCCGCAGCTGAACACCATCTGGGCGGTCAGCGACTTCCGGCGCGAGAACGGCGCCACCCAGGTCGTGCCCGGCTCGATCACCTGGCCCGACGACCGCCGCCCGACCGATGAGGAGATCACCTGGGCGGAGATGTCGGCTGGCTCGGTGCTGATCTACACCGGGACCGTGTTCCACGGCGGCGGCGCCAATGTCTCCGACGCAGACCGGGTCGGCCTCAACATCACCTACACCCTCGGCTGGCTGCGCCAGGAGGAGAACCAGTACCTGTCGTGTCCGCCGCAGATCGCGCGGACGTTCGATGAGGCTCTGCAGAAGATGCTCGGCTACGACCTGGGCTCCTACGCGCTGGGCTACTACAGCCCGCCGCTGCCGCCAGGCGAGGGGCCGGAAGTGGTCTCGCCGCGCCATGCCCTGACTGGCGGCGGAACCGACTCCGCGCTGGGCACCGCCGAGCTGCTGGCGTCGATCTCCGAGAAGACCTCGAAGATCACGGCTTAGCGGGGATCCACGCCTCGCGGGGCCGCCCGGGAGGGAGCACCCAGCGCGGCGTCCTACAGTCGGGGGGTGTCGAAGACCGGGGCGATGGCGCTCATCACCGGGCCGATCTCGTCGTGCAACACGAGGTCGGCATGAGGATCGACGTCGGTGGCCTCGCGATTGACGATGGCCAGGGCGGCGCCGTTGCGCTTGGCCACCAGCGGGAAGGCCGCCGCCGGATAGACCACCAGCGACGAGCCCAGCACCAGGAACAGGTCGCAGGCCAGCGTCTCCTCCTCGGCCCGCAGCATCGGTCCCTCCGGCATCTGCTGGCCGAACGAGATGGTGGCGCTCTTCACCAGATGGCCGCAGTCGAAGCAGGTCGGGATCTTCCCCTGCTCGACGAAAACGGGGCGCAGCGCCTTGAACTCGTGCCGCAGTCCGCACTTGAGGCAGGTCGCATAGCTGGCGTTGCCGTGCAGCTCGATCACGCGATCATCAGGAATGCCGCTGTCCTGGTGCAGGTTGTCGACGTTCTGGGTGATGACGCTGGACACCTTGCCCGCCGCCACCAGCCGGGCCACCGCGTCATGGCCCGCGTTGGGCGCGCGCCCGGTCCAGCCGGCCGTGCCGTTGAACACCCGCGTCCAGGCCTCGCGCCGCCGATCCTCGTCGCCGACGAACTCCTGGAAGTAGATCGGCTTCATCTTCGACCAGACCCCCCCGGGACTGCGGAAGTCCGGAATGCCCGACTCGGTCGAGATGCCGGCGCCGGTGAACACCACCACCCGGCGGGCGTCGTCGATCATGCGGGCCAGTTCGTCGCGGCGGGAGGTCACTGTCAGGAAACGGCTCTCAATTTCGCCAGCGCCAGGTCGACGTCGTGGTCTGACGGGAGGTCCTTCTCGACCTTGCGCCAGAACACGCCATCCAGCGCCTGAAGGTACTTGTTGCGTGCCGCGTCATCGAGATGTTCGATGGATTTGCCTTCGGCGCGCTCGATGTCGCCAGCCATGGACAGCACCGCAGTCTCGACTTCTTGGTCTCCCTGCGAGTCCAGCTCAATGATGCGTTTCAGCGCGTCTTTGCTCCGCGCTTCAAAGAGATGGCGCGTAAGAAGGTGAACCGCTTCCACGACCTGGCCACGATCAAGGTGCTTGAGGCGCGATTTGACATCCATCTGAGTCAGTCCTCTTCCAAGCGCACGACATCGAAGGCCGCTCTCGGCAACGCTTCGATGATGAACTCGCTCGACGATGCCCTGGCCCGGTCTTCCAAGCCTGCTGGTCGAACCAGATCGCGCACCACAGCATAAGGCATCACGAGCAGAAGCGGCCGAAAATCTAGAAGGGGCGCTCTCTGAGCCATGCCTTCGATATGGGAACGGTCGGCCGCAGATATTATGCCCAGATCCGATTTGACCTTCGCGCCGCGCGCGATCCCAAGTCGCTGGCGCGCTACGAGGTCGCTGTGGTCGTCGCCGCGTTCGACATCCCGCTTATAGCGCCAGTAGGGGCCTATCGGATCCGACGAGGGAGGGTTTTGCACCGCAAACGCGTCCCCGCTCCGAACCGGCGCGCACCACGCGTAGTGCATCTGTCCAAAGAACTGTTGCGCCACGTGATAGGCGAGCTGAGTCGTCGTCGAGTAGAGAATGAGCGGTTCTGCCACGCGGCCCCGACGTCTGGTCTGCCCCGGACGACTCTAGCCAAACCTGGATGAATCCACAATCAGACGTTGAATCGGAAGTGCATCACGTCGCCGTCCTTGACGATGTACTCCTTGCCTTCGGAGCGCATCTTGCCGGCTTCCTTGGCCCCGTGCTCGCCGCCCAGCGCGATGAAGTCGTCGAAGGCGATGGTTTCGGCGCGGATGAAGCCCTTCTCGAAATCGTTGTGAATCACCCCGGCCGCCTGCGGCGCGGTGGTGCCGATCTCGATCGTCCAGGCGCGGGCTTCCTTGGGCCCGACCGTGAAGTAGCTCTGCAGGCCCAGCAGGCTGTAGGCCTCGCGGATCAGGCGGTTGAGGCCTGGCTCGTGCAGGCCCAGGGTCTCGAGGAAGTCGGTGCGTTCGGCCGGGTCCAGCAGCGCGATCTCGCTCTCGATCTGGGCGGAGATGACCACGCTCTTGGCGTTGTCGCGTTTGGCCCGCTCTGCCACCAGGTCGGAGAAGGCGTTGCCCTTGTCGGCCGAGGCCTCGTCGACGTTGCAGACGTACAGCGCCGGCAGCGAGGTCAGCAGCTGCAGCATGTGCCAGGCCTTGTAGTCCTCCATGCTGATCTGCGCGGCGCGAGCCGGGCGGCCGGCGTTCAGCTGTTCGAGCGCGACCTTGACCAGGCGCAGGGTCTCGGCGCTGTCCTTGTCCTGCCGGGCGCGCTTCTCGAGGTTGGGAACGCGCTTTTCGAGGCTCTCGAGGTCGGCCAGCATCAGCTCGGTCTCGATGATCTCCAGGTCGGCGATCGGATCGATGCGGCCCTCGACGTGGGTGATGTCGCCGTCCTCGAAGCAGCGGGCGACGAAGGCCACGGCGTCACAGTCGCGGATGTTGGCCAGGAACTGGTTGCCCAGGCCCTCGCCCTTCGACGCGCCGCGCACCAGGCCGGCGATGTCGACGAAGTTGATCCGCGAGGGGATGATCTCCTTCGACCCCGCGATCTTCGCCAGCTCTTCCAGCCGGGGCTCGGGCACGGCCACGTCGCCGGTGTTCGGCTCGATGGTGCAGAACGGATAGTTCGCCGCCTGGGCGGACGCGGTCTGGGTCAGGGCGTTGAACAGGGTCGACTTGCCCACGTTGGGCAGGCCGACGATCGCGACTTTCAGGGCCATGGAGTTCTCGAACGAAAAGGTGGCGCGGCTATAGCCGATCAGGGCGGTGTTGTCGTCAGGCGTCCCCGCCTTCGCGCGCCTGCTTGCGCGGATCGGCCTTGGGGGAGGGGGCCAGGCGCATCACCTCGGCCTGGAAGCGCTCGTCGTCGCCGGCGGCGGCGAAGGGCAGGGCGTCGGCGATGGCGTCCAGCATCGGGTCCAGCCAGACGTGCTCGACCTTGTGCAGGTCGCCCAGCACATAGTGCATGACCATGTCCTTGTCGCCGGGATGGCCGACGCCGATGCGGGCCCGCCGGAAGTCGGCGCCGACCTGGGCGGTGACAGAACGGATGCCGTTGTTGCCGGCCGCGCCGCCGCCGGTCTTCATCCGGAAGCGGCCGGGGGCCAGGTCGATCTCGTCATGGAAGACGATGACGTCGGTGGGCTTGAGCTTGAAGAAGCGCACCGCCTCGCCCACGGCGCGGCCGGTCTCGTTGTAGTAGGTCTGCGGCTTGAGCATCAGCAGCTTCACCGGCCCGCCCGGCGTCTCGACCTGGCCCTCGCAGGCCAGGCCCTGGAAGCGGGCGCGCCAGGGCGCCGTGCCCCAGCGGCGGGCGATGGCGTCCAGCGCCATGAAGCCGACGTTGTGGCGGTTCTTCTCGTACTTGGGCCCCGGGTTGCCGAGGCCGGCGAGGATCAGCGTCATGCCTTGGCCTCCGGTGCGGGGCTCAAACGAAAACGGGCGAGCCTAGGCCCGCCCGAGAACTTCGTCGCGATAGAAGGCCGACTACTCTTCGGTGGCGGCGGCGGCTTCTTCGGCGATTTCCGACATGGCGGCCGAGGAGACCTTGATGGTCGCGAGCACGAAGTCGCGGTCCGAAAGCACCGGGGTCACACCCTTGGGCAGGACAACGTCGCTGATGCGGATGGTGTCGCCCATGTTCCTGCCGGTCAGGTCGACGACCAGTTCTTCGGGGATGGCGCTGGCCGGAGCGTTCACTTCCACGTCGTGGCGAACGATTTCCAGCGAACCGCCGGCCTTCATGCCCGGCGAGGCTTCGTGGTTCTTGAAGTGCACCGGGACGGCGATCTTGATCACGCCCGTCGAGTCGACGCGGTACAGGTCGAAGTGCATCGGCATGTCGGTGACCGGGTCGAACTGAACGTCCTTGGCGATGACCGGTTGGGTCTCGTCGCCGTACTTCAGCGTCACCAGGTGGCCGAGCAGCTTGCCGGTGTAGAGCGACTTGCGGAACTCGTTCTCGCGCACGGCGATGGCCACGGGGGCTTGCGAGCCGCCGTACAGGACGCCCGGCACCTTGCCGGCGCGGCGGGCTTCGCGGGCGCCGCCGGTGCCGGTGCGCTCACGGACTTCGACGTTCAGGACGATCTCGGCCATGGTGTTCTTGGTCTCAAAACGACGTCGCCGCGGCAGAGGACTCCGCGCGGCGACGGTCTGTGAATTCAGGGTTGCGCTCGATACACGCTTTGAACCGGGGACGCAACGTGACTCTGCCCCGGTTCTCGCGTGAAACGTCTAGCGACGCGTGGCGGCCTTCTTGCCGGTCGCCGCGACGGTGGGGGCGGGCTTGGGCGGGGGCGGCGGTTCAGGCGGCATTTCGGCCCC
>JAUSPV010000034.1 GCA_030652755.1 Caulobacter sp. | reverse complement strand
GCTTCGACACGCGCCTGCGGCGCTGCTCAGCATGACGTGGTCGGGTAGCTGTCTGCCTACGTCATCCTGAGCAGCCGCGCAGCGGCGTGTCGAAGGACGCACGGTGAACGCGGTGTTCTTAGGTGGCCCGAACAAGTCGGGCCATGACGGTCGGAGATGGCGCTCAGGGTTACTGGTACAGCCCCGCATGCATCTCCCGCAGCAGCGCCTTCTGGACCTTGCCCATGGCGTTGCGCGGCAGGTCGTCGACGAACAGCACGCGCTTGGGCTGTTTGAACCGCGCCAGCCGGTCCTTCAGCGCCGCGATGACGGCCTCTTCGCTGAAGGCGCCCTTGCCGCCGGTCGCCACGACGGCGGTGACGCCCTCGCCCAGGTCCGGGTGCGGCAGCCCGATGACGGCGCTTTCGACCACGCCCGGCAGCGCGTCGAGCTCTTCCTCGACCTCTTTCGGGTAGACGTTGAAGCCGCCGGAGATGATCAGGTCCTTGCCGCGCCCGACGATGTGGACATAGCCGCGCGCGTCGATCATCCCCAGGTCGCCGGTGATGAAGAAGCCGTCGGGGCGGAACTCGGCGGCGGTCTTCTCCGGCATGTTCCAGTAGCCGGCGAAGACGTTGGGGCCCTTCACCTCGATCATGCCGATCTCGCCGGTCGGCAGCACCGCGCCGGTCTCCGGGTCGGCGATGCGCAGCGCAACGTCCGGCAGCGGGAAGCCGACCGTGCCGGCCACGCGATCGCCGTCATAGGGGTTGGAGGTGTTCATCCCCGTCTCGGTCATGCCGTAGCGCTCGAGGATGGCCGTCCCGGTGCGTTCGGACCAGTCGCGGTGCACCTCGGCCAGCAGCGGCGCCGAGCCGCTGATGAACAGGCGCATGCCGGCGACGGCCTCGCGGGTCAGGCCGGGCTGGGCCAGCAGGCGGGTGTAGAAGGTCGGCACGCCCATGAGGGCGGTCGCGCGAAGCATCAGCGACAGCGCCTCGGCCACCTCGAACTTGCTCCGGAAGATCATCGAGCCGCCGGCCATCAGCAGCACGTTGGTGGCCACGAACAGCCCATGCACATGGTAGATCGGCAGGGCGTGGATCAGGACATCGTCGGCCGTGAAGCGCCACAGCTCCACCAGCGTCGCGGCGTTGCTGGCCAGGTTGCCATGGGTGAGCATCGCTCCCTTCGACCGGCCCGTCGTGCCCGAGGTGTAGCAGATGGCCGCCAGGTCGGTGGGGGCGCGGTCGACGGTCTGGAACGTCGAGGGTCGGCTCTCGGCGATGTCGGTCAGGGTCCCCTGCCCGTGGGCGTCCAGGGTCGCGACCTTCGCATCCATCGGGTCGATCAGGCCGGCGATCTCCTCCTCGACCAGCGGATCGCAGACTACCAGCGCGGGGCCGGCGTCGCCGATGAAGTAGTCCAGCTCGCGGATCGTGTAGGCGGTGTTGAGCGGCAGGAAGACCGCCCCGGCCCGGATCGTCGCCAGATAGAGGTAGAGGTTCTCAGGGCTCTTCTCGACCTGAACCGCCACCCGGTCGCCGGTCTTCACCCCCAGCGCGCGCAGGGCGTGGGCGTAGCGGGCGGTGTGGGCGCCCAGGTCGGCGTAGCTGTCGACCTTGCCGTCCGGGCGCTCGAGGAAGGGCGCGGACGGGACGGCGTTGGCGGTAAGGGTCGTGAAGAGATTCATGGCCTTTCCTTACCTGTCATCCCGGCCGTCGCGAAGCGGCGAGCCGGGACCCAGAGGCGACCGCACGGCATCGGCTGGGTCCCGGATCGGCTGCGCCGTCCGGGATGACAACGGTGGGCTATCCCCCCAGCATCCGCTCCAGCCCCGCCCGGTCGAGCACCGTGATCACGCCGTAGCCCCGCGCCACCCGGCCCTGCCCCTCCAGCGCGCCCAGCCAGCCGTTCACCGCCTTGCGGGTGACGCCGATCATCTCGGCGAGGTCGGCCTGGGAGACGGCGATCTCGCCGCCGGTCTGGGCCGACATCTGCAGCAGGCGGGAGACCAGCCGCTCGCGGGGTTTCAGCGCCACGAACTCGGCCACCGCCTGGGCGTTGATCCGCAGCTGGCCGTAGACCAGCGCCGACAACGCCTCCCAGAGGCCGGCATGGTCGGCCGCGACCTGGCGCAGCGCCCGGTCGCTGAGCGTGAACAGGGTCGAGGGCGTGGCGGCGATGGCGGTGACGATGCGCGGGCCGCCGCCGAAGGCCGCGCTCTGGCCGATCAGCGTCCCGGCCGGCAGCAGGCCGATCAGCGCCTCGCGGCCGCCGGGCGCCTGGCCGTAGATCTTCAGCGACCCCTCGACGACGGCCAGGACGCCGGTCTCCTCGTCGCCCTCGCCATGCATCCATTCGCCGGCGCCCCGGCGGGACAGGCGGCCGGCGCGCAGCAGCGCCTCGCGCCGGTCGGCGGGCTGGCGGGCGAACCACGGAATGGCCGCCACCCTGGCGAGGCTGTCGTCGCTCATGGATCTATGTAACCGAAGTGACAGTCAGGCCGCCAGCGCCGTGGCCTGATCGCGCCAACGACAAGGGAGACCGCCATGCTCGCCACCGCCCTCAGGATCGAAGCCGCCGACGGCTGCGGCGCCACCGTCAGCGACATCGATCTGGCCCGCGTCAGCGACGCCGACGTGGCCACCCTCCGGCAGGCGCTGTTCGACCACGGCGCCCTGTTCTTCCGCGGCCAGTCGATCACGCCCGAGCAGCACATCGCCCTGGCCGAGAAGATCGCGCCCATCGACGTCAACCGCTTCTTCCCCGCCGCGCCTGGCTATCCGGTCATCGCCAAGGTCGAGAAGACCGCCGAGCAGACCACCAACATCGGCGGCGGCTGGCACACCGACCACAGCTACGACATCGCCCCGGCCATGGGCTCGGTGCTGGTCGCCCGCGACCTGCCGCCCGAAGGCGGCGACACCCTGTTCGCCGACATGTACGCGGCCTACGATACCCTCGACGCCGAGACGAAGGCGCAGATCGCCGGCCTGCGCGCCGTGCACGGCTCCGACCACGTGTTCGGCGAGAAGGGCGTCTACGCCCAGACCGACCAGCCCGAGCTGGCCAAGGGCGGCGTCGAGACGCCCGAGACGGTCCATCCGGTGGTGATCAGGCATCCCGGCAGCGGCAAGGCGGTGCTCTATGTGAACCCGAGCTTCACCCTGCGCTTCGAGGGCCAGACCCGCGAGGAGAGCCTGCCGCTGCTGATGAAGCTCTACGCCCACGCCATGAACCCGGCGCACGTCCACACCCTGGTCTGGGAGCCCGGCATGGTGGCCATCTGGGACAACCGCGCCACCTGGCATTTCGCGAAGAACGACTACCACGGCCACTACCGGCTGATGCACCGCATCACGCTGGCGGGGTGTGAGCTGGAGGCGGCTTAGGGGGATCAACCTAAGAGCGCCATTTGGCGTCTGGCGTGCTAGCGTCTCGCGTTGGCACGGGGCGACTATGGATCTCTGGCACTGGCTATTGGCGCATTCATACGACCTGATGGTGTGGGTCGGGCCAGTGGTGCTTCCGATGATCCTGATGACCCTCTTCCCTCCTTCGCTGATCGCGCGGTCTCCGCACGCGCGGTCGCAAACCCCGCCCATTCCCGACATGCCGTTGGCGCCAAGCCAGCACTTTCGGCTGCACGGCTATGCGTTCAGTCGAGACGCGTGGCGGAGTGGGGATCTCTATCAGCGCGGGATCCTTCTCATGTTCCGGATCTCGACAGTACTCGCGCATGGCACGCTCCTTTTCCTGTTCGTGCTGATGGTGGCGGCAGAATTCCAGACGCCGCCTTAGCGCCGAGTGCGGAGCCTCCGGTCATCAATTTCCTCGTCATCCTCGGGCTTGTTGTACGGACCGGGGACATCCCTGACAGGTGTTCGGGGACATAGCTGACACATGATGGAGGGATCGGCGGCTTGAGGAGGTCGGTCCATGCCCTGGCGAAAGGTGTCGGCTATGGATGAGCGGCGTGAGTTTGTTCGACTGG
>JAUSPV010000022.1 GCA_030652755.1 Caulobacter sp. | reverse complement strand
GCGTCGACGCCAACGCCCTGCAGCGTCCCAAGCGCTTCTTCGGCGCGGCGCGCAATGTCGAGGAAGGCGGCTCGCTGACCATCATCGCCACGGCGCTGATCGACACCGGCTCGCGGATGGACGAGGTCATCTTCGAAGAGTTCAAGGGCACCGGTAACTCGGAAATCGTCCTCGACCGCAAGGTCGCCGACAAGCGCATCTTCCCGGCCATCGACATCCTCAAGTCGGGCACCCGCAAGGAAGAGCTCATCACCCCGAAGGACCAGCTGCAGAAGACCTACGTCCTGCGCCGGATCGTCAACCCGATGGGCGCCCAGGACGCGATCGAGTTCCTGATGGACAAGCTGCGCCAGACCAAGAACAACGCCGACTTCTTCCAGTCGATGAACACCTGATCCGGACGGATCGCCGAAACGAGGAAGGGCGCGGATCACTCCGCGCCCTTTGTCGTATCCGCCGGCGGTTCCGGGCCGTCAGGGGATCAGCAGCGTCGAACCGACCGTGCCGCGACCCTCCAGCGCTTCGTGCGCCTGGCGAGCCTGGGCCAGCGGGAAGGTCTGGCCGATGTCGACCTTGACCGCCCCCGACACCAGCACCTCGAACAGGGCCGTTGCGCTCTCATCCAGCTCCTCGCGGGTGGCGATGTAGTCGAAGAGGCCGGGCCGGGTCAGGAACAGCGAGCCGCCCTGGGCCAGGCGCGACGGGAGCACGGCCGGGGCCGGGCCTGAGGCGTTGCCGTAGCTGACCAGCATGCCGCGCCGGGCCAGGGCGCCGAGGCTCCCCTCGAAGGTGGCGGCGCCGACGCCGTCATAGACGACCGAGACGCCTTGCCCGTCCGTGAGCTCTCGCACCCGGGCCGCGACATCCTCGTCGCGGTACAGGATGACCTCATCGCAGCCGAGCGACCGGGCCAGCGCCGCCTTGTCGGCGTCGCCCGCCGTGCCGATGACGCGGCAACCCAGGTGCTTGGCCCACTGGACGAGGATCTGGCCCACCCCGCCGGCGGCGGCATGGGCCAGGATGGTCTGGCCGGCCTTTACGGGGTAGCAGCGGCGCAGCAGGAACTCCGCCGTCATGCCCTTGAGCAGCGAGGCGGCCGCCACTTCGCAGGTGACGCCCTCCGGCAACTTCACCGCCCGGTCGGCCTTGTAGGTGCGCAGCTCGGCGTAGGCGCCCAGCGGTCCGCCCGCGTAGCCGGCACGGTCGCCGACCACAAACCGGGTGACGCCCTCGCCGACCGCCTCGACGACGCCGGCGCCCTCGACCCCCATCACCCCGGGCAGCCGGGCCGGATAGAGGCCCGAGCGGTAGTAGGTGTCGATGAAGTTCAGCCCGATCGCCTCGTGCCGGATGAGGATCTCGCCCGGCCCCGGCGTGGGGACGGGCAGATCGACAGCCTCGAGGACTTCGGGCCCGCCGGTGCGGGCGGCCTGGATCGCCAGCATGCGCCCTACCCCAGATGCTCGGCGAAGAAGGCCAGCGAGCGACGGCCCGCGGTTTCGGCGTCGCCGGCGTGGAAGTGCTCGCCGCCCTGGCGCGCGAAGGCGTGATCGCGGCCCGGATAGTCGTGGATGGTGATCAGCGGATGGTTGTCGAGCGCCGCATGGATGGCCGCCTGGGCCTCCTTGGGCACGAAGCCGTCCTCGCCGGCGATGTGCAGCATCACCGGACGGGTGAGCTTCTCAGCCTCCGGGGTCAGGGAGTCGAGGCCCACGCCATAGTAGGAGACGGCGGCGTCGACGTCGGTGCGGGTGGCAGTCAGGAAGGCCATCTTGCCGCCCAGGCAGAAGCCGACCGAGCCGACCTTGCCCGTGCAGCCGGGGTCGGCGCGAATGGCCGAGATGGTCGCCTGCAGGTCCTCGGCGCCCTTGTCGGCGTCGAAGGCGTTGAACAGTTCGAAGGCCTTGTCCCATTCCGCCTTGGACTGGTCGGTGATGTCGATGCCCGGCTCGATCCGCCAGAACAGGTCAGGGCAGATGGCCAGGTAGCCCTGGGCGGCGAGGCCGTCGGTAATGTCGCGCATCACCGCGTTGACGCCGAAGATTTCCTGGATCACCACCACGGCCGGGGCCTTGGCGGCCGCCGGACGGGCGACATAGGCCGAAAACTCGCCGTCGGGCGTCTTGATGGTCACGCGTTCTCCGCTCATCGTCGGTCTCCGTTTTGTGTCAGGATGTGGTTGTTAGCGCGGTCGCGCGTCTCGCGGCCATAGGTAACCCCGTCTTCGGCCAAGGAAAGATCGAACCATGAAGGTCACCGTCGAGATCGACTGCACCCCGGTGGAGGCCCGCACCTTCATGGGGCTGCCTGATGTAACGGCCCTCAACGACCATATGGTGGCCGAGATGCAGAAGCGCATGGACGCCAACATGGCCGCCCTGGCGCCGGAAGAGCTCATGAAGAGCTGGATGGCCTTCGGCTCGGGCGCGCAGGAGCAGTTCCGCAAGCTGATGACGGCGGCGATGCCGGCGGCGGGCGGGTTCGGGACCAAGCCCGGCGAATGACCGACACCATCTTCGCCCCGGCCACCGCGCCCGGTCGCGCGGCGCTGGCGGTGGTGCGGGTCTCCGGCCCCGGAACCCGGGCGGCTGTCCTGGCGCTGGCCGGTGCGGTCCCGGCGCCGCGGCGGGCCTCGCTGCGCCGGCTGACCGCGCCGGACGGCGGCGGGATCGACGAGGCCCTGACGCTGTGGTTCCCGGGTCCGGCCAGCTACACCGGCGAGGATTGCGCCGAGTTTCATGTGCACGGCGGGCTGGCGGTCGTCGATGCCCTGGTCACGGCGCTGGCGGATCTGGGCCCGCGGCTGGCGCAGCCGGGCGAGTTCACCCGCCGCGCCTTCCAGAATGGCCGGCTGGACCTGGCCCAGGCCGAGGCGGTGGCGGACCTGATCGATGCCGAGACGGCCGCCCAGTCGCGGCAGGCGCTGGACCAGCTGGGCGGCGGGCTGTCGCGACGCTACGACGCCTGGCGTGAGGCGCTGATCGAGAGCCTGGCGGTTCTGGAGGCGGCCGTCGATTTCCCGGACGAGGACCTTCCGCAGGATGTCGCCGCCCGGGCGCGGCCGCACCTGACGCGACTGTTGTCTGAGCTGCACGGCGCGCTCGCCGACGCAGACCGGGGCCGGCGGGTGCGCGAGGGTTTCCGGGTGGCGCTGATCGGGGCGCCGAATGCCGGCAAGAGCAGCCTGCTCAACGGCCTGGCCCGTCGTGACGCGGCCATCGTCACCGCCACGCCTGGCACGACGCGGGACGTGATCGAGGTTCCGCTGGTTCTGGGCGGCTACAAGACCCTGCTCGCCGACACGGCGGGGGTCCGGGAAACCGAGGAAGCCATCGAGGCCGAGGGGGTGCGCCGGGCCCAGGCCTGGGCGGCCGGCGCCGACCTGCGGCTGTGGGTCGTCGACGGTCATGCGTCGGACGGCAGCTGGCGCTTCGCGCGGGACATGGTCCAGCCGGGCGACCTCTGCGTGATGAACAAGGCCGATCTGCTGGAAAGCCTCGATGGCGGACGGGCGCGGGCGGCGGCCCTGGAGCTGGGGCTCGAGATCCTTGATGTGTCGATGAAGGCGGACGGAGCGGCGGCGGTGCGTTCGGCGCTCGAGGCGCGGGTCGTGGCGGCGTTGGCGGCGTCGGAGTTTCCGGCGGCGACGCGGCTGCGGCACGCGGAGAGTCTCACGGAGGCGGCGACCCGTGTTGAACGCGCGCTGGCCCAGGTCGAACCGGAGTTGGCGGCGGAGGATGTACGACTCGCCGCGCGGGCGCTGGAGCGGGTGTCCGGTCGGGTCGACCCGGAGGCGGTGCTGGACCGGGTGTTCGCCAGCTTCTGTATTGGTAAATGAGATGTTTCACGTGAAACACGGGTCTGCGGCGGTGCGTGCTTCGACACGGGTCTGCGGCGGTGCTCAGCATGACGTGGGTAGATAGCCTCCCAGCTACGTCATCCTGAGCAGGCCCGAAGGGCCGTGTCGAAGG
>JAUSPV010000021.1 GCA_030652755.1 Caulobacter sp. | reverse complement strand
GTCGGACGTCGGCTGGGGCCACCAGATCCGCAGCTACGTCCTGCAGCCCTACCAGATGGTCAAGGACCTGCGCACCGGGGTGGAAACCTCGGACACGGCGGGCGTCCTCGACGGCGATCTGGACGCCTTCATGGGCGCGGCCCTGGCCCAGCGGGTCGGCGCGACCCGGGACGCCATCGAGGGGTAACCCGTGTCGTCCCGTCCAAAGACGACGGCGCGGAGAGCGTCTGTCGTCCGGTCGCGGCCACTGTCTCGATCAAGGTCCACAGCAAAGGGGGGCAGCCTGGACCTCTGTCTCAAGCGCTGGCGGGGGCTCTGTGGCCAGAGCGGTCCAGGCCGGCTGTCGGAATTCCCGCGGGCATCCTCTGAGCGAGCCATTGCCCCGTCTTGACCGGTCGCGCTGACCTGTCCCTCCCCACGCGAGGAAGGGAGCGGCCTCGCGAAGCACGCACGCGCGGGCTTGCCGAGTCGGCGAGCGCCGTTACTCTTGCGTCAAACGGCCGTTCGAGCCGGGGGGAGAGCACATGATCGATCTGCGCAGGGGGCTGCTGGCCGCCGCGACCGCGCTGGCGCTGACCGGGATGGTCGCGGCGCCGGCCTTCGCCGCCGACAAGCCGGTCGCCGTCGGCGTTCCGGCCGCCTCGCCGGAGAAGATGGGCTTCTCCTCCGAGAGGCTGGCGCGGCTCGACGCCGGCCTGCGGGCGGTGGTCGACAAGGGCATGGTCCCGGGCATCGCCACGGTGCTGGTCCGCCACGGCAAGGTCGTTCACAGCGACATCTACGGCAAGGTCGACAGCGCCAGCGGCGCGCCGGTGACGCGCGACACCCTCTGGCGCATGTACAGCCAGACCAAGCCGGTGACCGGCGTGGCCATGATGATGCTCTACGAAGAGGGCCGGTGGCGGCTGGACGAGCCGGTGACCAAATATGTGCCGGAGTTCGCCGGCCTGCAGGTGTTCAAGGGCCTGGACGCCGACGGCAAGCCGATCCTCGAGCCGATCGGCCGCTCGGCGACCATGCGCGAGCTGATGACCCACACCGCCGGCTTCGCCTACGGTCTGATGGACGACAACTATGTCGATCAGGTCTACCAGCAGAGCGGCATGTTCCGCGCCCCGACCCTGGCCGCCGGCATGGCCGAGGCGAGCAAGCTGCCGCTGGCCAGCCAGCCGGGGACGGAGTGGCGCTACTCCATCGCCGTCGATATCCAGGGCTACATCATCGAGAAGCTGTCGGGTCAGACCCTGCCGGACTTCATGCGCAGCCGCATCTTCACGCCGCTGAAGATGGTCGACACCGACTTCTGGGTCCCGGAAGAGAAGCGCTCGCGGCTGGCGACCCTGTACGCCTTCAACCCGAAGACCGGCCAGCTGGTCCCGGCCGACGGCTTCATGGTGCTGCCGGTCGACAGGATGCCGACCGCGGCGAACGGCGGCGGCGGACTGGTCTCGACCATGGCCGACTTCACCCGCTTCGCGACCATGCTGGCCAACGAGGGCGAGCTGGACGGAGCCCGGATCCTGGCCCCGGCCACGATCCGGCTGATGGCGACCAACCACCTGACCGACGAACAGCTGGCGAAAAAGCCGCTGGGCGACGGCGTCGGCTTCGGGCTGGGCGTGGCGGTGATCATGGACCCGGCGAAGGCCGGCACGATCGCCGGCAAGGGCAGCTACAGCTGGGGCGGCGCGGCCGGCACCTGGTTCTGGGTCGATCCGGAGAACGACGTCGCCTTCCTGGGCTACATCCAGGTGCTGGGCGGCAGCCGTCTGCGGCTCGACGAACTGTCGGCGCAGCTGGTCTACCAGGCGCTGGTCGACCCGGCGAAGTAGGGTCAGGGACGGTTCGAACAGCGGGAGCGCGGCCTGAGCGGGGCGTCGGTCGCGCCCTCGCCGGCCACCGCTACTTCTTGCCGAGCCGGGGGACCACGGGTCCGCGCAGCCGGCGTTCGCGGATCAGGGCCTCGCCGGCCTCGGCGCGCTCGCGGGCCGACATCAGCATCCAGCCCTGGCCTTTCAGCACTTCCAGCGGTGAGAAGCGCGCCTTGTAGGCCATCTTCTCGCTGCCCGGGACCCAGTAGCCCAGGTAGACATAGGGCAGGCCGTTGAGGGTCGCCTGGACGATGTGGTCCAGGATGATGAAGGTGCCGAGACTGCGGCGCTCCTCGCGCGGGTCATAGAAGCTGTAGACCATCGACAGGCCGTCCCCCATCAGGTCGACCAGGATGCAGGCGATCAGGTCGCCGGGTCCGCCGTCCCTGGAGGGCGTGCGGTACTCGATGATGTGGGTGCGGACCGCCGTGTCCTCGACCATGGCCACATAGTCAGGCCAGGTCATCTCGGCCATGCCGCCGTCGGCGTGGCGGGCCAGCAGGTAGCGGCGCAGCAGGTCGAACTGCTCCATCGTCGCCTCGGCCTCGACCAGATGGCGGCGGATGTCGCTGTTACGGTTGAGAATCTTCCGCTCGGAGCGGCCGAACTGGTACTCGCCGGCCGGGATACGGGCCGAGGTGCAGGCGCTGCAGCTCTCGCAGGCCGGCCGGTAGGCGATGTGTTGCGATCGGCGGAACCCGGACTGCGTCAGGTTGTCGTTCACCGAGGGGCCGTCGCCGGGCGGCAGGTGGGCGAAGACCTTGCGCTCCTCGCGGCCCGGCAGATACGGGCAGGGCGACGGCGCCGTCAGAAAGAAGCGCATCCGTCTCGATGTGAAGTGGTGCGTCACTGCCCCGTCGCCTTGCGGCTCTCCTCAGTCCCCGAAGGGATTAGCGCCGATGATTCCGAAAGGTGCAAGCAGGCATTGGGCGACCCTTGTTCGTCAATCCGGCGGCAACACCGACGCTTCCCGAAGCAGTATGATCGAGATGCGACGATTGCCGGCCAGCATGGGGTCATCCGGATACAGTGGATCTGAATTGGCCTTGCCGGCGACCTGATAGACCCGGTCCGGATCGACGCCGAACCCTTGCAGAAGCTGCCGCGACATGTCGGCGCGGTCGGAGGACAGCTTCCAGTCGCCAGCCGCCGTGCGGCCGCTGGGGCTCATGTTGGTGTGACCGCTGATGGAGATGCGGTTGGGCAGCTGGTTGATGATCCGGGTAATGGCGCGCAGCAGGATCCGCGCCCGGTCGTTGGGGGCGGCGGCGCCCTCCTTGAACATCGAGCGGCCTTCCTGGTCGACCAGCTGGATGCGCAGGCCTTCCGGCGTCTGATCGATCATGATCTGTTTCGACAGCTCGGCCAGCTCCGGCATGTCCTGCAGCGCCTGGCGCAGGGACTGGGCGGCGGAGGCGAAGGCGGCTTCCTCGCGGGCCTGCAGCTCCTTGCGGAGGGATTCCTCGCTGGCCTGGTCCAGGCTGCTCGAACCGGGGCTGTTCTCGCTCTGGCCGGTTTCGCGGACGTTAGGCGGCGCCTCGGGGGCCATCTGCTCGATGGTCGACATCGAGCCGGAGCTCTTGGCCCCGTCGTCGCCCAGCGCCGTGCCGCCCAGGATGCCGCCCGAGCCGCTGGTGGTCTCCGCCACGCTGGCCGGGGCGAAATAGTCGGCGATGCCGCGCTTCTGCTCGGGGCTGGTCGTGTTGATCAGCCACATCAGCAGGAAGAAGGCCATCATGGCGGTCACGAAGTCGGCGTAGGCGACTTTCCAGGCGCCGCCGTGGTGTCCGCCGCCGACGACCTTCTTGACCTTCTTGATCATGATGGGCGCGTCGCTGTTGAGCGCCATGGTGAAACCCCGCTTAACCTTGTTCGGGAAGGTCGCCGCCGGACGTTAAGATGGTGTTGAGTTCGTGCGTCCTTCGACACGCGATCTGCGATCGCTGCTCAGGATGACTAGCCTTGGGGAGCTTCCCCCAATAGTCATCCTGAGCAGCCCGCGTAGCGGGCGTGTCGAAGGACGCAGTGAGGGCAAAGCTCCATGAAGACCACATTCATTGGCCTTGGCGTGATGGGCTTTCCGATGGCCGGCTATCTGGTGAAGGCCGGACACGATGTCGCGGTGTTCAATCGGAGCCCGGAAAAGGCGAATCGCTGGGTGGCGACCCACGGCGGCCGGGCCGGCGCGACCATCGGCGAGGCCTGCGAAGGCGCCGAGCTGGTCGCCCTGTGCGTCGGCAACGACGACGACGTGCGCGGTGTGGTTCCGCAGGCTCTGGCGACCATGGCGTCGGGCGGGATCATCGTCGACCACACGACCACCTCGGCCAGGGTCGCCCGCGAGATGGCCGCGCTGGCGGCTGAAGGCGGCCGCTGGTTCGTCGACGCGCCGGTCAGCGGCGGCCAGGCGGGGGCCGAGAGCGGCCAGCTGACCATCATGGCCGGCGGCGACGCGGCGGCCTACGCCCGCGCCGAGCCGGTGATCAGCGCCTACGCCAAGGCGGTGCGCCGCATGGGCGAGGTCGGGACGGGCCAGCTGACCAAGATGTGCAACCAGATCGCCATAGCCGGCGCCGTGCAGGGCGTGGCCGAAGCGCTGCACTTCGCCAAACAGGCCGGTCTGGACGCCGACGGCGTGCTGGCCGCCATCTCCAAGGGTTCGGCCCAGAGCTGGCAGATGGAGAACCGCTGGGCGACGATGAGCGAGGGCAGGTTCGACTTCGGCTTCGCGGTCGACTGGATGCGCAAGGATCTGGGCATCGCGCTGGACGAGGCCCGGACCAACGGCGCCCGCATCGCCGCCACCGCCCTGATCGACCAGTTCTACGCCGAGGTTCAGGCCATGGGCGGCGCCCGCTGGGACACCTCCAGCCTGGTGGCGAGGCTGGAGCGGGACTAGGCGGCCGCCGCGGCCGCGCCGTCGAACTCGGCCTGCCAGGCGGCCAGTTCGCTGCGGTTGTCGTGGTCCCAGGGGTGGAAGCCGGGGCGGTACCAGGCGAAATAGGTCTTCCAGCCGCGCAGGAAGAGGCCCGGCTTGCGCCAGACATAGCGGTCGACCGCCTTCAGCGCCGCTTCCGGTTCATAGCCGTCGGCCTCGAGCAGGCGCGCGGCGTAGCGGCAGATGTTGCGGGTGAACATGATGCTGACGAAGAACATGGCGCGGCAGCGGATCATGTAGCGCTTGAACGGCGACCAGTCCTTGGTGACGGCCATGAACACATCGTAGGCGACCGCCTTGTGCTCGGTCTCCTCCATGGCGTGCCAGCGCCACAGGCGCTCCATGTCCGGGGCGGATCCCTTGAACAGCTCCGGGTTGGCCATGAACATGTCGGCCATCATGGCGGTGAAATGCTCAAGCGCGATGGTCGAGACCAGCATGGCCATCGGGCCGCGGTCGCGGGCGAAGGTGGTGCGCTGGCGGACCTGGGCCTCGATCTCGGCGACGGGGTACTTGTCGCGGTCGATCGCGCCGTTGAGGCCGTGATGCTCGCGGGAGTGGATGGCCTCCTGGGCGATGAAGCCCCGGGCGTCCTCCAGAAGTTTGCCGCTCAACTGGCCCCGATAGTTGCGCACCGCGTCCATGAACAGCCGCTCGCCGTCCGGGAAGGTCAGCGACAGGGCGTTGAACACCGCCGTGCCCACCGGGTCGCCGCCCAGCCAGTGGCCGGCGCCCGCCGGCGCAACGTCGAAGCGGATGTCGCGCGGCAGCACGTCGAGGTCGGCGGGCGTGGTCTTCAGGGTCATGGCGTCCTCGGGGAGGGAGGGCTAGGAAGGCGTATGGATATAGGTTGCCGCTACCGACAAAAATGTCAACAGAACGCCCGGTGAGAGTCCGCAGATCGCCTGAGGCGGCGCGAGAGAACATCCTCGCCGCCTGCGAGGCGATCCTGCTGGAGAAGGGGCCGCAGGCGCTGAAGCTGGCCGACGTCGCCGCCGGCGCCGGTGTGGCCAACGCCACGGTGCTGCATCACTTCGGCTCCATCGACGGGGTCCAGACGGCGCTGATGACGCGGATGATCCGTCAGCTGGTCGAGCGGGTCGCGGTCGACTTCAGCCAGCACCAGGACGCCGTCGGCCGGGTCGGCGCCGGGGCGCGGGCGCTGTTCGACGCGTTCGGGACGAGGGGCGGGGCCCGGCTGGCCGCCTGGCTGGAGCTGACCGGCGAGGCCAGGCGCATGACCGCCATCCGTCAGGCGGTGCAGGAGGTCTCGGCCCTGCGGATGCAGCTGGACGGTCCGCCGGACGACGGAGCGGTGCAGGACTTCATGCTGGTCTGCATCAGCATGGCGCTCGGCGTCGGCCTGTTCGGGGCGACGCTGGCCGACCTGCTCGGCCGGCCGCCGGAGCGCATCCGCGAGATCGCGCTGGACCTGATCGAGGCGCGGATCCGTCAGGAGACGGGCGCACAGGGGTGATGAGGCGCGGGCACGCTTCCGCCGCGAACATGTGAATTGCGCCCATCGCGTTCCCTGACTATTGTGAGACTACCTTAGGTGGTATATGACCGAGCCTGAAATCCACGATCTCACGCGGCAGTTGTTCTCCGAAGCCTTGAAGCAATTCGGCTTCGAGGACGTCGACGTGCGTATCGGGGTCGATGCGGACGGTGACGAGTTCCTCGACATCGCAGCCCACTACGGAGCACGGGGTCGCCTTCCGACGCCGCAAGCTTCGATTTCCGCGACGAGCCTGCTGCGTCAGGCGCTTCTTGCCCGAGGCGAGGAGCGGTTCCCCAACGTTCTGCACATCGGATCGGTCGCGGACGTGGCATGACGGTCGAACTGCTGGCGACGGCTCGCCGAATTCTCGGGGCAACAAAGCGAAAGCCCAGCCAGGCGGATCTTCGTCGCGGCATCAGCACCGCCTATTACGCTGCGTTCGATGCCCTGGCCCGGCAATGTGCCGACCAGTTGGTCGGCAGTTCGCTGGCCAAGCGGTCGCTCCCCGAATGGTCACGGGTGTATCGTGCGTTGAACCACGGCAAGAGCGAAGCCGCGCTTGACGAGCTTGATCCCCAGCGCCGCGCCAAGGCGAGGCTCGGGCAGCCGTCGAGCGTCGATCAGCGTGTAAGAGCCTTCTGCGAGACCCTTGAAAAGCTTAGGGTTCGGCGGCAGCAGGCCGACTACGACCCGCGACCTCTGCAACTAAGGCGGGCCGATGTTGGTCTCCTGATCGAGGAAGCCGAGGTTGCTGTGGATGACTTTCGTACTGCGCCCGCCGATCAGCGCCGGGCGCTTGCCTTCGCCTGCGTGGTGGCCCGGCGCTGACTAGAGCACGATGCGGTCGGACGGAGCCGTCCGACCGTTGAATCGTGCTCTAGAATCATAAGTCTAGAGCCTGATTCAGGGTTCAGATGGTTCCATCTGAACCCATCAGGCTCTAGGTCCAATCGACATTCAGGGATTCACGGGTCGCTGGATGCGTGATTCATAGGTCTCCGCTTTGGCGGAGGTCTGTGATGGGCGTGAAGCGATATGAACTGAGCGAG
>JAUSPV010000033.1 GCA_030652755.1 Caulobacter sp. | reverse complement strand
GGACGGCCGCAGGCCGATCCGGGACCCAGGAAGGCTGTGCGCGTTCCGCTGGGTCCCGGCGCTTCGGCCGGGATGACAGACTATTGTGCGACCGGACGCCGCAACTTTGCTTCCTCCCGCGCGACCGGGGAGCTACAAGCGCCGCCATTCGCCCTGGAGTGCCTGCCGTGTCGCGCCTGTTCAGCGCCTATGTGATGATCGACTGGAGCGCCGCCGCCGCGCCGCGCCAGGGCAAGGACTCCATCTGGATCGGCGTCATCAAGCGCGACATCCGGTTCCGTCCGACCTTCGAGGCCTTCAACCCGGCCACCCGCGAGGCGGCCATGGTCCAGCTGCGCGACATCCTGGCCGACCTCGGCCGTCGGGGCGAGCGGGCGCTGGTCGGCGTCGACTTCGCGCTGGGCTATCCCGAGGGGACTGCCTCGCTGCTGAAGGTCAAGGGCGAGGACTGGGCCGGCCTGTGGGCCTTCCTGGCCAAGGACGTCGTCGACAAGCCGACCAACGTCAACAACCGCTTCCAGGTCGCCGCCAAGATGAACCGGCTGATGACCGACCAGCCCTGGCCGTTCTGGGGCTGCCCGGCCAACGACGCCCAGCGCTGGCTGTCGACGACCAAGCCCGACTACGACCGCGCCGGCCTGCCCGCCGACTATCGCCGCGCCGATCTGGCCACCAAGGGCAAGGGGAAGTCGGGCGCCAAGAGCGTCTGGCAGGTCTTCGGCAACGGCACGGTCGGCAGCCAGGCCATCGTCGGCATCCCGCGCGTCAAGGCGCTGGCCGACGAGCTGGGCGACAAGGCCCGCGTCTGGCCGTTCCAGACCGGCTGGAAGGCCCTCAAGGACGCCGACCTCGAGGGCGTCGACGCCGTGTTCGCCGAGGTCTATCCGGCGCTGGGCGAGATCAAGCCCGAGCCCGGCGAGGTTCCCGACCGCGCCCAGGTCCGCGCGCTGTGCGAACACTTCCTGCGCCTGGACGAGGCCGGCAGGCTGGGCGCCGAGTTCGGTCCGAAGGCCGAGGTCTCCGAGGCCGACATCGCCGCCGTCGAGCGGGAAGAGGGCTGGATCCTGGGGGCCTGATCGCGGCCGGCGACGGAGCCGGCGACCCTGACCGTTTGAGAGCCATGATCGACAGACGCGCCCTGCTCGGCCTCGCCGCCGCCCTCGCCCTGCCCGCCACCGCCGTCCGCGCGGAGGACGAGATCGCCTATGGCGAGGGTCCCGACCGCAGGCTGGACGTCCACGGCCGCCCGGGGCTGAGCGGCGCGCCGGTGCTGGTCTACATTCATGGCGGCGGCTGGCGGCGCGGCGACAAGCGGATGGTCCACGACCTGCCCGCCTATGCCCAGCGCCACGGCCTTCTGCTGGTCTCGGTCAACTACCGCATGGCGCCGGAAGTCGACGCCGGCGGCTGCGCGGAGGATGTCGCCGCGGCCGTGGCCTGGGTACGCGCCAACATCGCGCGCTACGGCGGCGACCCGGCCCGCATCTTCGTCTCCGGACATTCGGCCGGCGCCCATCTGGCCGCCCTGATCGCCATCGACCGCCAGTACCTGGGCGTCCACGGGCTCACCCCGGCGGACCTGGCCGGGATCATCACCATCGACGGCGCGGGCTATGATGCCGTGGCGCAGATGGCCTGGCTGAAGGACCGCCAGGTACTTCTGTCGAGCATGTACGAGAACGCCTTCGGCCCTCGCGCCGCCGAGCTGTCGCCGACGCTGCTGGTGAAGGCCGGCCAGGCCTATCCGCCGTTCCTGATCTTCCACATCGCCAGCCGGCCCGACGCGCAGCGCCAGTCGAACGGCCTCGCCGACGCCCTGCGGGCCGCCGGCGGCCAGGCAGAGGTCGTGGTGGCCCCAGGCGACAGCCACCGCAGCATCAACGTGGAGTTCGGATCGGCGGGCGACGCCGAGGGCGAGCGCGCGGCGGTGTTCATCCGGGCACAGTAGTGCCGCTCTAAGACAGCTCGTCATCCTCGCCCTTGTGGCGAGGACCCCTGCGTCGGTCCGCAGGTGAGAGTGCAATCTCGCTCTCACAGTGAGGCTGAATGAGGGGTCCTGGGCACAAGTGTACGGACCGGGGACATCCCTGACAGGTGTTCGGGGACATAGCTGACACATGATGGAGGGATCGGCGGCTTGAGGAGGTCGGTCCATGCCCTGGCGAAAGGTGTCGGCTATGGATGAGCGGCGTGAGTTTGTTCGACTGG
>JAUSPV010000012.1 GCA_030652755.1 Caulobacter sp. | reverse complement strand
CAGATCATCGACATCAACATGGACGAGGGCCTGCTCGACTCCGTCGCGGCGATGAAGACCTTCCTCAACCTGATCGCCGCCGAGCCGGACATCGCCCGCGTGCCGATCATGATCGACAGCTCCAAGTGGGAGGTGATCGAGGCCGGCCTGAAGTGCGTCCAGGGCAAGGCCATCGTCAACTCGATCAGCATGAAGGCCGGCGAGGCGGAGTTCATCGCCCAGGCCAAGCTGTGCCTGCGCTACGGCGCGGCCGTGGTGGTCATGGCCTTCGACGAGGTCGGCCAGGCCGACACCGCCGATCGCAAGGTCGAGATCTGCGAGCGGGCCTATCGCATCCTCGTCGACCAGGTCGGCTTCCCGCCCGAGGATATCATCTTCGACCCCAACATCTTCGCGGTGGCGACCGGGATCGAGGAGCACGACAACTACGCCGTCGACTTCATCGAGGCGACGCGGCGCATCAAGCAGCTTCTGCCCTATGCGCGGGTGTCTGGCGGCGTGTCGAACGTATCGTTCAGCTTCCGCGGCAACGAGCCGGTGCGGCGGGCGATCCACTCGGTGTTCCTCTACCACGCCATCAACGCCGGCATGGACATGGGCATCGTCAACGCCGGCGACCTGCCGGTCTATGACGACATCCCGGCCGAACTGCGCGAGGCGGTCGAGGACGTGATCCTCAATCGTCGTCCGAAGGCCGGCGGCAGCCAGACCGAGCGGCTGGTCGACCTGGCGCCGAAGTACAAGGGCGACGGCAGCAAGGTGGCGGTCGCCGACCAGGCCTGGCGCGCCCTGCCGGTCGCCGCGCGCCTGAGCCACGCCCTGGTCAACGGCATCACCGAGTTCATCGACGCCGACACCGAGGAGGCCCGGCTTTCGGTCGAGCGGCCGCTGCACGTCATCGAAGGCCCGCTGATGGACGGCATGAACGTCGTCGGCGACCTGTTCGGGGCGGGGAAGATGTTCCTGCCCCAGGTGGTCAAGTCGGCCCGCGTCATGAAGCAGGCCGTGGCCTGGCTGATGCCGTTCATGGAGGCCGAGAAGGAAGGCAAGCCCCGCGAGCAGGCCGGCCGCATCCTGATGGCCACGGTGAAGGGCGACGTCCACGACATCGG
>JAUSPV010000308.1 GCA_030652755.1 Caulobacter sp. | reverse complement strand
TCTTCGCCAGCGTGATCGTGATCGCAGCCGTCAGCGTCGTCTTGCCATGGTCAACGTGACCAATCGTGCCGATGTTGCAGTGCGGCTTGTTACGTTCAAACTTTTCCTTGGCCATGTTCTCTACCTTGGGGCTGGCGGCGTATGTGAATAGGAGACTGGAGCGGGTAGCCGGGATCGAACCGGCATCCTCAGCTTGGAAGGCTGCTGCACTACCATTGTGCTATACCCGCGCCTTCCGGCGGGATCGCCATAGTCTCCTGCTTCAGTTCGAGGTCCCGGCGCCGGGGACTGAGCTCATCGCGCGTGGTGGGGGAAGTAGGACTCGAACCTACGAAGCTTTCGCAGCGGATTTACAGTCCGCCCCCTTTGCCGCTCGGGACATTCCCCCTCGCGCGATGGTGCTCTTTCCTTGGCGGCCAGCCCCTTCGCGGCTAAGCGAAGCGACCTGGGCCCCAAATCGGAGCGCGTCTTATAGTGTCCTCGTCTGATGAACGCAACGACCGGAAAAAAGGCTTTCGGCATCGCGCCGAAACGCCCGGAAAGCCGCGCCCGCAAAGGGTTTCCGCCGGAGACGCCAAGGACTGGCTGTGGGGCGTGCACGCCGTGGAGGCCGCGCTGGCCAACCCCGCGCGGCCCGCGCCGCGCCGACTCCTGGCCACCGAAGACCGCGCCAGGACGCTGAGTCGGCGCTTCCCGGGGACCCGCATCGAGACCGTCGAGGCCCACGAAATCGGCCGCCAGCTGCCCCAGGGCGCCGTTCACCAGGGCCTGGCCTTGAAAATCGACCCGCCCGAGGCGCTCTCAATAGACGACATCGGCGCGCCGGCCGACGGGGTGCTGGTCATGCTCGACCAGCTGACCGACCCGCAGAATGTCGGGGCCATCTTCCGGTCGGCCGCCGCGTTCGGAGCCAGAGGCATGATCCTGCAGGATCGCCACGCGCCCGCGTTATCCGGCGCGCTGGCCAAGGCGGCGGTCGGCGCGGTCGACAGACTGCCGCACGCCATTGTCGTTAATCTTTCACGGGCGCTCGAACAGCTCTCTGAACTGGGCTGGCGCGTGGTCGGGCTGGACGGCGCGGCGACGGTCGATCTTGACGCGGCGCTCGACGGCGGGCCGACGGTTCTGGTCATGGGATCGGAAGGCGAAGGCTTGCGCCGCCTGGTTTCCGAGCACTGCGACGTGCTGGCGCGCATCCCGATGCCGGGCGGCTTCGAGAGCCTCAATGTCTCCAACGCCGCCGCCATCGCCCTGTACGAGGCTGCCCGCAAACGCCGCTGAATTCCCGCGTCGGGTGAACCTGTTACGCGAATCTGAATTAACGGTTTTGATTTCGTCGCCAAGGCGTGGTTCTCTGCCCGCCTGTGAGTGGACGGGGGCAAATTCGACCCCGTTTTCTTCGGCATGGGATCGGGGGTTCCGATGTTGAATGGCCTTGTACGGCTTTCGGCTTGCGTTGCGTCAGGCGTGGCGTTTCTGGCATTGACGGGATGTGGCGGAGGACAGCCGGACGACGGCTATTCCGGCCCGCCGCCCGCCGCCTACGATCGCGGCGGTTCCGCGCCGGTGCTGATGGGCTCGACGCCGTCGGCCCGTCCGGCAGACAGCGGCGGCCTGGCCGGCGGCCCGGCGTCGGGGACCATGGCGCCCATTCCCAATCCCGCCGACCTGACCCGCGCCGAGCGGGTCCAGTACTATGGCCACAAGTACGACCACCTGCCCGAGCCCAAGGGCCGCAAGGCCAAGACGGCCGCCGCCGCGCCGTCCCATCCGCTGATCGTGCGCCGACGCGCCGACGGCTCGCTTGAAATCTCGATGCGGCCGATCGCCAACCCCGAGGACATGTCGGCGGCCGAGCGCCGCCGCGTCTATGGCAACCGCTATGCGCCGCGGCCGAGCGTCGGCTGGTCGCCCCGCCGTCCGTGGCGTGGAGACGAAGCGCCCAAACCGGTCGTCAAGCCGGTCGCGGTGAAGCCCGCGCCCAAGCCCGTTGTGGCCGCTCCGGCCAGGCCCGTCGTGGCCGCCGCCCCGGTCGCCAGGCCGACCGCGCCGCTGAAGACCGCGCCGGTCGTGGCGCCCGCCGCCATCGCCCCCGCCGCGACCGTGGCCGCCAAGCCCGCGCCCAAGCTCACGCCCGCCGAACAACTCAGCGCCGCCGTGCGTCCCGAAGTGATGAAGGGCGCCGTCCTGACCGTGCCGGAAGGCCTGGCCAAGGGCGAAGAATCCAAGGTCTCGCTGGCCCTGCCCGCCAACCTGATGGACGTCATCAAGCGCGAGGCCGCCAAGCTGGGCCTCGGCAAGGCCGCGAAGAAGGCCGAGGTTTCCGCCAGCCTGACCGGCGAGGGCTACGATATCACCCCCGCCGCCGCCCAGACCCAGGCCCTGAAGGCCGGCGAGGCCGCGCGCTTCGACTGGAACGTCAAGCCAGCCGCCGACGACAAGGCGCCGCTGAAGGCCACCGTCGACGGCGCCCTGACCGGCGACAAGACGGCGAAGACCAGCTTCTCGCTCGCTTCGCTCGAACAGGCCGTGGCTCCGGTCGTCGAAAACGCCAAGGCCGCCGCCAAGGGCTTCAAGCTTCCGTCCTTCTCGCTGCCCAAGCTTTCGCTCAAGTCCCTGGCCATCCCGGGCATGAAGCCGGTGACCCTGCCGGGCGTCGGTCAGGTCCAGTCCGAGAAGCTGGTCGGCGCCGGCCTCGCCCTGCTGGCCCTGCTTCTGGTCATCGCCATGGCCCGCAGCGCCAGCGCCGGCCGCGCCCGCGCCGAGCGCCGCCGCAAGTTCCGCACCATGCAGGACTACGGTCGGGTCGAGGCTGATCCCGAGCCCGCTCACGCGCCGGTCTCCCAGCCCTACGTCAATCCGATGGTCGCCGCCGCCGGCGGCGCGGCGGTCGGGGCCGCCGTGGCTCATGCCGCGCACGACGACCATGGCCATGGCGATCATGGACATGACGCCCACGGTCACGACACCCACGCCGCGGACGGCCATCACGACGATCACGGCCACGCCGCCCACGCGCCCGAAGCCCACGCCGCCGACGGTCATCATGACGACCACGGCCATGGGCACGACGCCCATCCGGTCGCCCATCATCCCGAGCCGACCCCCGGTCATGACGACCACGCCGCGCACGGCGATGACGTCCACGCCGCGGACGCCCACGCGCCCGAAGCGCATGCGCATGACCACCATGGCGATGACGGCCACGGCCACGGCGCCGACCATCATCGCCCGGAGCCCGCGCACGCCTGAGGCGAGCGCCGGTCATCGACGAAAAAACGCAGCCGACGGCCTCTTGATCGAGTCTGTCGGCTGTCGCATTGAGGCGTCATGCTCGAAGAATTCTCCGGCCCCCTCATCGCCCTCGGGCAAGTGCTGATGATCGACCTGGTCCTGGCCGGCGACAACGCCGTGGCCGTGGGCCTGGCCGCCGCTGGTCTGGCCGAAAAGGACCGCAAGAAGGCCATCCTCTGGGGCCTGATCGCGGCCGTGGTCATGCGCATCGGCTTCGCGCTGATCACCACCCAGCTGCTGGGCATCATCGGGCTGCTGTTCGCCGGCGGCATCCTGCTGCTCTGGGTCTGCTGGAAGATGTGGCGCGAGCTCAGCGAGCAGGCCGCGCCGGCCGAGGCCGACGCCGAAGCCGTGCTCGACAACGATCCGACCACCCAGCCACGCGCGGGGACCAAGCCCAAGACCTTCCGCCAGGCCTTCGTCCAGATCCTGATCGCCGACCTGTCGATGTCGCTGGACAACGTGCTGGCCGTGGCCGGCGCGGCCCGCGAGCATCCCTACATCCTGGTCTTCGGCCTGATCCTGTCCATCGCGCTGATGGGCGTGGCGGCGACCTACATCGCCAAGCTGCTGCACCGCTACCGCTGGATCGGCTACATCGGCCTGATCGCCGTGCTCTACGTCGCGCTCAACATGATGTGGGAGGGCCACCGCCAGATCGTCGCGCGCGCCCTGCAGGTGGACAGCTACAACGCGGTGATGCCCGGCTTCGCCGACATCAAGGCCAGGGAACTCGGTCACAGCTGCAGGGTCGAAAAGGCGGGGGCGGTGCGCGACACCTGTCTGGAACAGATACCCGGCGCCGCCGAAGCCGCGGCGGCGGAGAAACCCGGCGGGCACTAGGGCCAACCGAGGTTCGGCCTTCAGGCGCCCCGATCGTTTCCTCTGGGGAAGGTGGATTGGCGAAGCCGGGCCGGAGGGGTCTGCCAGGCCGCCAAAGGCCCCCTCGGTCAGCGCCCCCGGAGCCAGCCCGTGATCGCCAGCCGGTCGTCGCCGGCGAACAGCGACACCTGGGACACTGAATGCAGCGCCGGGACCTTCAGCAGGTTCAGGCTGTTGAAGTTCGGCAGGAAGGCCTCGGCGACATGGCCGTCGTCGCCGTGGAACATCAACAGGCCGCCCCATTCGATCTTCCAGCGCGGCGACAGGTTCAGCACATAGGCGAAGTAGCGGTTCTTGCCCTCGATGCCGTCATCGTGGGCGGTGAGGAAGTGGCCGCGGCGGTAGCGGGTGACCTGGGCGTCGGCGAAGGCGATGCGCGACTCGCCGGTGATCTCGCGCATCGGCCCGAGGAACGCCTCGCTGTTGGCGAACGCGAGCCAGGCCTTCCAGACACCGTCGAGCCTGCCGGCCTGGTCGAGGTCCCACAGCGGATGGTTGTCGTAGAGGTAGTGGAAGCGCTCGGTGGCCGCCTCCTGGGCGGCGCGGCCCATGTCGGTGCGCTGGGCGGGGGTCAGCCCCTCAAGCCAGGCTGCCGGCAGGTCGACGTGGCCCTTGCCGCCGAGGGTGACGGTCTGGAACGGGGTGCGCAGGACGGCCTCGTCCCGCAGCATCGCCGCCGAAGGCTCGTCCAGCAGGTCGGGGATCTGCACCCGCCCGGTGGCCGCCAGGCGCGCGGCCAGGGCGGCGCGGTCGGCCGCCGGACGGGATCGCAGGACGGGCCGGGCCGGGGTCATGCGTCCGCGCCTCCGAAGCGCTGCGTCCACTCGGCGATCTGTTCGTCGGCGATCTTGCCGAACAGGACCGGCGGCACGCCGACCGCCCTGCCCGGCTCAAGCCGCGTCAGCTCGGCCCGCGCGTCGGTTGACGGCCAGACCGGCGGCCAGGCCTCGCCGAACGACTCGACGATTTTCTCCGCCGCGAACGGGATGAAGGGCGCCGAGACCCGGCCGTAGAGGGCCGAGAGGTTCAGCGCCGTGCGCACGACGACCGCCGCCCGCTGCGGGTCGGTCTTGAACGCCGTCCAGGGCGCGGCCTCCTGCAGGTACTCGTTGCCGAGCACCCACAGCTGGCGCGCCGCCTGGGCGGCCTTGCGCAGTTCGATGGCCTCCATCTGGGCCGTCAGTTCGGCGAGCTGGGCCGAGACGTCGGCGAACAGCTTCTCTTCCAGAGGACCGTGGTCGCCGCCCTCGGGGACGACGCCCCCGAACTTGCTCTCGTTGAACTTGCCGATGCGGTTGACGAAGTTGCCCAGCACATTGGCCAGGTCGCTGTTGATGGTCTGGGCGAAATGTTCCCAGGTGAAGGCGGTGTCGGAGCCCTCCGGCGCGTTGGCCGTCAGGTACCAGCGCCAGAGGTCGGGCGGCAGAATCTCCAGCGCCGCGTCGATGAAGACGCCGCGCTTGCCGCTGGTCGAGAACTTGCCGCCGTACCAGTTCAGCCAGTTGAAGGCCTTCAGCCTGTCGACGGTCTTCCACGGCTCCTCGCTGCCCAGGATGGTGGCCGGGAAGCTGACGGTGTGGAAGGCGACGTTGTCCTTGCCCATGAACTGGACGTACTCGACGTCGGCGGCCCCCTCGTCGGTCCGCCACCAGCGCTTCCAGTCGGCGCCCGTCGCCTCGGACCATTCGACGGTCGCGCCGATGTACTCGATGGGGGCGTCGAACCAGACGTAGAAGACCTTGTTCTCGAACCCGGGACGTGGCGCGCCATTCTGCGTCACCGGGATGCCCCACTCCAGGTCGCGGGTGATGCCGCGGTCGAGCAGGCCCTCGTCCAGATGCTTGTAGGCGATGCCGCGCGTCAGGGCCGGCCAGTCGGCGGACTTGCTGTCCACCCAGGCGCGGATGCGGTCCTGGAGCCTGCTCTGCAGCAGGTAGAGGTGGCGGGTGTCGCGCACCTCGATGTTCCGCGAGCCGCTGACCGAGGAGTAGGGATTGATCAGGTCGACGGGATCCAGCAGCGAACCACAGTTGTCGCACTGGTCGCCGCGCGCCTTCTCGAAGCCGCAGCGCGGGCAGGTTCCCTCGACGTAGCGGTCCGGCAGGAAGCGCTTGTCGTCGATGGAATAGACCATGTTGTCGACCCGCTCCTCGATCAGCCCCTGCGCCTCCAGCGCCTCGCAGAAGTGCTGGGTCAGGCGGTGGTTGGGCGCGTTGGAGCTGCGGCCAAACCAGTCCCAGCTCATGCCGAACCCGCGCCCGAGGGCATGCTGGACCTCGTGCCATTCATCGCAATAGGCGCGCACGTCCTGACCCGCCTCGGCGGCGGCCAGTTCGGCCGGCGTGCCGTGCTCGTCGGTGGCGCAGATGTAGAGGGTCTCGTGGCCCTGGGCGCGCTTGAACCGGGCGAAGACGTCGGCCGGGAGCTGCGACCCGGCCAGATTGCCCAGGTGCTTGATCCCGTTGATGTACGGCAGGGCGGAGGTGATGAGGATACGAGCCATGGCGGCGGATATAGAGGGGCCCGCGCGCCAGCGGAAGCGCCGCGCGACAAGCGGCCCCGTATCGTCGTTCCACGAAGCGGCATACCGTAGCGTCGTACTGGCGCAAGGGCCGGCGACTTTCAGGACCGGTCCCGCCTCGAACACTGGGGGACGACGCATGAAGGGTATCAACTGGATCGGCGTGCTCGCCGCGCTGGCAGCCAGTCAGGCCATCGGCTTTGTCTGGTACGGAATGCTGTTCTCGGCGCAGTGGATGGCGCTGACCGGAATCGCGGTTTCTGACGGTGAGAGCTCCTTCGCCATGGCGCTGGGAGCCCTGCAGAACCTGGTCATCGCCATCGGCCTGGGCTGGCTCATCGCCCGCACCGGCATGGCCGGCTGGGTCGGCGGCGCCAGGGCCGGGCTGATCGCCTGTGTCTTCTTCGGCCTGGCCACGATGTCGCTGCGCTTCATCTACGGCGACGACAACCCCGGCCTGGTCCCGATCGACGGCGGCTACATGCTGATCCAGTACCTGGTCAGCGGGGCGCTGATCGGCGGCGTGAGGCTGGGCAAGTCGCCGCCTGCGTAAGGCTCGGGCTCTTCCTCGCGAGGGGAAGGGCTTTTCCCCCGCTCCGCAGGCCGTATAACGAGTCCTGGGTTTGTCGGGAGGTTGGGGATGTCGCTCTTCAAGGGTCACACGCGGCGGTGGGCTATGCTCGCCATGGGGGCCGCGGCCCTGGCGCTGGCCGCCTGCGGCGGTCCCAAGCAGGACACCCTGCACATCTACAACTGGTCGGACTACATCGACCCGGCGCTGCTGGAAGAGTTCACCAAGGAAACCGGCATCAAGGTCGTCTACGATACCTTCGATTCCAACGAGATGCTCGAGACCAAGGTGCTGACCGGCTCGACCGGCTACGACATCGTCGCGCCGTCCAACCACAACCTGCCGCGCTACATCACCGCCAAGGCCATCGCGCCGCTCGATTTCGCGAAGCTGCCGAACCGCAAGAACCTGTGGCCCGAGCTGATGCAGCGCATGGAGCCGTTCGACCCGGGCGCGAAGTACAACGTCCCCTACATGTGGGGGACCATGGGGATCGGCTACAACACCGCCGAGATCGCCAAACGCCTGCCCGGCGTGACCATCGACAGCTGGGACGTGGTCTTCAAGCCCGAGAACCTGGCCAGGCTGAAGGACTGCGGCGTCTATTTCCTCGACGCCTCCGAGGACATGTACGCGGTCGCCCTGAACTACCTGGGCAAGGACCCCAACTCCAAGGCGGTCGCTGACTACGAAGCCGCCACGGCGATGCTGCTGACCCTGCGGCCGCACATCACCAAGTTCCACTCCTCCGAGTACATCAACGCCCTGGCCAACGGCGACGCCTGCATCGTCGTCGGCTACAGCGGCGACATCCTGCAGGCCGCCGACCGGGCCGAGGAAGCACGTCGCGGCGTCGAGATCGCCTACGCCATCCCCAGGGAAGGCAGCCAGGTCTGGTTCGACGTCTTCGCGATCCCGGCCGACGCGCCCAACCCCGAGGCCGCCTACAAATTCCTCGACTTCATGCTGCGGCCGGAGGTCATCGCCCGGGCGTCCAACTACACCGCCTACGCCAACGCCAATTCGGCCGCGACGTCGCTGGTCGACGAGGACCTGCGAAGCGACCCCAACGTCTATCCGACGCCAGAGGTGTTCGGCCGGCTGTTCGTCACCACCACCAAGGACCAGGCCCTGGTCCGCGAGGTCAACCGCCTCTGGACCAGGGTGATGAGCGGTCAATGAGCCGCCCGCCGGCGGCCGGCCGGGCCGGCAAACCCGCCAAGCCTGAAGGGCGGCGTCTGAACATCGGCGCCGTCCGCTCGACCTTCGCGCCGTGGAACGATCCCGACGCCACGCCGCTGGTGCGGTTCGAGGGCGTGACCAAGCGGTTCGGGGCCCACACGGCCGTCGATAACGTGTCGCTGGACATCTACCCCGGCGAGTTCTTCGCGCTGCTCGGCCCGTCCGGCTGCGGCAAGACCACCCTGATGCGGATGCTGGCCGGGTTCGAGACGCTGGATGCCGGCCGCATCACCCTGGCCGGTCAGAACCTGGCCGGCGTGCCGCCGCACCAGCGGCCGGTGAACATGATGTTCCAGAGCTATGCGCTGTTCCCGCACCTGACGGTCGAACAGAACATCGCCTTCGGCCTGAAGCAGGAGGGCCTGCCCCGCGGCGAGATCGCCGCCCGGGTGCTGGAGATGCTGGAGCTGGTCAAGCTGACGCCGTTCGCCCGGCGCAAGCCCGACCAGCTCAGCGGCGGCCAGAAGCAGCGCGTCGCCCTGGCCCGCGCCGTGGCCCGCAAGCCCAAGATGCTGCTGCTGGACGAGCCG
>JAUSPV010000291.1 GCA_030652755.1 Caulobacter sp. | reverse complement strand
TGGTGATGAAGGTGTAGATGCGGCAGCCCAAGTCCTGCATGTCGACCAGCAGCACATCGAACGTGCCCATCGCCTGGCCGGTCGGCCGCCGCGTCTGGCCGTACAGGCTGAACACCGGGAAGCCGTGGACCGGATCGGTGAAGTCCGGCGACTCCATCATGTTGTCCTGCAGGTCGCCGCGCATGCCGTGCTGCGGCCCGAAGGCGGCGCTGACGGTGATGTCCGGGCAGGCGATCAGGGCGTCGATCGAATGGGTCAGGTCGGCGGTCACCGAGGCCGGATGGGCCAGCAGCGCCACGCGCTTGCCGGCCAGCGCCCGGCGCAGCTCGGGCTCGGAGATCAGGCGGTCGATGCCGAACTTCATGCGGGCAGGTCCAGTGCGAAGGCGTCGGGATGATGAAAGTCAGGCTTACCCGGCGCATGGGCCAGCGCCCAGTAGGACCTGGCGCCGGTGGTCTCCTCGATGACGGCGGAGAGGCCGAGGCGCCAGGGCTGGTCGAAGGCGGGACCGCCGGTCAGGTCGAGGGTGGCCACAAGCTCATAGAGGCTCGCCGAGGCGCGCTGCGTCAGGTGCCTGAGCGCCAGACGGGGCGGCGAGGTCATCCCGTCGCGATAGCCGTCGAAGCGATAGCCGGCCCAGCGGTTCGAGGGCGACAGGTTGAACTCCCAGTAGGCCTCGCCGCCGGCCGGCTTCACGAAGGCCTCGAAGCAGGCGTGTTTCCAGAGCTCGTCGGTCCGCGCTCGCGTCACCGGCGGCGGCATCCGCAGACGGCTGATATCGCCCGTGGCGACAAAGCGCAGCGCCAGCCCGCCGGACCCGTCGCGGGCGACATTGACCTCGATCCGGTCGAGCGCCTGGCACGGCGTGTCGGGGTGTGGCGTCAGGCGCACGGTCATCCGTCCTTCGATAGCGGCCGGTTGACGCCGGTCAACAGCGCAGGCATCTGACCGCCCATGATCGCCAAGGCCGCCCTCGCCGCCCTCTATTACGCCCGCTCGTTCTGACGAGCGGCGTTGCGATCGCATGCCGCCCACCTTCCGGCGGCGTGTGACCCCTCAAGATCCAGCCCACAGCCGCCGGTCCCCCCTTCAGGAGACCCGACAATGCTGTTGACCTTGAACCCCTCCCCGTCCGTGGTAGAGCCCACGGCGCAAGGAGCTTCCCCGCAAATGACCGCCGAACCCCAGTTCAAGTCGACCTTCCTGCAGCTGATGCAGGAGCGCGGCTACATCCACCAGATCACCCATCCGGAGGAGCTGGACGAGGCGGCGAGCAAGGGCGTCATCACCGGCTACATCGGCTACGACGCCACCGCGCCCAGCCTGCACGTCGGCAACCTGATCACCATCATGATGCTGCGCCGGCTGCAGCAGGCCGGCCACAGGCCGATCGTCATCGTCGGCGGCGGCACGTCCAAGGTCGGCGACCCGTCCGGCAAGGACGAAACGCGCCAGCTGCGGACCCATGAGGAGATCCAGGCCAACATCGCCAGCCAGAAGCAGGCGTTCGGCAAGTTCCTCAGGTTCGGCGACGGCCCCACCGACGCCATCCTGATCGATAATGACGAGTGGCTCAGCAAGCTCGGCTACATCGACTTCCTGCGCGAGTACGGCGTCCACTTCACGATCAACCGCATGCTGGCCTTCGACTCGGTCAAGCTGCGGCTGGAGCGTGAGCAGCCGCTGACCTTCATCGAATTCAACTACATGCTCATGCAGGCGACCGACTTCCTCGAGCTGAACCGCCGCCATGGCGTGACGCTGCAGATGGGCGGGTCGGACCAGTGGGGCAACATCGTCAACGGGGTGGAGCTGATCCGCCGCGTCGACCACAAGCCCGCCTTCGGCCTGACCACGCCGCTGCTGTCGACCGCCTCGGGCGCCAAGATGGGCAAGACCGCCCAGGGCGCGGTGTGGCTCAACGCCGACATGCGCTCGCCGTACGACTACTGGCAGTTCTGGCGCAACGCCGAGGACGCCGACGTCGGCCGCTTCCTGAAGCTGTTCACCGACATGCCGCTGGACGAGATCGCCCGCTACGAAGCCATGCAGGGCGCGGAGATCAACGAGGCCAAGAAGGCGCTGGCAGACGCGGCCACCACCCTGCTGCACGGGGCCGAGGCGGCGAAGGCGGCGCGGGACGCGGCCGAGAAGGCGTTTGAGCAGGGCGCGCTGTCGGCCGACCTGCCGACGGTCGAGCTGCCGGCGGCCTCGGTTCTGGGCGCGACCCTGGCGGCGGTGGCGGTCGACGCCGGCCTCTGCGCCTCGCGCGGCGAGGCCCGGCGCCTGGCCCAGGGCGGCGGCCTGCGCCTGAACGACGTGCAGGAGGCCAATGGCGACCGCGTGCTGGAGGGCGGCGACGTCGTGGGCGGCGTGATCAAGCTGAGCCAGGGCAAGAAGAAGATCGTGCTGGTCAGGCCGGTCTGATCCAACCTCCGCTGTCATCCCGGACGCCCAACGGGCGATCCGGGACCCGGCGGGCGGCGTACGGAACTCTGGGTCCCGGCTCTCCGCGCTTCGCGCTGCGGCCGGGATGACAGTGGAGAGAGATGCGATGAGCGGACCAAGCGAAGGCGACAAGGCTCCCGACTTCGACCTGCCGACCGACACCGGGCGGGTGTCGCTGGCGGCGCTGAAGGGCAAGACCGTGGTGCTGTTCTTCTATCCGAAGGACGACACGCCGGGCTGCACCACCGAGTCCATCGGCTTCTCGCAGGCCAGGGCGGACTTCGAGGCGGCCGGCGCGGTCGTCGTGGGCGTCTCCAAGGACACGGCGGTCAAGCACGGGAAGTTCCGCGCCAAGCATGGCCTGACCGTCGAGCTCGGCTCCGACGCCGACAGCGACGTGATCGAGCGCTACGGCGCCTGGGTCGAGAAGAAGCTCTATGGCCGCGAGTACATGGGCATCGACCGTTCGACCTACCTGATCGACGGCGAGGGCGTGGTTCGCCGGGTCTGGCGCAAGGTGAAGGTGCCCGGCCATGTGGAGCAGGTGCTCGAGGCCGCGCGGGCGTTAAGGTAAAGGCCCGGGGGCGTCATTTCGCCACGGCGGCGATAGTGACCCAAGAGTAACCATTGGTGTTGCCGAAAGGCCGCGCCCGGTTCTGAATAATCGTCTAACGGGGCCAAAGGTGACGGTTACTGTGGCGGAAGTCAGCCAATGTGGTTAACCCTCGATCTGTAGAGCTTGGAATCAAGGCATCGCGCACACCTCACGCGCGAAGCCCCTTGCGTGTTTCCCGATCTTGACGGCATATCGCCGAAACCGAAAAAATCGGGTTCGGGGGCTATGGCTGTAACGCGCGTACGGCGACTTCGGCGGGCTCTGGAAGAGCTCTTCCCGGAAAGGCATCTCTACATCCGCTCGGGTGGCGAGATGCGCGGCTTCGTCCTTTCGACGGGCAAGCAGATGATGGGGGCCGGCCTGATCGCCGCCGCCGCGCTCTGGATGGGCGTCTCCACCGCCGCCATGATGGTCAGCGCGCTGTCGGTCAGCGCCGCCGACCAGGAACTGATCAAGCAGCAGCGCTACTGGGAGCGGATCACCGCTGACCGTCAGGCGCGCCTGAACAGCGCCATCGCCCAGCTGTCGACCACCAACGGCTCCTTTGACGATCTGGCCGGCTCGGTGGAAAGCCGCCATGCCGCGCTCGCCGAACTTCTCAAGGACTTCAAGGGCGTGCCCGGCGCCCAGGCCGCCCTGGCTCCGGCCAAGCCGCGCCTGAACGCCACCAGCCCGGTGGCGCGCATCCAGAACACCCTGATCGACCAGGAGCGGATGATCGACGCCGCCGAGGGCTTCGCGCGCAGCCGCGCCGAACGCCTGCGCCTGGCCTTCCGCCTCGCGGGCCTCGACCCGACCAGCTATCGCGGCCGCGGAACCTCGCTCGGCGGGCCGCTGATCGAGGCCAAGGATCCGCGCGCCCTGGCGGTGGTCCTCGACGTCGACGAGAGCTTCGCGCTGCGCATCCAGCGCGCGGCCAACAACATGTCCGACATGCGGGCCCTGTCCGACGCCGCCAAGCGCCTGCCCTTCTACCGCCCGACCAGCGCCGCGGCGCAGTCCTCCAGCTACGGCGTGCGGCTCGATCCCTTCACCCGCCGTCCGGCGTTCCATTCCGGGCTCGACTTCTCCGGTCCCCAGTTCACGCCCATCTACGCCACCGCCCCGGGCGTCGTGTCCTACGCCGGCGTCCGCTCGGGCTACGGCAACACCGTGGAGATCGACCACGGCAACGGTTTCAAGACCCGATACGCTCACCTCGCCGGTTTCAGCGTGTCCGTGGGTCAGCGCGTGGCAGTTGGCCAGCGTATTGCATCGATGGGTTCGACTGGCCGTTCGACTGGCCCACATTTGCACTACGAAGTGTGGGTCAACGGCCGAGCTCAGAACCCGAACCGTTTCTTGAAGGCCGGCGAATATGTTCAGCAAACCGACTAAGACCCCGTCCAAGACTCCCGTCCAGGCGACCCCCGTGGCCGCCGCGCCGGCTCCTGCCGCGCCCGAGGGTCCCAAGGCCCGTCCGCGCGTCGCATCCCTTATCAGCGACGGAATCACCATCGAAGGCGGCGTCACCGGCGACGGTGAACTGCAGATCGACGGCACCGTCCGCGGCGACGTCCGCGTCGGCCGCCTGACCGTCGGCGAAACCGGCCACATCGAGGGTTCGGTCTACGCCGAGGCCGCCGAGGTGCGCGGTCGGGTCATCGGCGCGGTCACCGCCAAGCAGGTGCGTCTTTATGGGACATCCTACGTCGACGGCGACATCACCCACGAGCAGCTGGCGATGGAAACCGGGGCCTTCTTCCAGGGCCGCAGCCTGAAGTTCCAGCGCCCGGCCGCCCCGCAGCACGCCCCGGCGCCCCAGCCGGTGTCGATGGCGCTGTCGGCCCCGGCCGGCGACCCGTTCGCCGCGCCGCCCAAGCCGCACGGCTAGGCTCGGCCTCTACTCCTCCACCCGAAAACCGTGCGGGGGCATGGGCGGCGACGCCCGTGCCCCCGTTGCGTTGCGCCCTCCCTCCCCCTTGTGGGGAGGGACAGACCCGCGCAGCGGGTCAGGGTGGGGCAAGGGGTGGCCGCGTTCGCCGTCAGGTGAGGATCGCTACAGGCCCCACCCGTCTCGTCTCGCTGCGCTCGCCGAGCCACCCTCCCCATAAAGGGGAGGGAGACCGATCGCACGGCTTCGCCGCCTCAACGGACGACGCCCGAACAGGTTGGGGAGGTGGTGCGGAGCGCTCCGGTCTTGCCCGGATGTCTGTTTGTGCAAGATGCAAGAGTGGGAAGACCGT
>JAUSPV010000290.1 GCA_030652755.1 Caulobacter sp. | reverse complement strand
CGCGACCGACGCCGCCGCCGCTGCTCCGGCCGCTGACGCCGCCGCCGCCCCGGCCGCTGCTCCGGCCGCGCCGGCGCCGCAGTAAGCTTCTCTTCTCGAGACGCGCTATGGGAAGGGCCGCCCTCATGGGGCGGCCCTTTTCATTTGGAGTCTGATGACCGTGACGCCGAGCCGCTCCGCCGATCCAGATCTTCTCTGGGATGAGGACGGCCTGCCCCGGTCAGGGCTCTACGGCGACGTCTACTTCTCGGCCGGGGACGGCCTGGCCGAGACCCGGGCGGTCTTCCTGGCCGGCGGCGGACTTCCCGAAGCCTGGGCCGGCCGCCCGCGCTTCACCGTGGCCGAGCTGGGCTTCGGGACCGGCCTGAACATCGCCGCCCTGCTGGACCTGTGGGCCCGGACCAGACCGCCGGGCGGCCATCTCCACATCTTCTCCGTCGAAGGCCATCCGATCAGCCGCGACGACGCGGCCCGGGCCCTGGGGCGCTGGCCGGAGCTGGAGGCGGTCACCGCGCCGCTGCTCGCCGCCTGGCCGCGTCGGGCGCGGGGCTTCCACCGCATCGACCTGCCCGGAACGGGCGTCACCCTCGACCTGGCCGTCATGGAAGCGGCCGAGGCCCTGGCGGCCTGGTCGGGCCGCGCCGACCTCTGGTTCCTCGACGGTTTCGCGCCGGCCGCCAATCCGGCGATGTGGCGGCAGGAGGTGCTCGATCTGGTCGCCGCCCGCAGCGCGCCGGGCGCCCGGGTGGCGACCTTCACCGTCGCCGGGGCCGTGCGGCGAGGCCTGGCGAGCGCCGGCTTCGCGGTCGAAAAGCGCCCGGGCTTTGGTCGCAAGCGCGAGCGGCTGGAGGCTGCTGCGCCGGGGGAGGCGCCCGCGCCCGGGCCGGCGCCGACTGTGGCGATCCTGGGAGCGGGCATTGCCGGGGCGTCGCTGGCGCGGGCCTTCGCGGCGCTCGGCCGGCCGGCGACCGTGTTCGACCCCGCCGGCGCGGGCGCGGGCGCCTCGGGCAATCCGGCCGCCCTGGTCACCCCCAGGCTGGACGCCGGTCTCGGGCCGGCGGCGCGTCTCTACGCGCAGGCGTTCGCACGGGCGGTCGATCTCTATGCGGCGGAAGGTCCCGCCGTGGTCCTGGCCCGCGGCGCCCTGTTGCTGGAGGACGAGGCTCGCGACGCCGCCCGCTTCGGCAAGATTGTCGCCAGCGACGTCTTCGAGGCCGGCGCGCTGGCGCCGGTGGAGGCCGACGCCACCACGGCCCTGCTGGGCGAACCGGCGGCCGGCGGCGTTCATTTTCGCGACGGACTGGTCATCGAGCCGAGGAGCCTCCTCGACCGCTGGACGCCGGTCGTGCGGCGGGACCCCGTCGCCGCCCTTCGTCGTGACGAGGACGGGTGGACGCTGCTGGATGCGGACGGAGGTCTGCTGGCCCGGGTTGATATCGTCTGCCTCGCGGCCGGCCACCGCACGGGCTGGCTCTGGGACCGGGTGGTGATGCAGCCGGTCAGGGGACAGGTCTCGATCCTCGGCGACGCGACGGTTCCGCTGCCCGTGTCCTGGGGCGGCTACGCCGTGCCGACGCGGCGGGGGGTGCTCTACGGGGCCACGTTTGATCGCGACCGCGACGACACCGCCGTCGCCGCCGCCGATCACGACCGCAACCGGGACCTGCTGGCCGGGACGCTGCCGGGGCTGGCCGCCCGACTGCCGACGTCGGGCGTTGAGGGCAGGGCGGCGGTCCGGGCGACGACACCCGACCATCTGCCGCTCGCCGGTCCTCCCCCCGGCGCTCCGCCCGGCCTGTTCGTGCTGAGCGGGCTGGGCTCGCGCGGCTTCTGCTCCGGGCCCCTGATGGCCGAGCATGTCGCCGCCCTGGCCCTGGGCCTGCCGTCTCCGCTGCCGGCCGACCTGGCCGAGGCGGTCGATCCGTCGCGGTTCGAGGTCCGGGCGGCGCGACGGACCTCGTCGTGACCCCCCGGCCGCGCTATCGGATCTGTCAGGGACGGGGACCTTCGTGGAGTTCCCGAATGATGAAACGCATCGCCATCGCAGCCGCCCTCGCGAGCCTCGGCTTCGCGGCGGCCGATACAGTGGCTGTCGCGGCGCCCGACGCTGCGGCCAGGCCGCCACGCGCCTGCTTCTTCGCCAGCCAGCTCAACAGCTGGCGCGCGGAGGGGGATCGCGTGGTCTATCTCGAGATCGGGGTTCGGGATGTCTACCGCGGCGAGCTGTTCTCCCGCTGCCATGATCTGGACAGCGCCATCACGCTGGGTGTTCGCAGCCGGGCTGGCGGGTCCAGCATCTGCGACGGGCTGGATCTCGACCTGATCGTGCCCACCTCGATCGGCCCGCGGACCTGTCATGTGACCAGGCTCCGGAAGCTGACCCCGGAAGAGGTCACGGCGCTGAAAGCCAGCCGGAAGAAGTAGCCGCCCGCCACCCGGGGACAGAATGCCGCACCCCGTCATCCGGAACTTCGGCCGGTCCGCGACATTACGCGCGGTGGTCGGGAGCCGCGCTTTTGCGATAATGGATCGCACAACGCGGGTCTTTGATCGCGGCGAGGAGCTCCTGGGTGGACGGCGAGAACTTCCAGCAGGCGCGACCGTTCAGGCCGGAGGTGTTCTTCCTCGGCCGGACGGAGGGCTGGGGTGTCGTCCGGGGTCCGACCGGCAGGATCCAGCGCCGTTGCCGGATCATCACGGAAGGCGCCCTCGACGAGGCCTACCAGGCCATCCATTTCGACGAGGTCTTCACCTGGCACGACGGCGAGACCGACGAATGGCGCTGGGCCATGACCCGAGGGCTGAACGGCGCCTATGTCGCGGCCGAGGTGCTGGCGGGCGTGGGGATCCAGGGTCGCTACGTGGGTGACGACTATCTGCTGTCCTTCCGCCGCCCGCTGAAACCTGACGGCGGCCCCCGGCCCCGGTTCACCACGCGCTTCACGCCGATATCCGCCGACGTGGCCCTGAAGTCCGTCCGGATCACGGTCCTGGGTCTTCCGGTGGCGTCTATGACGGCCTTTCACCGTCGGACCGCCTGAGCCCGACGCGGCCTTCCCGCCCAGCCGACGGCCGCGCGAAATTCGCGGACGGATGCGATCAGCTATGGACGAACGGCGAATAGGGGATTTACCTCCACGTCGATGGGGGAAGATTACGACCCGAGCGCGATTGAGCGCCTCACGCCGCGGGAACGCGAATGCCTTCGGCTCGTGGCCGCGCATCTGCATTCCAAGGAGATCGCCCGCCGCCTCAGCATCTCCCAGCACACGGTGGACGGCCATCTCAACGAGGCCCGCCGCCGCCTTGGCGTCGCCAGCCGCCGCGACGCCGCGCTGCTGTTCCGCGCCTGGGAGGCCGACGCCGAAGACGCTCAACCCGCACCCCTCAATGATTTAGGGGGCGGACCGGCTGGTCTGGCCGCCGACCCTGACGACCGCTCAGCTTCCTCTCGTTCGATGCGAGGGGAGCGTGAGCAAGATGGACGATATGGACCTGGCGCCGGTGGGCGTGGAGCTGTGGGACCCGGCGGCGGACATGCCGGTCTGGACCTGGAACCAGCTGGAAGACGCGCTCCGGGACCTGGCGGCCAGCCGCCAGCAGCAGGACATGGTCGAAAGCCTGGTCTCGGCCACGCGGAAGCAGGCCCGGTTCCTGCCTTCGGGCCATGTGCTGAAGGAAATCCTCTGCATCGCCTGGGTGATCGCGGACGAGACGTTCCGTGGTGGGCGAGAGGAGGGTTCAGCCATGACCTGACTCCGTTCCAGCGCTTCGCGCTCATCGCGGGGGGCGCGGTCCTGACAGCCCTGCTGCTCAGCGCCGTGATCGCCGCCAGCCACCAGTTCGCCTTCGCGCTGCAGGAAGCCATGCGCGCCTGGACCTGATCCAGGCCCCTGCGGCCCGGGCATTACCGACATCTTCGAGACAAACCGTCGCCCCGGGGCCCCCGGCGCGAGCGGGAGGACCTTTGCCATGAAACGCAGAATCGTCGCCCATCAAGTCGCTGACCAGCTGTTCGCCGCCGAGGCGGCGATCGACAGCGCCCTGTCCGCCGTGGCCGCGCTGACGGCCATGCTGCCCACCGCCCGCATCGACGCCAATCTGTCGGCGGTCGTCGGCCAGAACGTCATCGACCGGACCACCGAGACCATCGCCGCGCTGGCCCAGGCCCGCCGCGGCATTGTCGAGACCCACCGCGAACTGCATGACGTCCAGCATCAGATCGGCCTGGGCGCCGTCGCGCTCGGCGGCGTGGACAAGCCCCCTCCCATGCAACTGCGTCCCGGCGGTCGCCTCGGCGTCGCCGCGCCCGCCCCGGGGCGCGAGGCGGCGTAACACCTTTCGCCTGACGTAAAATCACGACCTACTGGCCGGAGTGTCCGAAGGGGGACTCCGGCCTTGTTCGTCACCACCTCCGCCCAGATCGGCGCCGCCCTGATGGTCGCCGTCTGCCTGTTCGCCGGCTGGCCGGGCGCGCGCCCGCAGCGCTGGGCGGCCGCCGTCGTCTTCCTGGCCTGGGTGGGGTCGGCGGCGCTGCAGAACCGCGACGACCTGATCAATCCCCAGTACGCGATCTTCGCGCTCGATGTCGTGGCGGCGGCGCTGTTTGTCGGTATGGCGCTGGCCTGGCGCCGCACCTGGCTGATGGTGATGGCCGCCTTCCAGCTCCTCACAACGGCCACCCATGTCGCGGTGATGATCGACCTGCGGATCTGGGTTTACGCCTACCTCAGCGCCTACCTGGTCTGGAGCTACGCCCTGCTGGCCGCGCTGGCCTGGGGCGGCGTCCTGGCGTGGCGGGAGCGGGGAGAGCCCCGCTCCCGTTAGCCGTTACGACCGGAAGTTCGTGGTCGTCGTCGTGGCTGTGGCCGGCGAGTGGATCACGCCGCCGTCGGTGACGCCGGCCTTGGTCTCCCAGCCATGTCGACGGCCGCCGTAACGGGCGCCGAGGATGGCGGCGACGCCGCCGGCCAGCATGGTGAGGAACGCCCACAGGGCCACCGCGCCGGTGGCGTCGGCCGCGTCGTCGGCCGCCGGCTGGGCAGGGACGGGGACGGCCGGCGCGCTGTCGGGCAGCGCCGGGTCCATCGGACCGGTCGGGCCGCGATCATAATAGGGGTCGGAGGCGACATCGACCGGGTCCATGCGTTCGGCGACGCCGCCGACCGTTGAGACAAAGCCCCCGGCCGCCGTCGAGCCCGCCACCAGGATGGCGATCACGAAGGCGACGGCCCAGACGGCCAGGCCGTTCAGCAGGCCGCGGTGATGGTCGGGGAACTTGGCGGCGCGGCTGGCCACGGCGCCGCCGATGAACAGGGCCACGGCGTTGACGAGCGCGACCCAGACGCCGGCGCCGGCCCCGAAGCCTTCCGCCTCGCCGCGGCTGAGGTCGAAGGGATTGAGCGCCGCGGCGCCGATCGCCACGCCCAGCAGGTTGAGCATCGCGCCGATGGTGACGGCGACCAGCGCCCCGGCGATGATGGCGGGCCAGGAAACAAGGGTGTGGAAGGGATGCGGCGTCAGGGCCGCGGGTTGAGTGTCAGTCATGGCGTCAGCCTCCCGATGTCCGCCTCGCGCGGACCTGGGGTGGTAACGCCGTACAGGGTGGAAGGGTTCGCCGGGGTGGCGCGCGGCGAAGCGCTTGGCGCGGCTTCAGCCCTGCTTCGCCAAGGCTACGCAGGGCATCCTGCTTCGCATCACTGTTCGGGACTTGTCCTGCGAAGCGCGTAGCGCGAAGCAGGATGGTGGACACGACTGGGATTGAACCAGTGACCCCCTCGATGTCAACGAGGTGCTCTCCCGCTGAGCTACGCGTCCTTACCTGGGAGGAGCGGCGGTATAGCGAGGCTTGCCCGCCGTTGCAACCGATCTGCGCTCCGAAACTGGCGAGTTTCAGGCGGCGGCCATCATCCGCTCCACTTCCTGGACGATCTCGCGCAGGTGGACGGGCTTGGACAGCACCTTGGCGCCGGCCGGGGCGCGCTCGCCGGCGGTCAGGGCCACGGCGGCGAATCCGGTGATGAACATGATGCGCAGGCCGGGATGGCGGGCGGCGGCGTGGCGGGCGACCTCGATGCCGTCCATGCCGGGCATGACGATGTCGGTCAGCAGCAGGTCCCAGTCCTGGTCGAGGACGGCGTGCGCCTCCTCGCCGTCGGCGCAGGCGGTGACCTCGTAGCCGGCGCGTTCCAGCGCCCGGGCCAGGAAGTTGCGCAGGGAGTCGTCGTCTTCGGCGAGAAGGATGCGCGGCATGTCTGGTCGTCGGCCCCAGGGGAAACGGACGCGAACCCTAGCGGATCAGGCGTAAAGGCGCGATGAACCGCGCCGGGCGGGCGACCGCGGCGCTGGGGATAACCCGGGCGGAAACGGGGACGGAAAGACTTTGACCGCGACCGCTCCCCCCCGCCATCATGTCGGCATGGACGCCCGGCCCGACAATCTTCCCGACCTGGACCCGGCGTCGGCCGAACCCCCCTTTCACATCCTCGCCGCCGACCCGCCGCCCACGCCGCTGGTCTTCGCCTCGCCGCACTCGGGCCGGCACTATCCGGCGGTCATGCTGGAGGCCTCGGCGGTGCACGAGGATCTGCTGCGCCGCTCCGAGGACGCGCTGGTCGACCAGATCATCGCCCCGGCCGCCGGTCACGGCGCCGGCCTGATCCTCGCCCGCCACGGCCGCGCCTGGATGGACCTCAACCGCGAGCCCTGGGAGCTGGACCCCACGATGTTCTCCGACGACCTGCCGGACTTCGCCCGCGCGCGATCGGCCCGGGTCGCGGCGGGGCTGGGGGCCATCGCCCGGGTCGCCGCCGAGGGGCGGGAGATCTACGCCCGCAAGCTGACCTTCGCCGAGGCCCGGGCCCGGGTCGAGACCACGCACCAGCCCTATCACGCGGCGCTGTCGGGCCTGCTGGAGCGGGCGAGGGCGGCGCACGGGCTGGCGGTGCTGATCGACTGGCACTCGATGCCGGAGGCCGCCGCCCGCACGGCGGTGACGCCCCGCCACGGCAAGGGCTGCGACATCGTGCTGGGCGACCGCTTCGGCGCCGCCTGCAGCCGCAAGCTCACCGACCTGGTCGAGCGGGAGCTGGAGGCCATGGGCTACCGCGTGGCCCGCAACGCCCCCTACGCCGGCGGCTACACCACCGAACACTACGGTCGGCCGCGGGAGCGCACCCACGCCCTGCAGATCGAGATCAGCCGCGCCCTCTACATGGACGAGAAGACGCTGGAGCCGACGGAGGGGCTGGCCAAGCTGACGGCGGACGTGGCGGCGCTGACCCGGGTGCTGGCGCGGGACTGGCCAAGGTTAGCGCCGGCGTAGGTCGTCCGCTCCTGCTCCGTTTCCCCGCCGACCCGAAGGGCGGCGCGGAGCGCCAACGCCGGGGCCCATGCGGACGCGCCGCCGCCCGCCTTCATGGATCCCGGCCTTCGCCGGGAACACGGGGAATGTGTGGGGAGCCCCAGGCCAAAAAAAAGCGGCGGCCGAAGCCGCCGCAGTTCATTAGGGAGGAAACGCCCAGGAAGGGCAGAGGCGGCAGAACCGCCTCACAACTCAAACTTAGTGTGCGGCGCACAATCGAGCAAGGGAAAAACGTGCGCCCAGGCCGAGAATCTCAGGGAGATCGTTCAGAAATCCTTGTTCCCCAAGGGCAGTCGTTGCGTCAGGGCAATATGGTGCGCCGCACAAGGAATGGCCGCGCCCCGCCGTAATTCACGGATTGGCGAATAAAAACAGCCGTTTGGGGTCGCTCAAACAGCCGTCACGGGACAAGGGTGGATAAACGTCTCGCACTCGCGTAAAAGCGCGCGCCTCGCTCCCGCCCCCGAAAAGATTTCAATGTCCCTGCGAAACATCGCCATCATCGCGCACGTCGACCACGGCAAGACCACGCTCGTCGACCAGCTCCTCGCCCAGTCCGGCGTCTTCCGCGCCAACGAGGCGCAGACCGAACGCGCCATGGACTCCAATGATCAGGAGAAGGAACGGGGCATCACCATCCTCGCCAAGTGCACCTCGGTGCTCTGGAACGGCAAGGCGGGCGAAACCCGGATCAACATCATCGACACCCCCGGCCACGCCGACTTCGGCGGCGAGGTCGAGCGCATCCTCGGGATGGTGGACGGCTGCGTCATCCTGGTCGACGCCGAAGAGGGCGTCATGCCCCAGACCAAGTTCGTGCTGACCAAGGCGCTGAAGATGGGTCTGCGGCCCATCCTCTGCATCAACAAGGTCGACCGCGCCCACGCCGACCCGGACCGGGTGCACCTGGAGACCATCGAGCTCTTCGAGGCCATCGGCGCCACGCCCGAGCAACTGGACTTCCCGCACATCTACGCCTCGGGCCGCAACGGCTGGGCGACGATGGACCTGGGCCAGCCGAACGACAACCTGGCCCCGCTGTTCGACCTGATCGTCGAGCACGTGCCGCCGCCCAAGGTCGAGGCCAACAAGGACAAGCCGTTCCAGATTCTCAACGTGCTGATCGAAAGCGATCCCTTCCTGGGCCGCCTGCTGACCGGCCGCATCGAGAGCGGCAAGGCGGTTCCGGGCATGGCCATCCACGCCCTGGACCGTGAGGGCAAGGAAATCGAGCGCGGCCGCATCACCAAGGTCCTCGCCTTCCGCGGCCTGAAGCGCACCGCCCTGGACGAGGGCTCGGAAGCGGGCGACATCGTCGCCATCGCCGGCATGTCCAAGGCCACCGTGGCCGACACCCTGTGCGCCATGGAAGTCACCGACGCCCTGCCCGCGCAACCGATCGATCCCCCGACCATCTCGATGACCGTCTCGGTCAACGACAGCCCCCTGGCCGGCCGCGAGGGCGACAAGGTGCAGTCGCGCGTCATCCGTGACCGTCTTCTCAAGGAAGCCGAGTCCAACGTCGCCATCCGCGTCACCACCACCCAGGGCGGCGACGCCTACGAAGTCGCCGGCCGTGGCGAACTGCAGCTGGGCGTTCTGATCGAGAACATGCGTCGCGAAGGCTTCGAGGTCTCGATCTCGCGTCCGCGCGTGGTCTACCAGACCGGCGAGAACGGCGAGAAGCTCGAGCCGATCGAAGACGTCATGATCGACGTCGACGACGAGTTCTCGGGCGTCGTCATCGAAAAGCTGTCGGCCCGCAAGGCCGAGATGACCGACATGGGTCCGTCGGGCGCCGGCAAGACCCGTATCAGCCTGAAGGCCCCGTCGCGCTCGCTGATCGGCTACCAGGGCGAGTTCCTGACCGACACCCGCGGCTCGGGCGTGATCAACCGCGTCTTCAGCCACTACGAAGCCTACAAGGGCGAGATCGGCGGCCGCCAGAAGGGCGTGCTGATCTCGAACTCGGACGGTGAAACCGCCGCCTTCGCCCTGTGGAACCTTGAGGATCGCGGCGTCATGTTCGTCGGCGCCGGCACGAGGACCTACGAGGGCATGATCATCGGCGAGAACGCCCGCTGGGACGACCTCGACGTCAACCCGATCAAGGGCAAGCAACTGACCAACGTCCGCGCCTCCGGCAAGGACGAGGCCGTGCGCCTGACCCCGCCGCGCATCATGTCGCTGGAACAGGCCATCGCCTACATCGGCGACGACGAGCTGGTGGAGGTGACGCCCAAGTCCATCCGCCTGCGCAAGCAGATCCTCAACCCGTCGTTCCGCAAAAAGCGCGCCCGTCCGGAGTAGGGCGGCCGCGCCAGACGGCGAAGACTAGGAAAGGGGCGCACGAGCCATCGTGCGCCCCTTTTGTTTGCTCCGCCGGGCGACCCTGGAAGAGGCCATCGCCTGCATCCAGGAAGACGAACGGGTCGAGGTGACGCCCAGGACCCTCCGCCTGCGCAAGACGGCCGAGCTTCTGGAAGCGGCGGACGAGTAGGGGGTTGGGGACGGGCGCCGCAGGTGTCTGTCCCTGACGGCGCGGCATGGCCGGGAGGCTTGGCTATTGAAGGCGGGACGCTGAATGGCGTGCCGCCTTTTGCGTTTGGGGCTCAGGACGAGCCCTCAAGTCGTCATCCAAAGCAGGACATTAGGCCTCCCAGTCGATAGAGCGAGGCGGTGCCGCTCACAGCGCACCACCGGAGCAGGACAATCTCACAATCTGCAGTGGGCGTTTCGCTAAAGACCAACTAAAGCGATCTTCGCCGGGTGGGAGTTGGAACGTGTTGCTTCGCAAACTTGGATTTGATGAGTACTCCGCCGTTCAGGACGGGGTGGCGATCCTTGTCGGCCCAAACGGCGCGGGCAAGAGCCGCGCGCTTCGGGAGATCGCGCTGGAGTACGGCAAGCGCCGGGAAGTGGTGGTAGTCAGCAACGCGGCCCATGACCGCTTCAAAGGTATGCGGCTCGCGAATCGGCTTTCGTTCGGTCGCGGCGGTGATTCCGCGAGATCGATCATCAAACGGGCTATGGGTCTCGCTCTCGATGCTGACGACTCGTCTCTGTTCCAGGCCCGCGCTGTCCTAGAGTACTGTGGGTATGACGAAAGCATCGGCTTCCGGTTTCACCTGAACAAGCCGAACGGGCGCGGGTCAGATTACCGTGAATCAATCGACAACGTGCTTACGTTTACATCCGACCGTGAGGTCCGGGATCTTGATCGCGCTATGCGCTTCCTCGAGCGCTTCGATCCTGAGGAAACTTTCTGGACGGCACCAGGATCATCGGGACGTGATCTATTCTCCCGCGACGACCTCGCTTCGGTGCTCAGAAGCGAATCTCTCTTGCGACAGAATGGGCTGCTCCGCAGCATCACTGTCTATCTTCGGAAAAACTACGATTCGATCGAGCTCAGCCATGCGAGTTCCGGCGAGCTATCTCTCATATCGTCACTGATATTCATGATCGCTACTGTACCGCGAAACGGGATTGTGCTGATTGACGAGCCTGAGAACAGCCTGCACCCAAGCTGGCAGCGGGAGTACATCGACAAACTCCTTGTCGCCCTGAGCTACCGCAATGCCACGATCGTCGTGGCGACCCACTCCCCGCTTATCGTGACTGGCAGTCTGGCGCACAACGGCGAGATCACATCGGTTTACCGCGTCGATGGTCCCACGTTCCTCAAACTCGACATCCACGGCGACCCGACCTCCACGAACAGCATCGAAGAGGTCCTGTGGAAGGCCTTCGAGGTAGTGACGCCTGCCAACCATTTCGTGAGCGAAGCGATTGTCGAGGCGATCGATCTGTACGAGCGCAGACAACAGAGCAAGGCCGATGTCCTCGCGCTAGTGGACGCCATGCAGGCTAGGAGCGACGATGTCGCCCAGACCGATTTCTTTAAGGGCGTCCGACAACTCCTCGATCGGATCGAGGCTCGAATGAACCGTCCGGCACCCGACATCGACGACGATGCCTGATCCTTACTCGCCCGCTCTCTCCACCTTCAGCTACACGGCCTCGCAGATGGCAGCGATCACCGCCGCTATGCTGAGGTCTCGGCCTTGGACGGTTAAGGATCCGGACGTCAAGGCAGCGAAGAATGCCATCCGCGACCTACACCTCAAGCGACAGGAAGACACGTGCTGCTATTGCCGCATGAGCCTTCACGGCGGGGGCTACTTCATGATCGATCGCGAACATGTGCTACCGAAGGCGAAATACAGGCCGTTCGTGTTCGAGATTTGGAACCTCTCGGTTTCTTGCAAGCGATGCAACATGGAACTGAAGCGCGAGCGGGACGCCTTCGTCGTGGACAAGAGCGCAACTGCGCCGTTCCAGGACAGTGGGAACTATCGCATCATCCACCCGAACTTCGATGAATGGGAAGCGCATCTAGCCCGCGAGACGATCCAACTGAATCGCAGCGTAATGACAAAGATTGTCGTCATCAATGACAGTACGAAGGGCCGGTACACGTTCGATTTCTTCAAGCTTCAGGATTTGACGAAGGACAGCTTCGACCAGGTGCAGAATCCGAGCCTCATCTCGTCAGAAAACCTTACGGAAGGCGCGCTCGAAGCTCGCGAACTGGCCCGCGCTTCGGGTCAGTAGACTGATCAGTCGGGGAGCTTCCGATAGAAATCAGGGACGCGCACTCATTCTGCGAAGGCCTCCTAGCGTATCGACTTTAGCCCACCGCCCGTATCGCCCGCAGCACGTCCACCCCCTTCATCTCTTGCCGAGACGATCGCCGGGCGATCCGGGTTCGTCGCGGCGTCGGCCAGTGGCCGCCGCATACGGCGCGCGAGGGCGCGCCGTCGCTCCTCAACTCAAGGGCGCTTCGCGTCGCCGGAGGCGATGGCCCGGAGGGCCACGTCGGCGGACCAACCCGGCTCGTCCGGCACGCTGGCCTGCATGAGATCGAAGGGTTGCGCCCTTCCTGAAGGAAGGGCTCTGCAACGCCCTTTCACACCGCTCATCCTCGCGGAAGCGAGGACCCAGGTTTACGGCCGGTGCACTCATTGTGGCCGCTGTGTGCGCCAATCCCTCCGATGAGCCGCTGCATCAAAAGACCTGGGTCCTCGCTTCCGTGTTGTGTCCCGGGAGATTGGGTTGATCGACTCGGTGTAGTGTCTGGCATCGCCTGGCTGGAGGCACGCCGATGCTTGTGAAGCTTCACGCGAACGCCGCGACCACACCCAAGACGCGGGCCTACATCCAGGGCAGCGCGCTGCCGGTGGCCGAGCTGGTGCGGGAGCTGGGTGTTTCCGAGGGGACGGTCCGGCGTTGGAAGACCCGCCGGGACGTCTCTGACCGCTCGTCCAGACCCCATGCCCTGGCCACCGGCTTTTCCTTCGAGGAGGAGGAGATCGCGGTGGGCCTGCGCACGGATCTGGGACTCTCGCTGGACGATCTGCTGGAGGTCATGCGCCGATGCCTGCGTCCCGACATCTCCCGCTCGGCCCTGCACCGCTGCCTCAAGCGCCGGGGCGTATCGGGCAGGGCGCGGGCCTCCGAGCCGCCGGCCCAGGCCTTCGACCCCACGCCGTTCGGCTATGTGCATGTCGATCTCAAGCACCTGCCGCGTCTTGAGCGCAGGCCCGCCTATGTCTTCGTGGCCATCGAGCGCACGACGCGCTTCGTCCACGCCGAGATCATCCAGGAGCGCAGCGGCCAGACCGTCGCCGGCTGCCTGCGGCGCTTCCTGCAGGCCTTCGGCTACCCCGTCCATACGGTCCTGACCGACAACGGCTCGGAGTTCACCGACCGCTTCGGCGATGCGCGCTGGCGCCGCCGGGACAAGGGGACCGGCAACCATCCCTTCGACAGGGTCTGCCAGGACCACGGCATCAAACACAGGCTGACCAAGCCGTACCGGCCGCAAACCAACGGCATGGTCGAGCGCTTCAATCGACGTCTGGCCGACGCCATCCGGGGCCATGCCCCCTCCGGCGCGAACGGCGGCAAGAACCGCTTCGCAGACACCGCTCAGCGCGACACCTTCATCCTCACCTTCGTGAAGGACTACAATCGAACCCGACTGCGATGCCTGGGCCACAAAGCCCCCGCCGAAGTGCTCGACAACCTCCCGGGACACAACACTTCCGCGAGGATGAGCGGGAGTGGGGGAGGGGCCGGGGCAGTCCCCTCATCCGGCCCCTACGCGGCTGCGTTCTCCCTCGAGGGGAGAAGGATAAGGCGCCGCTATCCACCGCCTTTCCGGTCAGCGCCGGGAACCATGATCCCGCGCAAGCCCTTGCCCCGTATGGACCCCGGCCTTCGCCGGGGAGACGGAGATGGGGGGATAGACCGAAGTTTATCCCCCTCGCCCCAACCCCGCCCATACTCATCACGTCCCCGTCGCGGGGGAGGGCGCCTGGTACCAGCCCGATGCGGCGGCGGGGAGTGGTCGAGC
>JAUSPV010000280.1 GCA_030652755.1 Caulobacter sp. | reverse complement strand
TTTTCGTCGCTTTCATGTTCTTGAGCATCAGCTCCATGGATTCGATTTCGTCCATGTTGTACATGAACTGGCGCAAAATCCGCGACTTTTGTAAAATCTCGGGGGCCAGCAGCAGCTCTTCCTTGCGGGTGCCGCTGCGGTTGAGGTGAATCGCCGGGAACACGCGTTTTTCGTAGAGGCGGCGATCCAGGTGGATCTCGCAGTTGCCGGTGCCCTTGAACTCTTCAAAAATCACCTCGTCCATGCGGCTGCCGGTATCGACCAGCGCGGTGCCGATGATGGTCAGGCTGCCGCCTTCTTCGATTTTGCGGGCGGCGCCGAAGAAACGCTTGGGGCGCTGCAGCGCGTTGGCGTCCACGCCGCCGGTCAGCACCTTGCCCGACGACGGGACGGTGGTGTTGTAGGCGCGACCCAGACGGGTGACCGAGTCCAGCAGGATGATGACGTCGCGCTTGTGCTCGACCAGGCGCTTGGCCTTCTCGATGACCATCTCGGCGACCTGCACGTGGCGCGTGGCCGGCTCGTCGAAGGTCGAGGAGATCACCTCGCCCACGACGGTGCGCTGCATGTCGGTGACTTCTTCCGGCCGCTCGTCGATCAGCAGGACGATCAGGTAGCACTCGGGGTGGTTGGCGGCGATCGACTTGGCGATGTTCTGCAGCATCACCGTCTTGCCGACCCGCGGCGGGGCGACGATCAGGCAGCGCTGGCCTTTGCCGAGCGGGGAGACGATGTCGATGATCCGGCCGGAGCGATCCTTCAGGGTCGGATCCTCGATCTCCATCTTCAGCCGCTCCTCGGGATAGAGGGGCGTCAGGTTGTCGAAGTGGACCTTGTGGCGGACGTTCTCGGGCGCCTCGAAGTTGATCTGCTCGACGCTGACCAGCGCGAAATAACGTTCGCCTTCCCGCGGAGCGCGGATGGCGCCGACCACCGAATCGCCGGTGCGAAGGCCGAACTTCCGAATCTGCGAGGGCGAAACATAGATGTCGTCGGGGCCGGGCAGATAGTTGGCTTCGGGGCTGCGCAGGAAGCCAAAGCCGTCCGGCAGCACCTCCATGGTGCCCGACCCCGAGATCTCGATGCCTTCCTCGGCGACGGTCTTGAGGATGCCGAACATCATGTCCTGCTTGCGCATCGAGTTGGCGTTATCGAGCTCGAGCTTTTCAGCCAGGGCCAGCAGGTCGGCGGGAGAGGTCTCCTTCAGCTCCTGAAGGGACATGCGGGTGACGCCGAGGGCGGCGACGACCGCGGAAACCTGGGACTCTTCGCCGTCATGGCCGTCATGGCCGTCGGCGCCGTTGTCGGTCGCCTCATCGGCGGCCAGGGCTTCGTTCTCGGGGGTGTTGTCTTCAGACATGGACAGACTCTGGGCGTGAGGGCCTTGGCGACCCCCTGGATAGACAGGCGCCGGACTGGACGTTTGACGGTCCGGGGGCGGCGGGTGGAGGGCGCTTGCGGCAAGCGCAAAAGGACGTTCGGGGAGCCGGATCATGGGCGCGCCGCCAATGGGCGCGGATCCGGCGGTAAGGAGGAACGCGAACCGAAGCGGTTCGCATCACGGGCAGGGGAACCACACCGCCCCGGCCTCGTCAAGGAATCCGTTGTCGCGGCGCGGGTTAGCGGGCCAGGAACTCGGTGGTGACGGCGAGCACCATGATCACCGCCGCGAGGAACGGCAGCTCGTTGGTCATCCGCCAGAACTTCTCCGAGCGGGCATTCGTCCCGGCGGCGAACTTCTTGCGGGCTCCGGCCAGGAAGCCGTGCCAGCTACTGAGGAACACCACCCCGGCCAGCTTCACCCACATCCACGGCTGGGCCAGCACGTCGGGCCGGGCGGCCATCAGGCTCAAGCCGAACAGCCAGGTCAGGATCATCGCCGGGTTGATGATGATCCGCAGCAACTTCACTTCCATGACCTGGAGCGCGCTGTCGAGCTCGCCGCCGGGGATGGCCCTGGTATGATAGACGTAGAGGCGCGGCAGGTAGAGCATCCCGGCCATCCAGGCGATGACGGCGATGATGTGCAGCCCGCGCAGCAGGTCGTAGTGCTCCGAAAACCAGCTCATGCGGCCCTCTCCCGGCAAGGACATTGTTTGAAGCCCCGGTCGCACGCCGGGCCGGCCGGCGCAACGCCGGTGCGGCCGAGCGCCTCGACCGCCACCTCGGCCAGGCCTTCGATGAAGGCCAGGTCCGTGCCGAGCGCCGGGGCCCGCAGGTAGAAGGCCAGCCCCAGCGACCGCGCCAGGTCAGCGTACTCATGGTCCAGCTCGACCAGGGTCTCGACATGTTCGGAGACGAAAGCGATGGGGGTGACCAACACGCCGCGACCGTCACGGCCGGCCTCCTCGATCGCATGTTCGGTCGAGGGGCCAATCCATTTCATCGGTCCGACCCGGCTCTGGAAGCAGACCCGCCAGTCCCAGTCCGGAGCCCAGTCGGGCCCCAGCTGGGCGACCACGGCGGCGCAGGTGCGCTCGATCTGATCCTGGTAGGGATCGCCGCCGGCGATGACCTTCTCCGGCAGGCCGTGGGCGGAAAACAGCAGGCGCAGCGGCCCCGGCGCGCCCATGGCCCGGTGGGTCCGCACGATCGACCGCGCGTGCGCCTCGACCAGCCCCGGCTCCTGCGGATAGCAGCAGACGGTGCGGGACTTGCCCGGACCCTTGTAGGCCTTCGCCCAGGCCTTGGCCGAGGATCCGGTCGTGGTGGTCGAGAACTGCGGATAGAGCGGCAGCAGCACGATCTCGTCGGGCGCGAAATCGGCTACGGCTCGGGCGGTCTCGTCGGTCATCGGATGCCAGTAGCGCATGGCGATGAAGCAGCGGACCTTGTCGCCGGCCAGCCGGGCGCCCAGCGCCGCCTCCAGCGCGGCCGCCTGCTTGCGGCTCTCGGGCAGCAGCGGCGAGCCGCCGCCCATGATCGCGTAGTTGGCCTTGGCCGATTCCTCGCGCCGACTGCTGATCAACGCCGCCAGCGGCGTGCGGACGATGCCCGGCAGGCTGATGATGGCCGGGTCATTGAACAGGTTGAACAGGAATGGCCGAACCGCCTCAGGACCATCCGGTCCGCCGAGGTTGAACAGGACGACGGCGATCCGCCGGCCGCCGGGCGTGGCGTCTGTCACTGACCGGTCACCCGCTTGAGCACCTGTTCCACATGCGCGATCGGCGTGTCGGGCAGGATGCCGTGGCCGAGGTTGAAGATGTA
>JAUSPV010000269.1 GCA_030652755.1 Caulobacter sp. | reverse complement strand
TCGTTGTTGGTGCCGTAGGTGATGTCGCTGCGGTAGGCCTCCTGGCGCTGACCCTGCGACAGGCCGTTGACGATGACCCCGACCGACAGGCCCAGGAACCGGTAGACGTTGCCCATCCACTCTGCGTCACGGCGGGCGAGGTAGTCGTTGACGGTGATGACGTGGACGCCCTTGCCTTCCAGGGCGTTCAGGTAGGTCGGCAGGGTCCCGACCAGCGTCTTGCCTTCACCTGTGCGCATCTCGGCGATGCCGCCCTTGTGCAGCACCATGCCGCCGATCATCTGGACGTCGTAGGGGCGCTGGCCCAGCGTGCGCTTCGCGGCCTCGCGGACCACCGCGAAGGCTTCGCTCATCAGCTCGTCGAGCGTTTCGCCCTTCGCCAGACGCGCCTTGAACTCGTCGGTCTTGGCCCGCAGCTGGTCGTCGGTCAGGGCCGAGATCTGCGGCTCCAGCGCGTTGATCTTCGCGACCCGGGCCTGCATGGCCTTGACCTTGCGGTCGTTGGCGGAACCGAAGAAGTTTTTGGCGAAGCCGAGCATCAGGTCAGATATCCAGTGAAAGCGGCGCGCGGCGGCGGCGTCGGGGTTCGCTCAAGGCCTCTCGGCCCCTTGAAAATCCGCCCGTTTCGGCGCGCCGGAGACTTAAGCAGCGCCCCCGCCACTGTCAACGCGAGGGCCCTGCGGAGCGATCCCTTGTGGCGGCCAGGACACGGGTCGCGCCCTACCCCTACACCTTCTCTCCCGGCCTCAGTCCACACTCCAGCAACCGCGCCCACAGCCCCTCCGCGTCCTCGGCGAAGCGGAGCAGGGTCATGTCCTCCGCGGCGATCATGCCGTGCTCGATCAGAGCCTCGAAGCCGATCACCGAGCGCCAGTAGGCCTCGTCGAACAGCACGATCGGGATCGGCGGCGACTTGTCGGTCTGACGCAGGGTCAGGATCTCGAACAGCTCGTCCAGGGTGCCAAAGCCGCCGGGGAAGACCACCAGGGCGTTGGCCCGCATGGCCAGGTGCATCTTGCGCATGGCGAAGTAGTGGAAGCGGAAGGTCAGTTCGGGGGTCGAGTACGGATTGGGCGCCTGCTCGTGCGGCAGGGTGATGTTGAAGCCGACCGAGGGCGCGCCGGCGTCGGCGGCGCCCCGGTTGACGGCCTCCATGATCCCGGGCCCGCCGCCGGTGGCGATGACGTTGTCGCGCGGTCCCTGCCCGCCCCGGATGGCGCCGCCGCGCTCGGACACGATGCGGCCGAAGGCCCGGGCCTCGTCGTACCAGCGGGCGTGACCGTTGGCGCCGCCGTCGTGGACCCGCGCGCTGCCGAACACCACGACGGTGGAGCGCACCCCCCAGGCCTTCAGAGCCTCGTCGGCCTTGGCGAACTCCAGCAGGAAGCGCACGCCGCGCATCGACTCGCCGAGCAGGAAGTCCTGGTCGAGGGCGGCCAGCCGGTAGGAGGGCGAGGCGAGGTGCGCGGTGTTGGAGGCGGGTTCGTCTGGCGGGGTCATGAATCGTCGGCGGTTGTCACGGGGATGGCTGACCATAGCGGTTCGCGTGCGGCGCGCGATGTCATTCCGTTCGCGGGGAAACCGCGCTACGGAGCCTGACTGACTCTTCCGCGGAGAGAAGCCCGTCATGAAGACCGCCCGACACGGCGCCTGGAACACGATGCTGGCCATCGGCCTGGCCCTGACCCTCGCCGCCTGCGGGCAGCCGAAGGGGTCGGAGAAGCCGCCGGAGCCCGGCGACGCCGCCGTGGCCCGCGTCGACGCTGACACGGTCTGGTCCTCGGACGTGAAGCGCGAGGCCGTGGCCCAGGGGCTGATCGGCGAGGGCGAGCCGCTGGACGTCTCTTCGGACCTGTTCCGCCGGGTGCTGGACGAGGTCATCGACCAGCGCCTGCTGGCCGCCGAGGCCGTGCGCATGAAGCTCGACAAGAACCCGGTCGCCCAGCAGCGCCTCGAGGCCGCCCGCCAGCGGATCCTGGCCGACATGGTCGTCGAAGGCGTGGTCGAGAAGAAGGTCACCGAGAGCGCCATCCGCGAGCTCTACCAGGAGCAGCTTCGCCTCTCCCGCCAGTCGGAAGAGGTCAAGGCGCGACAGATCGTCGTCGGCACCGAGGCCCAGGCCGAGGAGGTCAAGAAGCTGCTGGCCGCCGGCGCCTCGTTCGAGGCCCTGGCCATGGAACGCTCCATCGACGCGGCCACCCGCTTCAGCGGCGGCGACTTCGGCGGCTACTTCACGCTGGACGTGATGCCGGAAGGCTATGTCGCGGCGCTGAAGGAAGCCAAGGCCGGCCAGCTGGTCGGCCCCTTCCCGGTCGAGGGCGGATTCGCGCTGGTGCGGGTCGAGGACAAGCGCCAGGAGGCGCCGATCACCCTGGAAGCCGCCCGGCCGCAGATCGTCCGCTTCCTGACCTACGACGAGGTGCGCGAGCTGCTCGAGACCCTGCGCGGCAAGGCGAAGATCGAGCCGCTGCTGGGCAAGACCCAGGAGGTGCCCGGCGCCCCCCGTGAACCGGATTCGGCTCCGCCGCCCGCCGCGCCCGCGCCGGCGGACCCCGCCGCGCCGGCCGACAAGGCCGCGCCCGCTCCAGCCACGCCGGCCAAGAAATGACCAAGCCCCCCACCCGTTCCACGGCCTCCCGCGCGCTGGAGGCCGCCGCCAAGCCGGTTGAAGCCGCCGCCCACGCCGTGCTCGACCCCCTCGCCACCGCCCTCAAGCGCGGCCTGCGCCGGCCGGGCAAGGACGAGGCCGCCGCGCCGGAGCCGGACGCGCCGACGCCAGGCAAGCCGGGCCTGAAGGTCTCGCCTCTGGCCGTATCGATGCCGAAGATGCCGGCGATACCCGGCGTGCGGATGGGCATCGGCCGGGCCGGCTTCTACAAGCACGAGCGGCCCGACCTGCTGGTCATGCGGTTCGCGCCGGGCACCAGCTGCGCCGGTGTCTTCACCCGGCACGGCGTCGGGTCGGCCCCGGTCGACTGGTGCCGAAAGCAGCTGGAAAGCTCCGGCGGCGAGGGCGTCCAGGCGCTGGTCGTCAACGCCGGCTGCGCCAACAGCTTCACCGGCAAGCCCGGCGCCGACGCGGTGCGCCGCGTGGCCGGGGCGGTGGCCAAGCGTTTCGACTGTCGCCAGCGCGACGTGATGATGGCCTCGACCGGCGTCATCGGCGTGCTGCTGGACGACGGCAAGATCACCCAGAAGCTCCCGGCGGTCGAAGGCCGCATGACCGACGATGGCTGGCAGGACGCCGCCAAGGCGATCATGACCACCGACACCTTCCCCAAGGCCGCCACGGCCACGGCGAGGATCGACGGCCAGATCGTGCGCATCAACGGCATCGCCAAGGGCTCGGGCATGATCGCGCCGGACATGGCGACCATGCTGGCCTTCGTCGCCACCGACGCCGACATCGCGCCCAAGGCGCTGCAGACCCTGGTCAGCCTCTACACCCGCACGACCTTCAACTGCGTCACCGTCGACGGCGACCGCTCGACCAACGACACCCTGCTGCTGTTCGCGACCGGCCAGTCGAAGGCGCCGCGCATCAGCCGGGCCGGCGACCACCGCCTGGCCGACTTCCGCGACAAGCTGGAGACGGTGCTGCTGGACCTGGCCCTGCAGCTGGTTCGCGACGGCGAGGGCGCGAGCAAGTTCGTCAAGATCAACGTCACCGGCGCCCAGAACGCGGCGTCCGCTCGCAAGATCGCCCGCACCGTCGCCGAGAGCCCGCTGGTCAAGACCGCCTTCGCCGGCGAGGACGCCAACTGGGGCCGTATTGTCATGGCCGTCGGCCGCGCTGACGAGCCGGTCAACCGCGACCGCATGAGCGTGAAGTTCGGCAAGCTGGTCGCCGCCCAGGACGGCCTTGTCTCCCCGACCTACTCCGAGGCCAGGATGAGCGCCTACATGAAGAAGCAGGAGCTCGAGGTTAGCGTCGACGTCGGCGTCGGCCGCGGCTCGGCCAGCGTCTGGACGTGCGACCTGACCAAGGAATACGTGGCGATCAACGGGGATTACCGGAGCTAGATTCCAATCCCCGCTGTCATCCCGCACGCCACAGGCGATCCGGGACCCAGCCGATGCCGTGCGCCTGCCTCTGGGTCCCGGCTCTCCCCCCGGCCTTCGCCGGGGTGCGGCCGGGATGACAGCGGTGTGTAAGCCCGCTGATGGACGCTTCCTCACCGCCAGCGTACGAACACCCTCAGAGACCCGGCCACACGGGTCCACCCTGGGGAGGGGCAACATATGGGACCGGTCGCGCGGATCGTGCGCTGGGCGCTGGCGACCTGGTTCCGGCTGAACGGCTGGACCGTGGAGGGTCAGGCGCCGGCGTCGCGCAAGTTCGTGGTCATCGCCGCGCCGCACACCAGCAACTGGGACTTCGTCTACTTCGTCGGCGGGGCCGGGGCGCTGGACCTCAACCTCAGCTTCATGGGCAAGGCCTCGCTGTTCCGCTGGCCGTTCGGCGGCATGATGCGCGACCTGGGCGGCGTGTCCGTCGACCGCGCCGCGTCCAAGGACATGGTCGGCGCCATGGCCGCCGAGTTCGCCCGGCGCGACGAGTTCATGCTGACCATCGCGCCGGAGGGCACGCGCGGCCGGGCCGGCGAGTGGAAGTCCGGCTTCTACTGGATCGCGCTGAAGGCCGGCGTGCCGATGGTCTGCGGGATGATGGACTACGGCCGCAAGGTCGTGAGCCTGGGCCGCGCCATCATGCCGACCGGCGACTACGAGGCCGACATGGCGGTGCTGCGCGAGATCTACAGCGGCTGCACGCCGAAGCATCCGCAGGGGGCGACGTACTAGCGCCCTCCCTCCCCCTTGTGGGGAGGGACAGACGCGCGAAGCGCGGCAGGGTGGGGCAAGAGGTGGCCGCCTTCAGCGCCGGCTGGGGATCGCTGTTTGCCCCACCCGTCTCGTCTCGCTGCGCTCGCCGAGCCACCCTCCCCATAAAGGGGAGGGAGGAATGCTCAGCGCACCGCGTCCCGGACCGCCTTAAGCGTCGTCAGCAGCGCCCGCGCGCCATCGAGCGGCAGACAGCTGAGCGGATCGCACAACGCCTTGTCGGGGTCGGGGTGGAACTCGAGGAACACGCCGTCGGCGCCGGCCGCCACAGCCGACTTCGCGATCACGGACACCCCGTCGCGACGGCCGCCGGTCGAGGCGCCGCCGGTGCGCGGGTCGGCGCCGGGGAGTTGCACGGCGTGGGTGGCGTCGATGGTCACCGGCGCGCCCAGCTTCTGCATCTCGCCGATGCCCAGCATATCGACGATCAGGTTGTTGTAGCCGAACGACACGCCCCGCTCGCACATCAGGGTCATCTGAGCCCCGCCGGTGGCTTCCTTGATCTTGTCGAGGATGTTCTTGCTGTCCCAGGGGGCCAGGAACTGGCCCTTCTTGACGTGCAGCAGGCCGCCGGCCGCGTGCGTGGCCCGGGCGGCGGCGACGACGAGATCGGTCTGGCGGCAGAGGAAGGCCGGGATCTGCACCAGGTCGGCGACGGCGGCCACCGGCTCGCACTCTTCCGGCGTGTGGATGTCGGTGCAGATCGGCACGTCGAGCCGCGACTTCACCTCGGCCAGGATCTCCAGGCCCTTCTTCAGGCCCGGCCCGCGGAAGCTCTTCAGCGAAGAGCGGTTGGCCTTGTCGTAGCTGGCCTTGAACACATAGGGCAGGCCGAGGTCGGCGCAGATGGCCTTGAGCGCCTTGCCGGTGGTCAGCGCCAGGTCGAGATCCTCGATGACGTTGATGCCGGCGATGACCGCCAGCGGGGCGTCGCCGCCGAAGGTGATGTTCCAGCGGTCGAGGGTCAGCTGCGCCATGTCGAGGCTCCCGTCGGAGATGAAGGACGCTCCATAGCAGAGGTTGCCGCCCTGTCGCCTCCCTCGTCGGCTGGCGTGGCGGTTGTGTGACTGCTAGGTCGGGTCTCCATGACCTCCCCCGCCCCCGCCAAACCCATCCTCCTGGTCGCCGCCGCCGCGCTGATCGACGGCGACGGGCGGGTGCTGATCTGCCAGCGGCCGCAGGGCAAGCAGCTGGCCGGGCTGTGGGAGTTTCCGGGCGGCAAGGTCGAGGCCGGAGAGACGCCGGAGGCCTGCCTGATCCGCGAACTGGACGAGGAGCTGGGGATCAGCGTCACCGAGGCCTGCCTGGCCCCGTTCGTTTTCGCGTCCCACGGTTACGATTCGTTTCACCTGCTTATGCCATTGTACCTGTGCAGGCGCTGGGACGGGTTTGTCACGGCGCGGGAACACGAGGCTCTGGCGTGGGTGAAGCCCCAAAAGCTTGCCGACTATCCGATGCCCCCGGCGGACGCTCCGCTGGTCGCGTTTCTGCGCGACTTCATCTGATCCTGAAGGCCTTCCGCCGCGACGAGAGCGGCGCGACGGCCATCGAGTACGGCATGATCGCCTCTCTGGTCTTCCTGGTGATCGTCACCTCGGTGACGGCGTTCGGCAACAAGACCACCGAGAAGATGCAGTACGTCAGCGACGCGGTCGCGGGCGCGATCGGCGGCGGGGACGACTAGAACCGCTCCTACCCCGCCTTGTCCCCTGTCGACACCTCCACCGCGCCCAGCGCATCGGCCAGCCGCATCTTCGCCGAGCCCGGCTTCAGCGGCTTCTGCTGGCTCTCGTGCGGCGCCCAGCCGGTGATGGTGATGATCTCGAAGGTGGCCGGAACCCTGCCGTCGGCCTGGGCGAAGCGCTCGGCGTAGAGGTCCATCGCCCGCAGCAGCACCGCGCGCGGCAGCGGCCTGCGGGGCCGGTCCAGCAGCACGTTGGTCTCGCCCATGGCGCGCAGGTCGCGCAGCAGAGCGATGGGATGGCCGTAGCGGACGGTCACCCGGTCGACGTCCGCCACCGGCAGCGCGAAGCCCGCCCGCTGCAGCAGCGCCGCGCCGTCGAAGGCGTCGGCGAAGGGCGAGACCCGCAGGCCCGCGCCGCCGCTCAGCTCCGACTCCGCCGCCAGCAGGCACTGACGTAGTTCGGTCAGCGAGGCCCCGCCCAGCAGGGCGCCGATGAACAGGCCGTCCGGCTTCAGGGCTCTCCGGATCTGGATCAGCGTCCCGACCAGGTCGTTGGTCCAGTGCAGGGCGAGGGTCGAGACGACAAGGTCCAGACTGGCCTCGCCAAACGGCAGCCGCTCCTCGTCCACGACCAGCCGGGAGCCGGGACGGCCGACCAGCATGACGTGGGACAGGTCGGTCTCGACGAGGTGGTCGATCTTGGCCGCCGCGTCGCTGGTCGCCAGGGCGCGGCAGAAGGCGCCGTCGCGCGCGCCCAGGTCGACCGCCAGCGGAAAGCGTCGCATGATCGCTTCCAGCCGGACCACGGCGTCCTCGGCCGCCCGCGTCTTCAGGAAGCTCGCGGCGGCGTAGCCGGGGGCGGCGCGGTCGAGACGGCGCCGGTGAAGGGCGCGGTCGAACAGGAGGGGTGGCGTGCCGGACATGCGGGCGGAACATGGCCCTTCACGGACGCGATGGGAACCGCCGGCGCGCATCTTCGGCGCGGCGCGCGGCCTGCTGGACCTGCTGTTGCCGGTCCGCGACTTCGACGGCGAGGCGGCCCAGACCGCCGGCCTTCCGGCCGGGCAGTGGAGCCGCATCGCCTTTCTGGAGGACCCGGTCTGCGACGGCTGCGGCTCGCCGTTCGAGTTCGACCCCGGGCCGGGCGTGCGCTGCGCCGCCTGCACCGCGCGGCCGCGGGCCTTCGACCGGGCGCGGGCCGCCTGCCTGTATGACGAGGCCTCGCGCGACCTGATCCTCAAGCTCAAGCACGCCGATCGCACCGATCTGGCCGGGCTGATGGCCCGCTGGCTGTCGCGCTCGGCCCGGCCGCTGCTCGAGGACGCCGACGTCGTGGCGCCCGTGCCGCTGCACCGCTGGCGGCTGCTGCGCCGGCGCTACAACCAGGCCGCCGAGATCGCCCGCCCGCTGGCCCGCGACCATGGCCTGGCCTACCTGCCGGACGCGCTGGAGCGGGTGCGCGACACGGCCATCCAGGGCGGCAAGTCGGCGGCCGGGAGACGCCGCAACGTGGCCGGCGCCTTCGCGGTGCGCGAGGCGGCCCGGGACCGGTTGGCCGGTCGGCGCGTTCTGCTTGTCGACGACGTCCTGACCACCGGGGCCACGGCGCAGGCCTGCGCCAGGGCGCTGAAGGCCGCGGGCGCCGCCGCCGTCCACGTCGCCGTCATCGCCAAGGTGCGCGCAGGCGCGGACACCACTATATGAAACACAAGCAACAGGTTCCGTTACGAGTCATGGCCAAGGTCACCATCTACACCCGTCCCTTCTGCGGCTACTGCGCGCGGGCCCTCTCCCTGCTTGAGGCCAAGGGCGCCGACTTCGAGGAGATCGAGGCCGGTATGGACCCCAACCTGCGTCGCGAGATGATGGAGCGCTCCGGCGGCGGCGCGACCTTCCCGCAGATCTTCGTCGGCGAGAAGCACATCGGCGGCTGCGACGACATGCTGGCGCTGGACCGCGCCGGCAAGCTGGACCCGATGCTGGCCGCATGATCCTGCGCGTCGGCCTCGTTCAGACCCGCACGCCGGCCACCCACGCCGGGGCGCTGGCCCATGTCGCGCCGCTGATCCGGCAGGCGGCGGAAGAGGGCGCGCGGCTGATCGTGACGCCGGAGGGGACCAACATCCTGCAGAAGGACCGCGACAGGCTTCTGCCGGTGCTGACCTCGGCCGAGGACGACCCGGTGGTGACCGGCCTGCGCGCCCTGGCCCGGGAGCTGGCGATCTGGCTCGACATCGGCTCGGCGCTGGTGCGGCGCGAGGACGGCAAGGCCGCCAACCGGCAGCTGCTGATCGCGCCGGACGGCGCCATCGCCGCGACCTACGACAAGCTGCACATGTTCGACGTCGACCTGCCCACCGGCGAGACGGCGCGGGAATCGGCCACCTACGAACCGGGCGACCGGGCGGTGGTCGTCGACGCGGCGGGCTCCAGGCTGGGCCTGACCATCTGCTACGACATGCGCTTCCCGGCCCTGTATCGCGCGCTGGCGCTGGCCGGGGCCAATGTGATCACCCTGCCGGCCGCCTTCACCCGGCCCACCGGCGAGGCCCACTGGGAGACCCTCATCCGGGCCCGCGCCATCGAGACCGGCAGCTTCATCCTGGCCGCCGCCCAGGGCGGCTTCCACGAAGACGGCCGGGGCACCTGGGGTCGCTCGACCATCGTCGCGCCCTGGGGCGAAATCCTCGGCAAGCTGGACCATGACGAGCCGGGCGTGCTGGTCGCCGACCTCGACCTCGCCGCCTCCGACCGGGCCCGCGCGGCGATCCCGAACCTGAAGAACGCCCGACCGTTCACGGGACCCTAGATGATAAAGTACGCCCTCGTATGCGAGCAGGAGCACGGCTTCGAAGGCTGGTTCGGCGCCTCGGCGGACTATGACGACCAGCAGGCGCGCGGCCTGCTCGAATGCCCCGTCTGCGGCAGCGGCGCGGTGCGCAAGCAGATCATGGCTCCGGCCGTGGCCGGCACGAAGGCCAGGGATTCCGGCGTCGAGCTGAAGCCGGGCATGCGCGAGATGGTCATGGAGGCGATGGGCAAGGTGCGCGCCCATGTCGAGGACAATTTCGATTACGTCGGCGACGCCTTCGCCCGCGAGGCGCGCGCCATCCACGACGGCAAGAGCGAGGCCCGCGGCATCTACGGCGAGGCCTCGCCGACCGAGGTGAAGAAGCTGGTCGAGGACGGCGTCAACGTCGCGCCGCTGCCGCCGGCCACACCAAAGAAGACCGAGATCAACTGAAACTCCACCATGACGCTAGTCACGGCGACAAACTGAGCGCAACCTGCGGTATCTCGCGCCGGATCTTCCCGGCGCGGTCAGGCAGGGGGCCGCCATGTCCAGGACACCGTTCGACAATCTCGTCAGCGCCTATCGCCAGGCGGTGATCGCCCACCCGAAGCTGCGCGCCGTCACGCTCGCCCAGTGGATGCTGGAGAGCGGGCGCGGAACCTCGAAGCTGGCGACGCTGCACAACAATTTCGGCGGCCTGAAGTGGCGGCCGGAGATGGCCGCCTATGCGACCAAGGTGTTCTACGAGGCCCACGACGGCGGCGACTACTACTGCAGGTTCGCCAGCCCGGAAGCCTACATCCGGGGCTATTGGGCCTTCCTGGAGCGCGCGCCCTACAGGGGCTGGAAGAGTCACACCGCCACGCCGGAGACCTTCATCCGCTTCATCGGCCCGATCTACACGCCGTCGGGGACCTATGCCGACAAGGTGCTGGCCCTGCTGGACGAGGCCGGCGATCTGCTGGCGGCCCAGGTGGCCCCGACGCCGGCGCCCGTCACGCCGGACGTCGATCTGGGCGTGATCGTGCTGGATCCGGGTCACGGCGGCGCGGCCAACGTGAGCGGCAGTAGCTGGAACAACGCGACCAGCGCCAGCGGCGTGAAGGAGAAGGCGCTGACCCTGCTGTGGTGTCAGACGCTGAAGGACCAGATCCAGTCACAGGCCGCGGCGGCGGGCGAGAAGATCAAGGTCGTCCTGACCCGGACCACGGACGTCAACCTGACCGGCGCGGCGCGCGCGAAGAAGACGCGTGAGAATGGCGCGAAGGCCTTCGTCTGCCTGCATTTCAACGGCCTGGGCGACAAGACCGTCAGCGGCGCGGAGACCTTCTATCGCGCGCCGCAGAACGGCAACGTCAATCTGGCCGCCGACATGGCGTTCGGCCAGGCCCTGCACGACGCCCTGGTGGCCGGCCTGCGCCAGGTGCGGCCCGAGACCAGGGACCGCAAGCTCAAGCCGGACACCGCCACCGGTCCCGGCGCGCTGGGCGTGCTCAACGACGCGGCGCTCGGCAATCACCAGCCGGGTGGACGGCTGGCCGTCTCGACCTATTTCGAGGTCGAGTTCATCACCAATCCGGCGGTCGACGCGGCCTTCATCTCCGGCCCGAACGCCGCCGCCAACCGCACCACGGTCATGGCCTCCGTCGCCAGGGCCGTCCGGGCCCAGATGCGCCTTCTGCCCTGAGCGATCGGCGGCGATGCTTCGGCCGGGACCGAACGGTCGATCCATTGACGAACAAATCAGGAACATGAAAGAACGGCGCTATCCAGACCGGAGCACCGCCATGTCCGCCATCGCCGACTTCCGCGCCCTGCACGCCGCGCCGCGCGGGTTCATCATGCCCAACGCCTGGGACGCGGGCAGCGCCATCGTGCTGGCCCAGGCGGGCTTCGCGGTCATCGCCACGACCAGCGCCGGGATCGCCTTCTCGATGGGCCGGCCCGACTATTCGGTGTCCGACGCGGGACTGGCGGTCAGCCGCGAGGCGATGTTCGGGCGTATGCGGGAGATCGTCGAGGCGGTGGACGTTCCGGTGAACGGCGACCTCGAGGCCGGCTGGGGCGACAGGCCGCAAGCCGTCGCCGAGACCATCGGCATGGCCATCGCGGCGGGGATGGCCGGCGGCAACATCGAGGACGCCGACGCCTTGGGCGGGGGCCTCTATGACGAAGACCTGGCCGTGGAGCGGATCGCGGCCGCGGCCGAAGCGGCCAGGGCCAGCGGTTTCGTGCTCTGCGCCCGCACCGACGCCTTCATGACCCCCGGCGCGGGAGGGCTGGCGGCGGCGATCCGGCGCTGCAACCGGTTCCGCGAGGCTGGGGCCGATTGCCTGTATGCGCCGGGCGTCGCCGATCCCGGCGATATCGCCGCGCTGGTCTCCGGCGTCGACGGGCCGATCAATGTCGTCATGGGCCTGGGCAACGCGCAGAACACCACGACTGCGCTTCTGGACGCCGGCGTGCAGCGGATCAGCCTGGGCGGCTCGATCGCGCGCTCCGCCCTGGCCTTCGTGCGCCGGTGCGCCGAGGAACTACGGGGGCCGGGCACGATCAGCTTCGCCGCCGACCAGATCCCGCAGGGTGAGCTCAACAGCCTGTTCTCGCGGGCGCGCGACGCAGGCTAGATGGTTCCTCGGCGGACCGTCCGCCCGGGGGAGCCGCCATGAGCGACATGACGTTCGTCTTCGGCCAGGTCAACGACCTGACCGCCCGGCTAGGCAAGCTGGGGCGGCCGTGCGTGGACATGCTCAAGCCGGGCATAGCGCCCTTCGATGTCGAGGACGCCGTGGCTCCGGCCGGGACGGCGCCGGACGATCTGGTCTCGATGTACGGACGCCACGACGGCGTCGACCTGCCGGTCGGCCGGACGCTCGGCGACGGGCATCTGATCCCCGGCTACTACTGGATGCCGCTGGCCGAGGCGGTGGAGCACTATCGGAGCTTCGACAACCTGGCCGAGATCTGGCCGCGCTGCTGGTTCCCGATCCTGGCCGACGGCGGCGGCGGCTATCTGGCGGTGGTCTGCGATCCCGGCCATCCCGACTACGGCGCCGTGGTCGAGTACCTGCCCGGCGAGCCGGAACAGGAACTGGTCTACGACAGCGTCTCGATGATGCTGGCCACCGCCATCCGCTGTTTCGAGGCCGGCGTCTGGCGCGTGAAGGGCGGCTTCCTCGACGAGGACTACGAGGCCTCTGAGGCCATAGCCGACAGCCTCAACAGCGGCCGACGCGAGGTCGAGGCGGGGGAGTTCTGAGGCGTCGGAAAAGGGGGACAGTCACTCATTTTCTGCAGCGGAAGCGAAGGCGCGCTCTGAAAATGAGTGACTGTCCCCCTTTTCCCGCTACCGACCCCGCGCCACCGTCATCATGTAGTTCACATCGGCGTCCGCCGACGGCCCCCACTTGCCCGTCAGCGGGTTGTAGGTCACGCCGAACGGGCCCTCGATGTCGAAGGGATGGCCTTCGAGGAAACCGCGCAGTTCGTTCGGCGTCAGAAACTTCTTCCAGTCGTGGGTGCCGGCCGGAACCCAGCGCAGCACATACTCGGCGCCGATCTTGGCGAGGGCCAGGGCCTTCAAGGTCCGGTTCAGCGTGGCGACGATCATGAGGCCGCCCGGCGCCAGCAGCTTCGCCGTGGTGCGCAGGAACTCGCCCGGATCGGCGACGTGCTCGATCACTTCCATGTTCAGCACGACGTCGAACGGTCCCGCGCCGTCGGACAGCAGCTGCTCGGCCGTGGTGGCGCGGTAGTCGATCTCCAGTCCCTGCTCGGCGGCATGGGTGGAGGCGGTGCCGATGTTGCGCGCCGAGGCGTCCGCGCCGGTGACGGCAAACCCCAGCCGGGTCATCGGTTCGCTGAGCAGCCCGCCGCCGCAGCCGATGTCGAGCAGCTTCAGCCCCTCGAACGGACGCCGCGCCTTCGGGTCCCGCCCGAACCGCGCCGCCGCCTGGTCGCGGATGAAGGTCAGCCGCGTCGGATTGAACTTGTGCAGCGGCGCGAACTTTCCGCGCGGGTCCCACCATTCGGCGGCGATGCGCGAGAAGCGCTCGACCTCTTCGGGGTCGATGGAACTGGTCAGGGTCGGTGCAGCGGCGGCCATGCCGCTTATCTAGTGCGAGACGGCGCTCCCGTCGATGTGCGGCGCACATGCGCATTGCCGCGCCGCGTGCGCGCCGCTAGAAGGGCGCCTCTTGCCCCGCTGGCCGTCGTTTCGGTCGCCTCCGGGGCAGGAAAAACCGCCAATCCAAGGGGGCGAGCGGCCTGACGTGTCACGGCTGGTGATGAAATTCGGCGGCACTTCGGTGGCCGACCTTGAGCGGATCCGGCGCGTGGGCCGGCTGGTGGCGGCCGAGGTCGAGGCCGGCAAGAAGGTCGCCGTCGTCGTCTCGGCGATGTCGGGCAAGACCAACGAGCTGGTCGCCTGGACCGACGGCGCCGGCGCGGCCGCCCAGGGCCTGCCGCCCTCGGACGATGAATACGACGTGGTCGTCGCCAGCGGCGAACAGGTGACCGCCGGCCTTCTGGCCATAACCCTGCGCAACATGGGTCTGAACGCCCGCTCGTGGATGGGATGGCAGGTGCCGATCATCACCGACGACGCCCACGGCCGCGCCCGGATCGACGAGATTCCGCCCGAGAACCTGGCCGGCGCCATGGACCGGGGCGAAATCGCCGTCATCGCCGGCTTCCAGGGCGTCGACCGCCAGGGCCGTATCGCCACCCTCGGCCGCGGCGGCTCCGACACCAGCGCGGTGGCCATCGCCGCCGCCGTCGGCGGGGCCTGCGACATCTACACCGACGTCGACGGGGTCTACACCACCGACCCCCGCATCGAGAGCAAGGCCCGCAAGCTGGCCCGCGTCTCCTACGAGGAGATGTTGGAGATGGCCTCGCTGGGGGCCAAGGTGCTTCAGACCCGTTCGGTCGAGCTGGCCATGTCCCAGCACGTGCCGCTGCGGGTGCTTTCAAGTTTCGTCGAGCCCGGGGAAGCCCCCGGTCAGGGCACCATCGTCTGCGACGAGGAGGAGATCGTGGAAAAGCGTATCGTGAGCGGGGTGGCCTACAGCCGCGACGAGGCCAAGGTCAGCCTGTTCGGCCTGCCCGACACCCCCGGCGTCTCCTCGAAGATCTTCGGCCGGCTGGCCGACGCCAACGTCAATGTCGACATGATCGTGCAGAGCCACGCCCGCAGCGAGGGCGCGGCCAACATGGAGTTCACGGTCGGCAAGCGCGACGCGGCCCGCGCCGTGGAGATCCTCCGCGCGGCCCAGTCCGAGATCGGCTTCGAGGACGTGCAGCTGAACGAGGACGTGGCCAAGGTCTCGGTCATCGGGGTCGGCATGCGCAGCCACGCCGGCGTCGCCAAGACCATGTTCACCGCCCTGGCCGAGAAGGGCGTCAACATCCAGGTCATCTCGACCAGCGAAATCAAGATCAGCGTGCTGATCGACGCCGCCTACACCGAACTGGCCGTCCGCGCCCTCCACGCGGCCTACGAGCTGGACAAGGTCTGACCTCGGAAGGGACATGCACTTCAGTGCGTGTCCCTCGCGGCATCAAGAGGCAGAAAGCGACAGGGGACGCGCACTGAAGGGCATGTCCCCCTCATCGCTCGCACATTCGTCGGGTCGATCACTGTTCCCTCGCGGAAATCTGCTATAGGCGCCGTGGAGGACGGGAGACTTCCCACACCATGGTCACGAGCTTCGCCATCCGCGGCCCGCGCAGTCTGCTTCGGCAGATCCGCGAAGCCATGGCCGGTGACGCGCCCGCGCAGGCCAAGCTCAACATGGTGGTCCGCATCATCGCCGGGTCGATGGTGGCGGAGGTCTGCTCCATCTACCTGCGGCGCGCCGGCGGCGAACTGGAGCTGTTCGCCACCGAGGGCCTGTCGGCCGACGCCGTCCACGTCACACGGCTGAAGTCCGGCGAAGGTCTGGTCGGCGAGATCGTACGCCAGGGCCGGCCGCTGAACCTCAGCGACGCCCCCCACCATCCGGCCTTCTCCTATCGTCCGGAAACCGGCGAAGACCCCTACCACTCCTTCCTCGGCGTGCCGCTGCTGCGCGGCGGGCGGGCGATCGGGGTTCTGGTCGTCCAGAACCGGACCGAGCGCAGCTACGGCGAGGAAGAGGTCGAGGACCTGCAGATCATCGCCATGGTGCTGGCCGAGATGGTCGGCGCCGGCGAGCTGCTCGGCCAGGAAGCGCTCAAGGACGTCGAGATCGCGCCGCATCGGCCGGAACGGCTGAAGGGCGCGCGGTTCGCCGACGGCCTCGCCTACGGCAAGGTGGTGCTGCACGAACAGCCGGTGGCGCCCGAGCAGCTGCTGAGCGACGACTCCGCCGCCGAGGAGATCCGCCTGCGCGGCGCCGTCGAGGCGCTACAAAAGCAGATCGACGAGATGCTCGAGGGGCATCACGGCCTGGTCGGCGCCTCCTACGAGGTGCTCGAGACCTACCGGATGTTCGCCCACGACCGGGGCTGGAACCGCTCGCTGGAGGAGGCCGTGCGCAACGGCCTGACCGCCGAGGCGGCGGTCGAGCGCGTCCGCTCCGAGCACCGGGCCCGGCTGGGCCAGGCGCGGGACCCGTACCTGCGCGAGCGGCTGCACGACCTGGAAGACCTCAACGACCGGCTTCTGCGCCACCTGTCCGGCAACGGCCACAAGGCGCGGGAGCTGCCCGACGACGCCATCCTGGTGGCCCGGAACCTGGGGCCCGCCGACCTGCTCGAGTACGACCGCACCAAGCTGAAGGGCCTGCTGCTCGAGGAGGGCTCGCCCGCCAGTCACGCCGCCATCGTCGCCCGGGCCCTGGACATCCCCTGCGTGGGACGCCTGGCCGGGCTGCGCGACAAGGTCAACGAGGGCGACCCGGTGATCGTCGACGCCGAGAGCGCCGAGGCCTTCCTGCGTCCGCGCCCCGACGTGGTGGCCGCCCTGGACAACCGCCTCGCCGTCCGCGCCCAGCGCCGGGCCGAGTTCGCCCGCCTGCGCGACACGCCCGCCTTCACCAAGGACGGCGCCAAGATCACCCTGCTGATGAACGCCGGCCTGGCCGTCGACCTCGACATCCTGGGCGAGACCGGGGCGGAGGGCATCGGCCTGTTCCGCACCGAGTTCCAGTTCATGGTCGCCGAGGACATGCCGCGCCTCGACGCCCAGCGGGCCCTCTACGAGAAGGTGCTGGACGTCGCCGACGGCCAGCCGGTGACGTTCCGCACGCTCGACCTCGGCGGCGACAAGCTGCTGCCCTACATGGAGCTGGAGCGGGAGGAGAACCCCGCCCTCGGCTGGCGGGCCATCCGCATGGGCCTCGACCGGCCCGCCCTGCTGCGGCTGCAGCTACGGGCGCTGATCTGGGCCGCGCGCGGACGGCCGCTGCGCATCATGTTCCCGCTGGTCGCCAGCGTGGACGAGTTCCGCGCCGCCCGCGCCTTCGTCGACGCCGAGCTGGCCTGGGCCCAGCGCCGGGGCCGTCCCGCGCCCTCGCGCCTGGACGTCGGCGCCATGATCGAGGCGCCGGCGCTGCTGTGGCACCTGGACGCCCTGCTGCCGATGACCGACTTCGTATCGGTCGGCACCAACGATCTGATGCAGTACCTGTTCGCCGCCGACCGCGGGAACCCTCGGGTGGCCGAACGCTACGATCCGCTGTCGCCGCCGGCGCTGCGGGCGCTGCAGCAGATCCAGATCGCCTGTGCCGAAACGGGAACGCCGGTCTCGGTCTGTGGCGAAATGGCCGGCCGGCCGCTGGAGGCCTTCGCGCTGGTCGCCCTCGGCTTTGACCGCCTGTCGATGCCCCCCGCCGGCATCGGACCGGTGAAGCAGATGGTGCTTTCGGTGGACAGGGAGGCCGCCCAGCGCGGCGTCATGTCTCTGCTGAAGGGCGCCTCCGGCTCGGTCCGCAACGAGATCGAGACCCTGGCCCGGAAATTGTATGTGGCGATCTGACGCCAACCTCGTGTGACGGATTAGCACATTGAATTCCGGGCACTATTTTGTTATCCACAATGCAGCATTAAGGTTTCCCGGCGTGCGGGAAACGGGGTGCGCCGCGCTCGCTCGCGGCGCGAGTACGTGGGGGCGTTGGTAGCCATGCCGCTCGATTCTGGCGAGGTTACGCATCTGTACCGCACCGGGGACACCGACCCGGCGGATCAACTCGTCCCGACCGAGGAGCCTTCCCTGCACTACGGACCCGACATCGGCGCGGCCCTGAAGGCGGCGCGCGAGTTCCGCGGCCTGTCCCTGCAGGACGTCGCCGACCAGACCCGTATCCGCCGCACCTATCTGGCCGCCGTCGAGGACATGCGGCTGGACGAACTGCCGTCGCGCCCGTTCGCCGTCGGCTACGTCAAGGCCTACGCCAAGCTTCTGGGGCTGGACCCCGACGAGGCGGTCGCCCGTTTCAAGGACACCTCGCCCGACCCGGACGAGCCGCTGCGCGCGCCGGTCGGCGTCCGCCGCGAGCGTGATCCGCGCCTGGGCGTGGTGATGGCCGTGGGCGCCTTCATCATCTCGGCGATCATCCTGTGGAACATCGCCCAGCGCGCCATCAGCGAAGAAGCGCCGGTCGCTCCGGTCGTCCAGGAAGCCTCGAGCGCCTCGACGCCGATCGAGGCCGATCCGACCGGACCCACCGCCATCGGCGCGCCACTGCCGGCGCCGACGGAAGCCTCCACCCCGCCCGTCTACGAGACGCCAGGCCTTGAAGCCGCCTCCCAGGCCGGCGGGTCGGCCGACGCCGCCGCCGCCGCCGGCAAGGCGCGCCGGGAAGCCGAAGCCGCCGCCGGTTCCGCCGCCTCCCCCGAGGAGGTCGGTCGGCCGTTTGTGGCCAGGGGCAAGGTCCACGGCGCCGCGCCGGAGGCCTCGACCGTGACGCTGCAGGCCCGCCGCCAGACGATGCTGATCGTCCGCGGCCCCGACAACGCCATCTACTTCGCCCGTCCGCTGGCCGTCGGCGAGGCCTTCCGGCTGCCCAACGCCAAGGGCGTATCGGTGGAGGTCACCGACCCCGCCGCCATGGACGTGTTCGTGGGCGGCGCGCTGAAGGGCGCCATGCCGACCTCGCAGGCCACCGTCACCGCCCTGGCGAGCTAGCGTCCTGGCTCATCCCCGCTCGCGGGGAGGAATGTCACTTGGGAAACCGGGCCAGGGGTCTTACCTTGGGCGCGTCATGAGCCACGACGATCACACCCATCTCCGCCCCTGGCGCCGGATCGACCGGCGCAAGTCCCGCCAGATCATGGTCGGGGCCGTGCCGATCGGCGGCGACGCGCCCATCGCCGTGCAGTCGATGACCAACACCCTGACGGCCGACGCCGCGGCGACCATCGACCAGGTTCGTCAGCTGGAAGAGGCCGGCGCCGACATCGTGCGCGTCTCCTGTCCCGACGTGGAGTCGACGGCGGCGCTTTCGACCATCGTCAAGGCCTCGAAGGTCCCGATCGTCGCCGACATCCACTTCCACTACAAACGCGGCATCGAGGCCGCCAAGGCCGGCGCGGCCTGCCTGCGGATCAACCCGGGCAACATCGGCAGCCCCGACCGCGTGCGCGAAGTCATCCAGGCCGCCCGCGACCACGGCTGCTCGATGCGGATCGGCGTCAACGCCGGCTCGCTGGAGCGGGACCTGCTGGAGAAGTACGGCGAGCCCTGCCCCGACGCGATGGTCGAGAGCGCTCTGAGCCACGCCCGCATCCTGCAGGACCACGACTTCCACGACTTCAAGATCAGCGTGAAGGCCTCGGACATCTTCATGACCGTGGCCGCCTACCAGCAGCTGGCCGACGCCATCGACTGCCCGCTGCACCTGGGCGTCACCGAGGCCGGCGCCCTGCGCACAGGCACGGTGAAGTCGGCCATCGGCATGGGCAGCCTGCTGTGGGCCGGCATCGGCGACACCATCCGGGTCAGCCTGGCCGCCGACCCGGTCGAGGAGATCAAGGTCGGCTTCGACCTGCTCAAATCGCTGGGTCTGCGCCATCGCGGGGTCAACATCATCGCCTGTCCGTCCTGCGCCCGGCAGGGCTTCAACGTCATCAAGACGGTGGAAGCGCTTGAAGAGCGGCTGGCGCATGTCTCCACGCCGCTGTCGCTCTCGATCATCGGCTGCGTCGTGAACGGGCCCGGCGAGGCCCTGATGACCGACCTGGGCTTCACCGGCGGCGGCAAGGGATCGGGCATGGTCTATGTGGCCGGGCGCGCCGACCACAGGCTCGACAACGAGGGCATGGTCGACCACATCGTCGGGCTGGTCGAGGCGCGCGCCGCCGAGATCGAGGCCGAGAAGGCCCGCGCGCTTCAGGCGGCGGAATAGCCGAATACACCCGCTGCGATAGCGGCGCGGAATGTCCCGCCAGCCGGGCGCGACAGATGCGCGCGATTGACGCAGATCAAGGTGGAGCTGCCCAAACCGGGGACAGTTGGCCGTGCGGGCGCCGGCTTTTCCACGGTATGCATACCGTTGATATTCGATGACGACCTTGGGGTGGATAGTGTCAACGGACGCGGAAGCAGATCTCGGCCGACTGGCTGCGCGGGCCTCCACGCGCTTCATATTGAGATCTTTGGATCTCCTGACCCGAGCGTTCAGTGGCAGCGACATCCTGCGGGGGGTGATCTTCGTCGCGATCGTCGACGCCAACACCCGTCATCTGCGGCCCTCTGACCCGGTCGCCAGGTCCTTTTCGGCGACGCGCGACAGCGTGCCGGACGAAATGCGTCGCCCGATCAGCGTGCACGCGCTGGCCCTGGACCTGACCCTGCCCTACGAGACGACGCGACGGCACGTGAACGCCCTGATCGAACAGGGTCTCGCCGAGAGAGTCGAAAGCGGCATCCTGGTGCGCGCCGAGCTCCTGAACAATGACATCGTCGCCGCGTCCCATCGGAAGAACGTCGAAAACCTCCACGCCCTGTTCAGTGACCTTCGGGACGGCGGGTTCAACTTCTCTTGATGGGCGAAGCGGTCCCCGACTCCGGAGAGCCGGGGACGCCCAGAGGCGGCCGTATCGGGGGGGCAGGCCGGCCGCCTGGGACGGCGTCGCCTGAGGTTCGGGAAACCCGAGCCGGCGAACGCCGCGCGTTCCATGATCCCGCGACAAGGGCGGGACTTGCCGTTCGCCCCCGCCGCTCCATGTCGGAACAGATGGGGGCGACTTCAGGCGACAGATTCGGCGGCAGGACTGGCGCGACGTGCGCGCGCTTGCCCCGCCGGTCCGCCGCCCGCGCCCGTCAGGAGCCGGCCCGAGCGGCGCCATTCCCCGAATTCTCAACCCGAAAGCGAGCATACGCTTTCACCCCCGTGTCGGCGGGCAGGATTACCCAATGTGAGGAATCAGGTTGCGTTCCTCGCGCCTGGGCGGAAGGCTGCATGCGATCGAGGGAGGGGCTTCGCGCCACGGAAGCAACTTGAGCAACGGGGAAATCCAGGAAGACCTGACCCGCGAGTACGAGCTCGCAGCCCGGCTGGCCGGCGAGTTCTTCGTGCGCGGCGTCGAGATCATCGCGCGGGCGCATGACGGCGACCTCATCAAGGGGATCATCTTCACGGCCATCGCCGTCGCCAATCGCGAAGGCGCGGGGCCGGCGGCGAGCCTTCAGGCGCGTCCGGTCAGCGTGATGTCGGTGGCCAGCTCCATCGGCGTGCCCTACGAGACCACGCGCCGCTATGTGAACCTGCTGGTGTCACAGGGCCTGTGCGAGCGGATGGGACGCAGCGGCGTGGTCGTCCGGCAGGAGGGCCTGACCACGCCGGCGATGATGACCGCCTACCAGGAGACCGTCACCAGCTTCAATCGCCTGGCCTCGGCCCTTCGCCGCATGAACGGCGTGAACGGGAAGGCCTGAGGCGACGGCTCGCGCCGCCTCGGGACCGTTCGTGATCAGGTGTCGAAGACGATGACCGAGCGGGCCAGTTCGCCGCGCTTGAGTTCCTCGAACGCCTCGTTGACCTGCTCCAGCTTCAGGCGCTGGGAGATCATCTCGTCCAGCTTCAGCTTGCCGGACATGTAGAAGTCGACCAGCCGGGGCATGTCGACCGGGAAGCGGTTGGAGCCCATCAGCGAGCCCTGGATGCGCTTCTCGCCGAGGAAGTCGGCGCCGTGCAGCTCGATCATCGTGCCGACCGGGATCATGCCGATGACGTTGGCGGTGCCGCCGCGAGCCAGCATCTTGAAGGCCTGTTCGGTGGTCTTCTTCAGGCCGATGGCCTCGAAGCTGTGCTGGACGCCGCCCTTGGTCATCTCGATGACCGCCGCGACGGGGTCGACCTCGCTGGCGTTGATGACGTCCGTCGCGCCGAAGGCCTTGGCCAGGGCCAGCTTGGAGTCCTGCATGTCGATGGCGATGATCCGGCCGGCGCCGGCGATGGCCGCGCCGTTGACCGCCGCCAGGCCCACGCCGCCACAGCCGATGACGGCCACGGTCTCGCCGGCCCGCACGCTGGAGGTCTGCACCACGGCGCCGACGCCGGTGGTCACCGAGCAGCCGATCAGGGCGGCGCGGTCCAGCGGCATGTCCTTGCGAACGGCGACGCAGGCGTGCTCGTGGATCAGCATCTGCTCGGCGAAGGACGACAGGTTCAGGAACTGGTTGAGGCCGTTGCCGAGGCGCGGCTCGTCGCCCTTGCCGCGGCGGACGTCGCCGCTGACGCAGCGGGCCATGTGGCCGGTGACGCAGTGGGCGCAGTGGCCGCAGAAGGCCGACAGGCAGGTGATGACGTGGTCGCCCACCTTCACGGTCCGCACCTCGGAGCCGATCTGCTCCACGACGCCGGCGCTCTCGTGGCCCAGCACGGCCGGAAGCGGGTGGGGATAGGAGCCTTCCACGAAGTGCAGATCCGAGTGGCAGACGCCGGCGGCGACGGTGCGGATCAGCACCTCGTGCGGGCCGGGCTTGCTGATCGAGATGTTTTCGATCTGCAGCGGCTTGCCGACTTCACGCAGGACTGCGGCCTTCATGGCGTATCTCCCCTTCATTGATTGCGGCGGACGTTATCGCCGTTCACCCGTCGGGCGAAAGGCCTTGCGAGCGATCGCCCGCAAGAATCTCGACGAACGGCGCCCCTTGGGATACCGATGTTTCTAAAATGACGGAGGGAAGACCCATGACCGACCGCAAACTGCTCACGAGGCGCGGCCTGCTGCGCTGGACGGCCCTGGCCGGCGCCGCCGTCTCCACACCGGTTCTCGCGAAACGCGCCGAGCCTGTGCTGGCGACGAACCGGGGACCGGTGCGCGGCGTGGCGCTGGCCGGCGGCGTCATGACCTTCAAGGCTATCCCCTACGCCGCCCCGCCGGTCGGCCCGCTGCGCTTCGCCCCGCCCGCGCCGGCCGCCGCCTGGACCGAGCCGCGCGATGGCTCGAAGCTGCCCGCCACCGCGATGCAGAACCCTTCGCCGTCGTCGGTCAATCCGACGTCCGAGCTGGGCAAGGCGCTGCAGACCGTCTTCCCCGGCCAGGCGGACGTGGACGCCCAGAGCGAGGACTGCCTGTACCTGAACGTCTGGACCCGGGGCCTGGGCGACGGGAAGAAGCGGCCGGTGATGGTCTGGATGCACGGCGGCGGCTTCGCCTACGGTTCCGGCGGCTGGCCGATGTACGACGGCGCCAGTCTGGCCGCGCAGGATGTGGTCATCGTGACGATCAACCACCGCCTCAACGTGTTCGGCTACCTGGACCTGCCGCAGGTCGCCGGCTCGGGCAACGCCGGCATGCTGGACCTGGTGGCGGCCCTGCAATGGGTGCGGGACAACGCCGAGGCCATCGGCGGCGATGCCGGCAACGTGACCATCTTCGGCGAGTCCGGCGGCGGGGCCAAGGTCAGCTACCTGCTGGCCATGCCGGTGGCCAAGGGCCTGTTCCACCGCGCGGTGATCCAGAGCGGACCGGGCGTGAAGGCCGTGCCGCGCGACCGCGCCGCCGCCCTGCGCGCCGAGGTCTACAAGGCGCTGGGCCTGGCCGACGGCGACATCGCCGGCCTGCGCGCCGCCGAACCCGCCGCCATCCAGAAGGCGGCCGCCGCGGCGGAGGCGAAGCAGACGGGCGCCGGCTTCGACCGCTCGGGCTTCTCGCCGGTGGCCGGCGACGGCGTGCTGCCCGATCAGCCCTGGGACCCCAAGGCGCCGGACACGGCGCGGGACGTCCCCGTGCTGATCGGCATCAACCGCGACGAGATGACCCTGTTCATGGCCTCGGCCTCCTGGTTCGGCCGGCTGGACAACGCCGGGCTCGAGAAGATGGCCGGCGCGCTCTTCGGCCCCAAGGCGCCGACGGTGCTCGAGGCGCTGCGCAAGGACTTCCCGAACGACAGCCCGACCTATCTGGCCACTCACCTGACCACCTACGGCCGGATGTTCGCCGGCTCGGTGCAGATCGCCGAGCGCAAGTCGGCCCAGGGCGGCGCGAAGGCCTGGTTCTACCTGCTGGAATGGGAGACGCCGGTGGGGCCGTTCCGCTCGCCCCATACGCTGGAGATCCCGCTGGTGTTCGACAATGTCGAAAGCAGCCGCGTCCTGATGGGCCCCGGCCCGGCCCCGCAGCTGATGGCCAAGCAGATGAGCGCAGCCTGGCTGGCCTTCGCCCGCACGGGCGATCCCAACACCCCCGCCCTGCCCCAGTGGCCCGCCTACGACGCGGCCAGGCGGGCGACCATGGTGTTCAACCTTGAGAGCCGCGTGGTCGAAGACCTCTATGCGGCGACACGGCGGGCGGTGACCTGAGGCCTTGCGTGGTTCGACACGGCCCTGCGGGCCTGCTCACCATGACGTATCGGGGAAGGCTTCTGGCCACGTCATCCTGAGCAGCCGCGAAGCGGCGTGTCGAAGGACGCACAACCTTTGACACACCAGCCTCCCCCGCCTAACGCCACCCGATGACCAGCGCCTTGCTCTTCGCCACCCGCATCCACCGCGCCAGCCTCGCCGGCGACAAGGGCTTTTCCGCCCTCAACGCCGACCTTGAGGAGGCCTGCCGGATGCTGGAGGCCGAGGACGAGGCCGGCCGGGCCTGGAGCCGCCGCAACGGCTATCGCGGCTTCACCTCCTACAGCTCGCCGGGCGAGCAGTGGACGCGGGCGACCGCGTTCGGGGACCTGAAGCGAAAGCTGGACAGGCACGCCGCGGCCTTCGCCGCCGAGCTGGGCCTGGATCTGGACGGGCGGCGACTGCGCCTCGACAGCTTCTGGGTCAACGTCCTGAAGCCGGGCGGCGGCCACAGCGGCCACATCCATCCGCACAGCGTGCTGAGCGGCACCTACTACGTCAGCCTGCCGCCGGGCGCGCAGGGCATCCGGTTCGAGGATCCCCGGCTGGCGATGATGATGGCCGCGCCCATGCGCGCGTCGGACGCCCCCGCCGACCAGCAGCCGTTCGTCACCCTGGCGCCCGAAGGCGGCGACCTGCTGCTGTGGGAAAGCTGGCTGAGGCATGAGGTGCCGCCCTCGAACGCGAAGGCGGACCGCATCTCGATCAGCTTCAACTACGGCTGGCGCTAGCCCTCGCCGAACACCACGTCGCGCATCGGGTCGCGGCGGCGCTTGCCGCGCCGGCCCAGGGCCTGGTCGATGCCCAGGCAGGCCAGGCCGATCCAGAGGATCATCGCCAGACCCAGCCCGCGCTGCCAGAGGCCGACGTTGGTCTTGTCGACCAGGTTCAGCCCGCCGACGTTGAACATCACCAGCGTCAGGCCGATCATGGCCAGGACGCTGAGGATCAGCATCGACTTCACGCCGCCCATGTCCGACCGGCTCGAAAGGCCCAGGAACATGAACAGCGCCGCCGGAATGGCCATGACGCCGAGGCCGACGCCCATGTATGTCACCGGTCCGGCGTGCAGCGGATCGGGCATCGGATAGAGGCCGCCATAGACGAACGAAACGCCCCAGGCCGCCAGACAGACCGCCGCCAGGATCGCCCACAGGATGTTCGAGCCCAGGCTCTTCATGCCGATCAGCACGCCAAGCGCCGCGACCACGGCGCAGCCGCCGGCGGCGATGATGCCGTAGTTGAATATCTGCGCGGCGGGCTTGCCGGCCATGCCCAGTTCACTCGCGTACTGGGTGAAGTGGTTGTAGCCCGGCGTCAGGTAACCGCCGACGAGCAGGACGCCGTAGTAGAGAACCGGAACAAGTACGCCCAGCTTGAGCAGCAGTGATGCAGGATGCATCTCTTCCCCCTTCTTATGTCATTGCATCAAGGCTCGCGCGCGCTGACCGCAGCGTCAACGCAAGACCCCTAGCGGTTGCGCGGCGCCACGCACATGGGACGGTCGGCGTAGAGGTCGCCGACCAGCGAGCCGTCGCGCGCCGCCAGCTTGCGGGCCGTCTCGAAGGCGCGGCTTTCGGCCTGCGGGCGTTCGCCCGGGCCACAGACCGGCGCCTCGACCGTCTGGGCTCCCGTACAGAGACAGATGTCCTCGCGGCCGTCGAGGCGGCTGGCCGACACGGTGCAGACCGCCGGCCTGGTCTGGCCGCCCAGGTCGATGCAGATCGTGCGGGTCGCGGGGCTGGTCGCCGGGGCGCCGGGCGCGCCGGCGGCGGTGAGAAGAGCGGCGGCGGACACCGCAAGGATGATGACGAGGCTGCGCATGGGATGGTCCTCCTGCATCATCCTAGCACTGCCGAGGCGGCCGAAGCATGGCGCCCGGGTCAGACCCCCAGGCTGGCGTAGGTCACCCCGCCGTCGACGGCGATGGTGATGCCCACCGCGTAATCCCCGGCCCGCGAGGCCAGGTAGATGGCGACGCCCTGCATGTCCTCGTCCGTGCCGATCCGGCGCGAGGGGATGCGCGAGGCGACAGCCTCGGCCTGGTCGCGGGCGGTGATGTTCATGTCCGAGGCGAAGGCGCCGGGCGAAATGGCGGTGACCACGATGTTGTCGGCGATCAGCTGGGCCGCCATGCGGCGGGTCAGGTGGATCAGCCCGGCCTTGCTGGCCTGGTAGCTGTAGGTCTCCTGCGGATTGGGCCGCATGCCGTCGATCGAGGCGATATTGATGACCTTGGCCGGCTGCTCGTGACTGGCCGCCGCGCGCAGGGCCGGGGCCAGGGCCTGGGTCAGGAAGAACGGCGACTTGAGGTTCAGGTCCATGACCTTGTCCCAGCCGTTCTCCGGGAAGGTGTCGAACTCGGCCAGCCAGGCGGCCCCGGCGTTGTTGACCAGGATATCGAGCCCGCTCTCGTGCGCGCCGTAGGCTTCCGCCAGCGCCTTGCAGCCCTCGATCGTCGAGACGTCCTGCGGCAGCGACACGCAGGTTCCGCCGCCGGCCGACAGCTCGGCGGCCGTGGCGTCACAGGCGCCGGGCTTGCGCGAGGAGATGTAGACCTTCGCCCCGGCGGCGATGAAGCCGGCGGCGATCATCTTGCCGATGCCGCGCGATCCGCCGGTGATCAGCGCCGTGCGGCCCTCCAGCGAGAACAGGTCGGTGCTCATGTGTCTCTTCCCCTTGGTTGTTGCGACGAAACGTAGCGGGGCCTGCACCGAAACCCAACAGTTCGCTCAGCAGGCGTTCAGACTTGCCGGTGCAGGATGGCGCGTGAAAGGAATTCTTCGCATGGGCCAAGCCATCACCGAGCGCCGCATCATGGGAGTCTGGGTTTTCGACCTCGACGACGCCGAAGCCGCGCGCAGCCTCTATGCCGATCTGCCGGCCCCGCTGAAGGCGGCGACCGAGCTTCGCGTCTGCATGGGCGCTGGCCATCTGCACGCCGCCAGCGATGACGCCGCGGCCTGGCTGCGCGAGCATCTGGCGGCCTGAGCCGGCGTTCACCACGCTTGTGAGCGGCCGGTTAAGCGCGCCGTGGCAGGGTGAGCCCAGCCACCCTCGCGAGATCGTCGCCATGCAGGTCCTGCCCACCGCCGCCGCCGGCCTTCTGGACGCCGCCGGCCGCTTCGACGCCAGCGCCCGTCGCACGGCCGCCGCCCCGCTGGACAACCTCGAGCGCGAGATCGTCGCCCGGGTCCAGGCCGTCCAGGACGTCAAGGCCAACGCCGCCGTCATCCGCGCCGCCGACCGCATGACCGGCACGGTGCTGGACATGCTGGCCTGAGGCCGCCGGTCAGGCCGCGGCCGGCTCCCGGCCGAGCAACCGCTTGATCCACGGCCAGGCCCGGGCAAACGCCGAGACGAACCCGACAAGGCCGGCGAACAGCTGCATCAGCTGCCATACGGTCTCGAACAGCGCCCCGCTGAACACCGACTGCACCAGCGGATAAACCAGGTCGCCGACCACGATGCGGAAGCGTGCGTAGGCGGCGGAATACTCGATCGACCGGTCGAACAGCCAGGCCGCCCCGACCGCCGCCAGCACCGGCGACCACAGCAGCGGCAGCGCCAGCAGCACGGTCAGCAACAGCAGCGCCAGCTTGGTGCCCAGGGTCTCCCCCGAGATCAGCGCCATGGCCAGGAAGACGATCAGCCCCAGGCCGATCAAGGTGAACGCCGCCGGCAGCACCCTGTCGGCCAGGTCGATGACGTCCAGATCCAGCAGCCAGGGCCCGCCGACCAGCGCCACCGCGCTCAGCGCGAAGGCGATCAGCCAGGCGGCGCCGTACTGGCTCAGCCGCGTCTTGAGCAGTTCCAGATTGAACATCGATGCCTCCACCCCGGCGGAGGTTAACCATGCCGGGGTGTGGATGCGGAGTCGATATCGGGAGTCGGGGACAGTTTAAGATGTCCCTTGGGACACCTTAAACTGTCCCCTGCTCACGCCGGCGTCTCATATGACTCAATGGTCCGGTCAGGCTGCGGGATGCGGATCCGGACCCGGCCTTCCAATTCCGCCGCCAGGGCCTCAAGCAGTTCGCGCGTGCCCTCCTCGCGGCCGGCCACCTGGCCGGGATCGTCGAAATAGGCGCCCTGTTCGGTGAAGACCACGCGCGTGCCCTTGCCTTGGGCCCCGAACTCGACCGTCGCCAGCGAGGCAGAGATCGGCTTGCCGGCCACGGTCATGTGGTAGGCGAACACCAGCCGCTCACCCTCCACAACGTCCATGTAGAGGCTGTCGTTGGTGATCACGACGTCGGCGCCGGGCGGGGAGAAGGCGCTCGATTCCGCCGCGCCGACGGCCGTCTCGCCGCCCGCGTGGCGGTGCAGCGTCCAGGCGCCGACCTGGAAGAACCAGCGGCTGCGGGCCTCCTTGTCGGTGAAGGCATGGAACACGCGCGCCGGCGCGGCGTCGTAGACGCGTTCGAGGCAGAAGGTGGCGTGGGTGACGCTGGTCATGAGCTTTCCTTCGGGAGGTCATCGTCTTCGGCCGCCAGCAGGGCGGCCAGGTTGTCGAGGCCGACGCCGGAGCCGGCCTCGCGCTCGGCGGGATCGGCGTGGCCGTCGAGGTAGGCGCCCTGGTCGGTGAACAGCAGGCGCGCGCCCTTCGGGTCGGGAAACACCTGCCAGGTGATGATCGAGGCCGAGACCGGCAGGCCGTCGCGGCGCATGGTGTAGGCCAGCACGAACCGCTCGCCGTCGACGATGTCGAGGTAGGTCCCGTCGAATTCCCAGTACGGGCCGCCGGGGTCGGATCCGCCGGAGACCTCGCGCCCGCCGACGGCGAAGGTCATTTCCTTCATCACCCAGGTCTCGTGACAGGCCCAGGCCGCCTTGCGCGCGGGGTCGGAGAAGGCGGCCCACAGCCGCGCCGGGGCGGCGTCGAACAGCCGGTCGATGTGGAAGGTGGCGTGGGTGACGCTTCTATCGCTCATGATCGGAACTCCATTTCACTGTCATCCCGGACGCCCGAAGGGCGATCCGGGACCCAGAGGCGGCGCCCGGCATCGGCTGGGTCCCGGCGCTTCGGCCGGGATGACAGCGGTAGGGGGGTGTCCGGTGGGGTCACGCTTCATCCTCCGGCTTCGTCTCGGCCAGATAGGCGCCCAGCCGGTCGAGGCCCTGCTCCCAGAAGGTCCGGCGCTGGTTGATCCAGACCTCGGCCTGGCTCAGCACCGACGTATCGAGCGAGCAGGTCCGCACCCGGCCGACCTTTTCGCTCTTCACCAGGCCGGACGCCTCCAGCACCGCCAGATGCTGCACCACGGCCGACAGGCTCATTGGCAGCGGCTCGGCCAGGGCGCTGACCGTCGCCGGCCCGCGCGACAGCCGCCCGACCATCTCGCGGCGCGCGCCGTCGGCCAGGGCGTGGAACACGGCGTCGAGCCGGGGGTCGGGGTCGTGCGTGGGGCGTGAATGCTGAAGCATATGCTTAAGTATTGTTCCGCCGGAGCCGCCGCAAGCGGAAACTGAAGCGACTGCTAAACTGTCAGGGTTGGGACAGCGACCGTCCATCGACGGAAGCCGTCCCCCTTGCGCCCGGGCCCGACATCCGGCCACCTGCGGCGGATCCCCGGAGTCGCCCATGAAGACGCCCCCCAAACCACCGACCTATGCCCCGCCGACGCCGAAGGTGACGCGGCAGAAGAAGGCCAAGGTGCTGACCGCCGCCGAGCGGGCGGCGTTCCTGGCCTCACGGCCGGACCTGAAGGGAGAATAGGCGGCCGCTACGGCCGCCCGTCCCGGCAGCGGTCGGAGCAGTAGCGGACGCTCGCCCAGTCCCGCGCCCACCTGCGCCGCCAGGTGAAGGGGCGGCGGCAGGCCTCGCAGACCTTGCTCGGCAGATCGACCTTCGCCGGGGCGCGGCCGAGGTTGACGTGCTTGCGGGCCATGACCCGGGAGATGGCGCGGATGCGGTGTAGGGCAAGGCCGCCCTCCCTCCCCCTTGTGGGGAGGGACAGGTCGCGAAGCGACCAGGGTGGGGCAAGGGGTGGCAGCCTTTTGAGTCAGGTGAGGATCACTGCTGGCCCCACCCGTCTCGTCTCGCTGCGCTCGCCGAGCCACCCTCCCCATAAAGGGGAGGGAGACCGCGGAGCGGCCGTCCCTAGCTGTCCAAAAACGACCGCAGCTTCCGCGACCGGCTCGGGTGCTTCAGCTTGCGCAGGGCCTTGGCCTCGATCTGGCGGATGCGTTCGCGGGTGACGCTGAACTGCTGGCCGACCTCTTCCAGGGTGTGGTCGGTGTTCATGCCGATGCCGAAGCGCATGCGCAGGACACGCTCCTCGCGCGGCGTCAGCGACGCCAACACGCGGGTGGTCGTCTCGCGCAGGTTGGACTGGATCGCCGCGTCGATGGGCAGGATGGCGTTCTTGTCCTCGATGAAGTCGCCCAGGTGGCTGTCTTCCTCGTCGCCGATCGGCGTCTCGAGGCTGATCGGCTCCTTGGCGATCTTCAGGACCTTGCGGACCTTTTCCAGCGGCATGGCCAGCTTTTCGGACAGCTCTTCCGGGGTCGGTTCGCGGCCGATCTCGTGCAGCATCTGGCGGCTGGTGCGGACAATCTTGTTGATCGTCTCGATCATGTGGACCGGGATGCGGATGGTCCGCGCCTGGTCGGCGATCGAGCGGGTGATGGCCTGGCGGATCCACCAGGTCGCA
>JAUSPV010000266.1 GCA_030652755.1 Caulobacter sp. | reverse complement strand
GAGCGACTTCTTCAGCGCGGCTTCGATCTCGAAGCAATGCGGCGCGGCGATGTCCTCGAGGTTGATGCCGCCGAAGGTCACGCCGATGTTCTTGACCACCGTGATGATCTCGTCGGCGTCCTTGCTCATCAGCTCGATGTCGATGGCGTCGACGTCGGCGAAACGCTTGAACAGCACCGCCTTGCCTTCCATCACCGGCTTGGAGGCCAGGGCGCCCAGGTCGCCAAGGCCCAGGATGGCCGTGCCGTTGGAGATGACGCCGACCAGGTTGCCCTTCGACGTGTACTCGTAGGCCAGGTCCGGGTTCTCGGCGATGGCCAGCACCGGCACCGCGACGCCCGGCGAATAGGCCAGCGAAAGGTCGCGCTGGGTGGCCATCGGCTTGGTCGCCGCGATGGCGATTTTCCCCGGCGTCGGGAACTGGTGGAAGGCCAGGGCCTCGGCGTCGGTGAAGGTCTTCTTTTCGGAATCGCTCATGGGGTGGCGGACGTCCTTGAAACGCTGGAGCGGCGTCGCCGGTCGTCAGGCCGGTCGCGTCGTGGGCAGGAAGGCGCGCAACCTAACGGCGCCGACCGGCCGGGACAACCGGGCGCGGGTGGAAGTTTGCTTGCGGGGGTATGGTCTTTCCGCATGACCCCATGTGCCCAGCCAACGGGCTCGTTTCCTCGGCGGCCCCAGCCCGTCTCCCCGGCGAAGGCCGGGGCCCATGGTTCAAGCGCGGCGCGGGCTGCATGGATCCCGGCCTTCGCCGGGAAGACGGCGTGAGGATTGATGACGGGAAATCGGAAGGGCGGTAAGCAGAGCCCATGACAACCACCCACACCCCCGCCCCCGTGAAGATCGCCATCGCCGGCGCGCTCGGCCGGATGGGGCGCGCCGTGGCGGCGGCGTGCGAGGGGCGGGACGACGTCACGGTCGCAGCCCGCTACGAGCGCCCCGGCGTCGAGGGGGAGGGGCTGGTCAGCCTGGACGAGGCGCTCAGCCTGGCCGACGCGGTCATCGACTTCACCACGCCCGAGGCTTCCGTCGCCCTGGCCGAGAAGGCCGCCGGGCGCGGCGGCGTCGCCCTGGTCATCGGCTCGACGGGCCTTTCGCAGGACCAGACCCGCCGCATCGACGAGGCCGCGACGCGCATCGCCATCGTGCGGGCCGGCAACTTCTCGCTGGGCGTCAACCTGCTGATGGGCATGGTCCGCCAGGCCGCCGCGGCGCTGGACCCCCGCGACTTCGACATCGAGATCTTCGAGGCCCATCACCGCCGCAAGGTCGACAGCCCCTCGGGCACCGCCCTGATGCTGGGCGAAGCCGCCGCCGAGGGCCGGGGCGTAGCGCTGGCCGACGTGCTGCAGCCGGCCCGCCACGGCCTGAACGGTCCGAGGCCCGAGGGCGAGATCGGCTTCTCCGTCCTGCGCGGCGGCGGGATCATCGGCGAGCACAGCGTCACCTTCGCCAGCGAGGAAGAGATCCTGACCTTCAGCCACTCGGCCCGGGACCGGGGGTTGTTTGCTCGGGGGGCGCTGGCGGCGGCGAAGTGGGCGGCGGGGCGCAAGGCCGGGGCGTTCGATATGCAGGATGTGCTGGGGTTGGGGGGGTAGGCGGTGGTCTACAGCTACTGGCGCTGCGACTGGACGCATGATCATGCCGACACGCCGGTGGTCATCTTCTATGAGGTCGATGATCGTGGCGATGTGCCGCGCATCATAGACGTGTTCGCCAACGGATCCGGCTCGGCAGAACGCCTGGACGACTACTCCGGGCGCGAGAAAGACCTCTGCGGGATTGGGAGCTTCGTCGAAGGTGACTTCCTTGAGCTAACCAAGGAAATGCGCGCGGTTGGCGCCGCGCCTGCCGCCACCGACGACGGCGAAGCAACCACCCTGACGCGGATCGACAGCACGACCTTCGAGGAGGCTTGGGGTCGGTACCGGTCGGGCTAGCCCCACCCCGCCCTTCATCTCATGGCGAGACGATCGCCGGTCGGTTCAGGTCACTCAAGGGCGCTTCGCGTCGCCGGAGGCGATGGCCCGCAGGGCCCACGTCGGCGGACTGACCTGAACCGGCCGGCACGCTGACATCCATGAGATCGAAGGGTTGCTCCCTTCCCGAAGGAAGGAAGCGCGCCAGTCCTCCCCGCTCGCGGGAAGGGGGACCCTGCGGAGCATGGTGGTGGGGTAGCGCGGGCGCGGGAAGGCTGACCGCCGTGCACAGCGCCCGATCCTGACACCCCCGCGCCGGCCCCTCCGACCTCGCTCCGCGAGGC
>JAUSPV010000265.1 GCA_030652755.1 Caulobacter sp. | reverse complement strand
GCTTCTCGGTGGCGCAGGTCTGGTCGTAAAGCAGGACGGTGACGCCCTCGGTCTCGCGCAGCTGGCGCTGGACCTTCATCAGGTCGCCGCGCGGGTGAACCTCGACGCCGGGCGCCAGATCCTTGACCGCCTCGTAGCGGGCGACGTCGTCGACGACGATGACGGTCTTCTTCACGCCCTCGGCCGCCAGCTGGCGGGTGATCTGGGCCGGGGTGAAGCCGCTTTCGGCCGCCTGGCCCCCGGTCATGGCCACCGCGTCGTTGAACAGCAGCTTGTAGGTGATGTTGGCCCTGGCCGCGATCGCGCCCCGGATCGCCAGCGAGCCGGAGTGGTTGTAGGTGCCGTCGCCCAGGTTCTGGAAGACGTGCTTCTCGGTCGTGAACGGCGCCGCGCCGACCCAGGTCAGACCCTCGCCGCCCATGTGGGTGTTGAGGTCGGTCGACGGGTCGTTGAAGCTGGCCATGTAGTGGCAGCCTATGCCGGCCAGGGCGCGGGAGCCTTCCGGCACGCGGGTCGAGGTGTTGTGCGGGCAGCCCGAGCAGAAGAACGGCTTGCGCTGCTGGTCGGCGGCCAGGCTGACGGCGGCGACGCCCGAGGCGGACACCCGGTCGATGTAGCCTTGGGCCCGTTCCTTGTGCGGACCGGCCGGCAGACGGTCGTAGAGGTCGAGCGCGATGGCGGCGACCGACAGCGAGCCGGTGTCTTCCATCAGCGGCTGGCCGTTCTCGTCCTTCTTGCCGATGACGGTCGGACGGGCGTGGGCCGGCAGGTCGTAGAGGGCGGCGCGGGCCTGGGGCTCGATCAGCGCCCGCTTGTGCTCGATGACCATCAGGGTCTCGAGGCCGGCGGCGAAGGCGCGCAGGCCCTGCGGCTCCAGCGGCCATGGCATGCCGACCTTGTAGATCGAGACGCCGAGGGCGGCGGCCTCGTCCAGGGTGATGCCCATGGCCTGGAAGGCTTCCAGCACATCCTTGTAGGCCTGGCCCTGGCAGACGATGCCCAGGCGCGGGCGCGGCGAGGCCAGCACGACGCGGTCGATGGTGTTGGCGCGGGCGAAAGCCAGGGCGGCCGGGAGCTTGTGGTTGCGGAGACGGGTCTCCTTCTCCAGCGGCTGGTCCTTGGTCCGGATGTGCAGCCCGCCCGGCGGCATCGGGACGTTGTCCGGGATCACCACCTTGTGGCGGTCCAGCGACACGTCGATCGTCACGCCGCTGTCCATGGTGTCGGCGAGCGCGATCAGCCCGACCCACAGGCCGCTGAAGCGCGACATGGAGAGGCCGAGGATGCCGTAGTCGAGCACCTCCTGGACGTCAGCCGGCGACAGCACCGGCATCTCGAAGTCCTGGAAGGCGAACTCCGACTGGCTGGGCAGGGTCGAGGACTTGCAGTTGTGGTCGTCGCCGGCCACGGCCAGAACGCCGCCCCTGGGCATCACGCCGGCGAAGTTGGCGTGCTTGAACACGTCGCCGGTGCGGTCGACGCCCGGCGCCTTGCCGTACCACATGGCGCTGACGCCATCGTACTTCGCGCCCGGGAACAGGTTGGCCTGCTGGCTGCCCCAGACCGCGGTGGCGGCCAGGTCCTCGTTGAGGCCCTCCTGGAAGACGATCTCATGACCCTTGAGCAGCTTGCCGGCCCGCGCCGCCTGCTGGTCGAGACCGCCCAGCGGCGATCCGCGATAGCCTGAAATGTAGCCGGCCGTATTCAGGCCGTCGCGTTCGTCGAGGCGTCGACGGTCGAGCATCACCCGGATCAGAGCCTGCACGCCGGTTATGAACGCGCGGCCGTCTTCGAGAAGATATTTGTCGTCTAGCGTCACTTCCTGGTGCCGCATTGAAAAATCTTTCCCTTGGCGGTCGTTCTTCGGCTTGCAAGATCATATAAGCACGGCGAAATTGCTTGCCAAAGCCGTGCCCCTTTCACAGGGGCGTTCGGCACGATCGGGGCGCGTAATGGCCAATTGGGGGAAAAAGGTTTGTCCGAGCAGCTAGACGCGGTTGACGCAAAGATTCTCGATCTCATCCAGCACGACGCCAGCCTGTCCGTCGCCGAAATCGCCGAGCGCGTCGGCCTGTCGTCCAGCCCCTGCTGGCGCCGGATCAAGCGGCTCGAGGACGCCGGCATCATCCAGCGCCGGGTGACGATCCTGGACCGCGAGCAGCTGGGCCTGCGTTTCGAGGTCTACTGCACCGTCAAGCTCTCCCTGCCGACCAAGGAGAATCTCGAACTGTTCGAGTCCAACGTCGTGAAATGGGCGGAAGTCACCCAGTGCGCCACGGTGACCGGCGCGGCCGACTACGAGCTGCGCATCGTCACCCGGGACATGCACGCCTTCGACGACTTCCTGCGCGACAAGATCCTGTCGCTGGGCCTGGTGTCCAACATCGAGAGCCGGATCGTCATCCGCGGCGTCAAGAACACGACGGCGGTCCCGCTGGGCATGGTCAGCCCCTATGTCAGCCCGCACGGCTAGGGTTCCATTACGCCCCGTAGCCTGCCACGCCATAGTCCGTGATTGCCGCCGCCCGGAGCCCTGCCATGATCGACCTCGTCATCGACCAGCGGCGCAAGGATCTGGGCGGGTTCGAAGTGGGGCGGGTGCTGCCCTGGCCCGCGCGGCGGACGGTCGGTCCGTTCATCTTCTTCGACCACATGGGCCCGGCCCGGTTCCAGCCCGGCTTCGGCCGAGAGGTGGACGTGCGGCCGCACCCGCACATCGGCCTGTCCACCTTGAGCTACCTGTTCGAGGGGGCGATGACCCACAGGGACAGCGTCGGTTCCGACATCGTCATCCGGCCCGGCGAGGTCAACTGGATGACCGCCGGCAGCGGCATCACCCATTCCGAACGGTTCGAGGACCTGCGCCGCGACGGCGGGCCGATGGACGGCATCCAGACCTGGCTGGCCCTGCCGGTCGAGCATGAGGAGACCACGCCGGCCTTCTCGCACCATGAGGGCGCCGACGACCTGCCCTTCTACGAGGCCGACGGCCTCAAGGCCCGCCTGATCGCCGGCAAGGCCTTCGGCGCCGAGGCGAAGGTGCCGGTGTTCTCGCCAACCTTCTATGTCCACTGGGAGCTGGCGGCCGGAACCCGCGCCGCCCTGCCCGCCGAGTATCCCGAGCGCGCCGCCTATGTGGCCAAGGGCAGCGTCGAGGTCGATGGCCAGACCCTGCGCACCGGCCAGATGGCCGTCTTCGCGGCCGGCGACACCATCACCTTCACCGCCCTGGAGGCGTCGACGGTGATGCTGCTGGGCGGCGAGCCGATCGGACCGCGCTTCATCGAGTGGAACTTCGTCTCCTCGAGCAAGGACCGGATCGAGCAGGCCAAGGCCGACTGGCGCGCCGGCCGGATGAAGCTGCCGGACCTGGACCACGATGAGTTCATCCCGCTGCCCGGCGATCCGCCGCCGCCCGCCAACCCGATGAGCTGATCGACGGCCCGCGAAGAGCAGTCTTGCGCCGGCCACAATTGCGAGTCACTCTCAACTCCGGCATCGAGTCCCGGAGGCGATCATGGTTCTGCGCAGCGTTGGCCCCGTGCTCATCGCGATCCTGATGCGCGGCGAGCGGTCGGAGGGGGCCGGATCGGACTGGCTCCTGCACGGCCCTTCGGACCCCGATGTCGTCGAGCCGGCGGAGGTCGCTCCGCCGGAGGTCACCCTGATCGCCGCCGAATAGCGCCCGCCGACCGATCATCCCTGCCCGCTGAATTCGCGCCACACGGACAGAATTCGCGTGAAGGGCGAACGCCGAACGCCAATGGTTAACGAGCGCTTGCCAGTGTTGCGACCCTCGACTAACCATGTTCGTTGAGTGCTCTGGGGGCACTGTTCAGGTTCCTTCGCGGACCAATCGGAGGCGGGATATGCGCAAGTTCATGATGGCGGTGTCGACCGCCTTGCTGGCCAGCGCCGGAGCGGGTGGCGCGATGGCGGGGGGACCGCCCCCGGGACCGCATCCGGGTCCGCCGGCTCCCTGGCACGGCTGCACCGAGTCGCCGCACCCTGACGATCCCAATTGCCCGTGTCGGGTCCACCGCCCGTTCTACACCGGAGGCCCGGCCTGGAGCGTCAGCGCCTCCGGCGGTCCCGGCATCTACATCACCTCGCCGCCGGTCTCGGTTCCGTCCGGCCGTATCGACGTCAAGGGTCCGCCGATCTACGTCGAAGCGCCCCCCATCCGCGTCGAGCCGGTCCAGATCTACATCCGGGCGCCCGACGTTCGCGTGAAGCCGTCGCGCGTGACGGTCGAGCCGCCGCAAGTCCACTTCGAGGGCTGCCCCGACGGCAGCACGGACTGCAGGTAGGCTGACCAGGCCCTCCGGGGCCAGGCGACCAGACGAAACAGGCCCGCGCCGGTGTGAACCGGCGCGGGCCTTGTTGTTTCGGGTGCGGTGAATGTGGCGCGGACGCCCGCGCCTGTTTCGAAGGCTACTTCTTCTCTGCCGCCTTCTCCGCAACCGGGTCCGGCGTCTTCTCGGTTGCCTTGTCCACCGCGCAGAATTCACGGATTTCCCGGGCCAGCGCCAGGTCGCCGCCCTGCAGCGCGGCGCCGACCGCGTCAGGGCAGCGGCCGTCGGCGACCAGGGTGGTCACCCTCAGGCGCAGCATCGCGCTAGCTTCTGCCGCCGCCTTGAGCTCCCTGGCCTCCTTGCGGTCGCCGGGCGTGCACAGTGACATCCAGGATGCGTCGGCGCAGCGCCGGATCAGCTTGGCCTGGCGTGTCTCTTCTCTTGTAAGCGTGGCCTCTGGCTTCGACCTTGGGTAGGGCAGCCGGGGCGCGACGGTGGGCGGCACCAGCTCTACCGCGCTTTCCTCGGTGCGATAGCGGCAAACCCAGCCGGTGTCCTCGAACACGCAGGACTGCAGCACGGCCGGGTTGTCCTGCGCGAGCAGCGCCAGCGTCATGGCGAGGGAAGTCAGCACCGTTTTCACCAAGGTTTACGCGGCTGATCATGGCACGATCACCGCCATCGCGTAACCCTGACCCGCGTTCTGCGGCCAAAGTCAGGCCTTCAGCGCCTTGCGGGCCGCAAGGGCGTACTCGACGCCGGTCCAGACGGTGACCACCGTGGCCAGCGCCAGCACGCCGTGGGCGGTCATGAAGGCCCGGCCGATCAGATCGGGATCCTCCGGCAGGCCCCAGGCCCGCCAGCCGAACACGAACAGCTCGGCCGCCAGCGCAACCAGCTGCAGCGTCGTCTTCCACTTGGCGAGCGTGGTCACCGGCAGCTTCAGCCCCTTCGGCGCCAGGGTCTCGCGCAGGGCGCTGACCGAGAACTCGCGGAACAGGATCAGGCCGCCGGCCAGGGCGACGATCCAGTTGCCCAGCGCCGCGATGCCCACGACCATCCCGGCCACCAGCACCTTGTCGGCGATCGGGTCGAGGATGGCGCCGAGCGTGCTGGTCGCGTCGAAGCGGCGCGCTATCCAGCCATCGAGGAAGTCCGTGACGGCCGCGATGAGGAAGCCCCAGAAGGCGAAGAAGTAGAGGGCCTGCTGGATGGCCGCCGGTTCCTGCGCCGAGACCATCGCCCAGCGATAGACCGGCGACACCGGCATCAGCCCGATCAGGGCCAGGAACACGAACAGCGTCAGAACCAGCCGCAGGCCGGTGATCAGGTTGGGAAGCGATTTCATGAGCGCACCATAGCGTCTGAACGCGTCACTTGCGGAAAAAGTCGTGGATGCGCTGCGCCAGCGGTCCGCTGACGCCGTCGACCTTCATCAGATCGTCGACCGAGGCCTTGCCGACCTCGCGGGCCGAGCCGAAGGCGTGAAGCAGCGCCTTCTTGCGGCCGGGGCCGACGCCGTCGATCTCGTCGAGCGGATTGCGCTTCATTTCCGCCGAACGCTTGGCCCGGTGGGTGCCGATGGCGAAGCGGTGGGCCTCGTCGCGCAGCCGCTGCAGGTAGTAGAGCACCGGGCTCTTGGGCTCGAGCATGAAGGGCGTCTTGCCCGGCATGAAGAACCGCTCCAGCCCCGCGTCGCGGTCCGGCCCCTTGGCGACCCCGACCACGGCGATGTCGTCGACGCCCAGGTCGGCCATCACCTCCAGCACCGCGTCCAGCTGGCCCTTGCCGCCGTCGATCAGGACCAGGTCGGGGCGGGCGCTGTCGTCGCCCCCTTCCTCTTCCTTGACCAGGCGGGCGAAGCGGCGGCGCAGCACCTCCTTCATCATGCCGTAGTCGTCGCCGGGGGTGAGCTCGGTCCCCTTGATGTTGAACTTTCGGTACTGGTTCTTCTGGAAGCCCTCTGGTCCGGCCACGACCATGCCGCCGACGGCGTTGGTGCCCATGATGTGGCTGTTGTCGTAGACCTCGATCCGCTCAGGGCTGGCCTCCAGCCCGAAGGCCTCGGCGACGCCGGCAAGCAGCTTGCCTTGCGCGGAGCCCTCGGCCATGCGCCGGCCCAGCGCCTCGCGGGCGTTCAGCGTCGCCTGCTCGACCAGGCCCTTCTTCTCGCCGCGTCGCGGAAGGGCGATCTCGACCCGGCGACCGGCCTTCATGCCGAAGGCCTCGCCGAGCAGCTCATGCTCGTGCGGCCGGACATTGACCAGGATCTGCCGCGGGATGGGCCGGTCGTCGTAGAACTGGCCGAGGAAGGCGCTCATCACCTCGGCGTCGGAGTCGGACTTGTCGACCCGGGGGAAGTAGGCGCGGTTGCCCCAGTTCTGGCCGGCCCGGAAGAAGAACACCTGGACGCAGGCCTGGCCGCCCTCGGCGAACAGCGCGAAGACGTCGGCCTCGTCGACCGTCTCGGGATTGACCTGGGTCTCCTGGCTGACCGCCGACAGGGCGCGGATACGGTCCCGCAGCCGGGCGGCGCGCTCGAACTCCAGGTCGTCGGAGGCCGCCTGCATCTCGCTCGACATCCGCGCCATCACCGCCCGGCTCTTGCCGCGCAGGAAAGCCTCGGCCTCCTCGACCAGCCTGGCATAGTCGTCCAGCGCGATCAGCCCGGTGCAGGGCGCGGCGCAGCGGCGGATCTGGTGCAGCATGCAGGGCCGGGTGCGGCTCTCGTAGACGCTGTCGGAACAGGACCGCAGCAGGAAGGCCTTCTGCAGGGTGTTCAGCGTGCGGTTCACCGCGCCGGCGCTGGCGAACGGCCCGAAATAGTCGCCCTTGATGGTGTGCGCCCCGCGATGCTTGCGCAGCTGGGCGGCCGGGTGCTCGCGGCGGATGACGATCTCGGGGAAGCTCTTGTCGTCGCGCAGCAGCACGTTGAAGCGCGGCTTCATCTGCTTGATCAGGTTGATCTCGAGCAGCAGGGCGTCGGTCTCGGTTCGCGTCGAGACAAACTCCATGGCCCGGGTCAGGTCGACCATGTGGGCGATGCGGTTGGTGTGGAAGCGCCCCTGGGCGTACTGGATCACCCGCTTCTTCAGCGAGCGGGCCTTGCCGACATAGAGCACCTCGCCGCCCTCGCCGATCATCCGGTACACGCCCGGCGCGTCCGGCAGCCGCCGGGCATGGTCGGCGATCAGGGCGGCGCCGGTCAGGGCTGGGGCTGTGTCGGGGGGCGAGGTCACGGGGGGAATATAGGGGAGTCGGGCGGGGGTAGTGAGGGGGCGCTGCCCTCCCTCCCCTTTATGGGGAGGGACAGGCCGCGAAGCGGCCAGGGTGGGGCAAGTAATGGTCGACTTCGACGTCCGGTGAGGATCGCTGCTTGCCCCACCCGTCTCGTCTCGCTGCGCTCGCCGATCCTCCCTCCCCATAAGGGGGAGGGAGATCGCGCTTGCCGGTTCAGCCGGCAGCCTTCACCTTATCGCCG
>JAUSPV010000309.1 GCA_030652755.1 Caulobacter sp. | reverse complement strand
ATCTCGGCCTCGTCGCGCACGCCGCCCAGCGACATTCGGATGTATTCCCGGCCGGTGGCCTTGGCGATCGACTTGGCCAGCGAGGTCTTGCCGACGCCCGGAGGGCCGACGAGGCAGAGGATCGGCCCCTTCAGCGAGCCGGTCCGGGCCTGGACGGCCAGGTACTCAAGGATGCGCTCCTTGACCTTCTCCAGCCCGTAGTGGTCCTCCTCAAGGATCGCCTCGGCCTTCACCAGGTCGATCTTCTTGGGCTTGGCCTTGCCCCAGGGAATGGACAGCACCCAGTCGAGGTAGTTGCGCACCACCGTGCTCTCGGCCGACATCGGGCTCATGTTGCGCAGCTTCTTCAGCTCCGCCTCGGCCTTGGTGCGGGCTTCCTTGGAGAGCCGGGTCTTCTTGATGCGCTTCTCGAGTTCGATGAGTTCGTCGCGACCGTCGTCCTGATCGCCCAGCTCGCGCTGGATCGCCTTCATCTGCTCGTTGAGATAGTACTCGCGCTGGGTCTTCTCCATCTGGCGCTTGACGCGCGAGCGGATTTTCTTCTCGACCTGCAGGACGCTGATCTCGCCTTCCATCAGCGCGAAGACCTTCTCCAGGCGCTTCACGATGTCGAAGATTTCCAGCAGCTGCTGCTTGTCGGCGATCTTCACCGACAGGTGGGCGGCGATCGAGTCGGCCAGCTTGCCGGGCTCGGCGATCTGCGGGATCGAGGCCAGGGCCTCGGGCGGGATCTTCTTGTTGAGCTTGACGTAGTTCTCGAACTGCTCGGCCACGGCGCGCGACAGGGCCTCGGCCTCGTGCGCCTCGCCGTCGTCCTCGTCGATGATCGCGGTCTCGGCCTCGTAGTAGTCCTCGCGGCCGGTGAATTTGACCACGGCGGCGCGGTCCTTGCCCTCGACCAGCACCTTCACCGTGCCGTCCGGCAGCTTGAGCAGCTGCAGCACCGTGGCGATCACGCCGACGTCGTAGATGTCGTCGGTGGCCGGATCGTCGTCGGCCGAGTTCTTCTGGGTGGCCAGCAGGATCTGCTTGTCGCCCTTCATCACCTCTTCGAGGGCGCGCACCGATTTGTCGCGCCCCACGAACAGGGGAACGACCATATGGGGAAACACCACGATGTCCCGAAGCGGCAACACCGGAAGCGTACGGATGTCGGTCATACCAATCTCCTTGGCGCGGCCCGGGATCGGCGCCGCGCTCCGGTCCCCGGAGGACCGGTCTTGTTACGGATATGTGGCCGCTTCGCAGGCGCATTCAAGCGCGGCGGGAGTCGCGCGGCGAAGCGCCCCACACACGGACGCGTGATCCCGCGCCGCTTGAATGCGTTCCGACCGGTCGTCCTCACCCGACAGGGAGAGGACAGACGCCTCAATCCTCGGCAATTCTACCGCGGCCGGAACCGCTTGCTGGCCGGGAAGCCCTTGGGGGCCAGCTTGCCGGCGCCGGAGCGTTTGCCGACCCAGCCCTGCCAGTCGGGCCAGTCGCGGGTGCGGCCGGCGGCGTCGATCCAGCCGGCGCCGACGGCGCTGTCGAAGGCCACGGCGTCGCGCAGGCCGCCCTCGCGGTAGCTCTGCAGCTTGACGCCTTTGCCGCGCGGCATTTCGGGCAGTTCGTCCATGGCGAAGATCAGGATCTTGCCGTTGTCGCCGACCACGGCCACGCGGTCGCCGACGGCCTCCAGCGACACCAGGGCGTCGCCGTTCAGCACCTGCTTGCCGGCCCGACGGAAGGCCAGGGCCTCGTCCTCGGGCAGGATGAAGCCGTAGCCGGCCTTGCTGGCCAGGAACCGCTTGCGCCCCGGCTTGTGCGGGAAAACGTCGATCAGCTTCACCTTGTCGTCGATATCGACCATCAGCCGCAGCGGCTCGCCGTGGCCGCGGGCGCTGGGAAGCTTGCTGCAATCGACGGTGAAGAATCGGCCATCCGACGCGAAGATAAGCAGCTTGTCCGTTGTTTCCGCTGGAACAATGAAGCCCAGCTTGTCGCCTTCCTTGAACTTCAGTTCGGACGGATCCTCGACCTTGCCCTTGGCGGCGCGGATCCAGCCCTTCTCCGACAGGATGACGGTGATCGGCTCGCGGACCACGAAGGCCTCGACCGAGACGTCGGCCGAGCTCGACGGGGCGTCGGCGAAGTCGCTGCGGCGTTTGCCGACGGTGGTCGCCTGGCCGAGCACCTTCTGGACATCCTTGAGCCCCTGCCCGACCAGCTTCCACTGCAGGGCGTCGTTGGCCAGCATGGCCTGGATGCCGTCGCGCTCCTCGGCCAGCTCGGCATGCTCGCGGCGCAGCTCCATCTCTTCCAGCTTGGCCAGCTGGCGCAGGCGGGTGTTGAGGATGGCGTCGGCCTGCAGGTCGCTAAGCGCGAAGGCGGCGATCAGCTTCTGTTTCGGCTCGTCCTCGTAGCGGACGATGCGGATGACCTCATCGAGGTTCAGATAGGCGACCAGCAGGCCGTCGAGGATGTGTAGCCGGGCCTCGATCTTGCCCAGCCGGAACCGCGCCCGGCGGATCAGCACCTCGCGCCGGTGGGCCAGGAAGTGCTGCAGGCAGGCCTTCAGTCCCATGACGCCGGGCGTGCCGCGCGCGTCCAGCACGTTCATGTTGACCGAGAAGCGCACCTCCAGGTCCGAGAGCCGGAACAGGCTCTCCATCAGCATCTCGGGCTCGACGGTGCGGCTCTTGGGTTCCAGCACCAGCCGGACGTCCTCGGCGCTCTCGTCGCGCACGTCGCCCAGCAGCGGGGCCTTCTTGTTCTCGATCAGCTCGGCCAGGGCCTCGACCAGATCGGACTTCTTCACCTGATACGGAATCTCGGTGACGACGATCTGCCAGCCGCCGCGCGACTGCTCCTCCTTGAACCAGCGCGAGCGGGTGCGAACCCCGCCCCGGCCGGTCTCGTAGGTCTCCAGCATCGAGGCCAGCGACTCGACGATGATGCCGCCGGTCGGGAAATCGGGCCCTTTGACGTGCGCCATCAGATCGGCCGTCGTCGCGGTCGGGGTCTTGAGCAGCAGCAGGCAGGCGTCGATCAGCTCGCCGGCGTTATGGGGCGGGATCGAGGTGGCCATGCCCACGGCGATGCCGCTTGAGCCGTTGGCCAGCAGGTTGGGGAAGCCCGAGGGCAGCACGACCGGCTCTTCGTCCTGGCCGTCGTAGGTGGGCCGGAAGTCGACCGCGTCCTCGTCGATGCCGTCCAGCAGCAGCATCGCCGCCGCCGTCATCTTGCATTCGGTGTAGCGCATGGCGGCGGGGTTATCGCCGTCGATGTTGCCGAAGTTCCCCTGGCCCTCGATCAGCATGTAGCGCTGGGAGAAGTCCTGGGCGAGGCGGACCAGGGCGTCATAGATCGACTGGTCGCCGTGCGGGTGGAAGTTGCCCATCACCTCCCCGACCACCTTGGCGCATTTGCGCGCCGCGGCCTCGGGGTTCAGCCGCATGTTGCTCATGGCGTACATCAGCCGCCGGTGCACGGGCTTGAGGCCATCGCGCACGTCGGGCAGCGCCCGCGAGCTGATCGTCGACAGGGCGTAGGCGAGGTAGCGCCGCGACAACGCCTCGGTCAGCGGCTCGTCCAGAATACGGTCGCCGTCACCCGGCGGAGGGGTTTGCAGGGTCATGCTCGAATCGGGAGTGGTGGTTCGGGTCTTGTTCTAGCAAGGGTGCGGCGGCGTTGTCGCTGCACCGTTAGGCCGTGCGTGCTTCGACACGCGCCTGCGGCGCTGCTCAGCATGACTATGGAGGGTAGCCTTCTTACTCAGTCATCCTGAGCAGCCGCGAAGCGGCGTGTCGAAGGACGCAAGGCCTACTCGTAACCCCGAGCCGCCCTCAGCAGCTCGGCGGCATGGCGCCATGGATTAGCTGAACGGTCGAACCGTGAATCGGTGGTCCAGGCCTCCATGGCCTCGAGGAAGGCTGGCAGTTCGGGATTTTCCCAGCCTTCAGGCTGATCATTAAGGTCAGCCCGCAAGGCCTTCATAAGGGCTAGGAACGTCGCCTTGTCCTTGATCCTATCGACATCCAGCGGATCGACCGCCTTGCCTTTTCCAAACCAACTCATCGTTCCCCCAAAAAGGCTGTCCGCTTCAGCTATTGAAGCACGTTTCCGACAACCTTGCCGAGCAGGCAACTACCACACGGCGCCAGCAGACCCATGGCCTACCCTGCCGAAGCCCGTGTCCCCGGTGAAGGAGTCAGAGCCGCCCCGCGTCGGCCAGCTTGTCGAGCAGCCACACCCGGGCCGGCGGCAAAGGCCGGTTCAACGGGCCGAACACGAACTGCTCGAGGAAGTGTCCGGTCAGGTCGAATCCGGCGCGCACATCGCCGTCCCGCAGGCCGCCCTGCGACGACAGCAGGAAGCCTGGCAGCGGCAGCAGGCGGTCGGCGTAGGGCTCGCCCGCCGCGCGGCTTACCGCCCGGCCCGTGCGCGGACTGACCCAGACCAGGTCGTCGACCACGCCGGTCGAGGCGCACTTCGTCAGGTCCAGCCCGAAGCCGAGCTCCTCCAGCAGTCCGGCCTCGAAGCGTACGAAGACCGCCGGCCAGATGTCGGTCAGGGCGAAGGCGTTGGTCAGCGCCTCGAAGGCCAGGAAGGCGCCCGGATGCGGTTCGCGCTCGGGTAGCGCGCCCGCGGCCACGGCGGCGGCGGCGGCCAGGCCGCTGAGCGCCAGCGGATCGTCGAACAGGGCCGAGGGCCCCTCGCCCACCGGCTCCAGCAGCGCCGCGCCGAGCTGGGCCTCCACCCGTGCGCGATAGTCGGCCCGCACCCGGGCCCCGGCCTGCAGGAACGGCTTCATCCGCCGCGAGGCCCCGCCGGCCACATGGGCGGCGAACCGCCCGTGCCGCTCGGTCAGCAGATCAACGATGGCGCCGGTCTCCCCGTGCGCCCGCGCCGACAGCACAAAGGCGTCGTCTTCCCATTCCATGGGGATGAGATAGCGTACCTGATCTGTTCCGGCGAGGGTTGCCTTGTGATCGCGTCCGTCCTGCTGCCCATCGCGCTGTTCCTGCCACTGGCCCCGGCGGGCGAACATGCATCGCTGGCCCGGCTGACCGCCGGGGCCAGGGTCGTGGCCGTGACGCCGCTGGGGGAGCGGCGCGCGACCCTGGACAGCTGGGGCGGCGAGGCCTGCGTCTCCAGTATCGCACTGCGGCTGGACGACGAACGGATGCGGACGCCGACTATCGACTGGGCGGCGGCGGACCTCGATTTCGACGCCGGCCGGGCCGGGATGACCGTGTCGCTGCGCGCCCGCTTCAGCGGCGACGCCGGCGGGATCGAAGGCTTGAGCTTGCGGCTGACTTCGGAAGACGAGGCCGCTGATGCGCTCCGGACCCTGCGCAGCCTGCGCCTGGCCTGCGCGCCGGTGCGCTGAGGCGGCGCGTTGCGTCCTTCGACACGCCGCTTCGCGGCTGCTCAGGATGACGTAGTCAGAAGGCCCACGTCATGCTGAGCAGCGCCGCAGGCGCGTGTCGAAGCACGCAGGGCGATCCCTACTTCTTCGCCGCCTCGAAGGCCTTGATCCGGGCGATCACCTCGTCGGCGACGTCGTTGGGGATCGGGAAGGTCAGGGCGTACTGGCTGACCCGCCAGCCTTGCGGCGTCAGCAGCAGCGTCCCCGTGCCCCGCGCCGTGCCGTAGGACTGGCTGTCCAGCACCTCGTCGAACCAGGCCACGCAGCGGCAGTCGATCGGCGCGATGGTCACCTGCCGCTGGCGGGCGGCGTAGGTCCAGCCCTGGCCCTTGTCGAAGAAGGGTTGCGCATAGGCGCGGAAGGCGGGGATCGTCCAGCGCTCGGTGACATCGGTGCCGAGGAACACCGCGTCCGGCGCATAGAGCGCGAAATAGGCCGGACCGTCGGCCTTGGCGGCGGCGGCGTGCAGCTGGTCGAGGACGGCGGCGATGTCCTCTTCAGGCGTGGCGGCGAGAGCGGGCGTGGCGGCCGTCAGAGCCAAGGCGAGACAAGCGGCGCGGATCATGAATCACTCCGAGTGTCATCCCGGACGGCGCAGCCGATCCGGGACCCAGCCAATGCCGTGCGCCCGCCTTCT
>JAUSPV010000302.1 GCA_030652755.1 Caulobacter sp. | reverse complement strand
CTCTTGGTCGCGCTCACCACGCATGGGTCGTCGGAACAAGTCCGACGATGACGGTTTGGGTGCGGAGCACAAAGGTCGGGGACAGCTACCGGCGATGCCGGAAGCAGTCCCCATCACCACGCATCCACCCACCGCCGCGCGGGCCGGGTCCGCGCCGGGCAGCTGTCCAGCCCCCGTACGACCCAGCGGCGGGTCTCGGCGGGGTCGATGACGGCGTCGATCTCCAGCGCGGCGGCCATGCTGGTCGCCTTGCCGGCGGCGTAGAGGCGGCCGACAAGCTGCTCGAACAGGGCCTTGTTCTTCTCCGGGTCGGTCTCGGCGGCCAGCTCCTTGGAGTAGCCGAGGCGCACGGCGCCCTCGAGGCCCATGCCGCCGAACTCGCCGGTCGGCCATGAGGCGATGAACACCGGGGCGTGGAAGCCGCCGCCGGCCATGGCCTGGGCGCCCAGGCCGTAGCCCTTGCGCAGCACGATGGTGAACAGCGGCACGCCCAGCTTGGCCCCGGCGATGAACATGCGACTGACACGGCGCACGGCGCCGGCCGCCTCGCTGTCGGGCCCGACCATGAATCCGGGGGTGTCGCACAGGCTGAGCACCGGCAGGTCGAAGGCGTCGCACAGCTGCAGGAAGCGGGCGGCCTTCTCGGCCCCGTCGCAGTCGATGGCGCCGCCCAGGTGGCGCGGGTCATTGGCGATCAGGCCCATGGGCCGGCCCTCGATCCGCACGAAGCCGGTGATCATGCCCGGCGACCAGCCGCGCCGCAGCTCCAGGAACGAGCCGTCATCGACCAGGGTCTCGATCAGCGGCCGGATGTCATAGACCCGCAGCCGGTTCTCCGGGATCGACCGGCGCAGGCCCCGCTGATCGGCGGCGGTCCAGTCGGCGACCCGGCCCTGAAAGCTGGACAGGGCCTGTTTGGCCAGCGCCGTGGCGTGGGCCTCGTCGTCGGCCAGGATGTCGATGACGCCGTTGGCCCACTGCACCTCGCTGGGGCCGATGTCGTCGGGCTTGAAGACGCCAAGGCCGCCGCCCTCGATCATGGCGGGCCCGCCCATGCCGAGGTTGGAATCCTTCGTGGCGATGATGATCTCTGACAGACCCGCGATGGCCGCGTTGCCGGCGAAGCAGCGGCCGGCGACGATGGCGATCTTGGGCACCTCGCCCGACAGGGCCGCGAACTTGCCGAAGGTGGTGACGTCCAGGCCCGCTACGCCGGTGCCGTCGGTGTCGCCCGGCCGGCCGCCGCCGCCCTCGGCGTACCAGACCACCGGCAGCTTCTGCTCGTCGACGATATGCAGCAGCCGATCGGTCTTCTTGTGGTTCATGTGGCCTTGCGTGCCGGCCAGCACGGTGAAGTCGTAGCTCAGCGCCGCGACCCGGGCCTTGTCCGGGGTGAACAGGTGGCCGTTGATCGCCCCGATGCCGGCGATCAGCCCGTCGGCGGGGGTGGCCTTGATCAGGTCCTCCAGCGTGCGGCGGCGACGCTGGGCGGCGATGGTCAGGGCGCCGTACTCGATGAAACTGCCCGGATCGAGCAGGTCGTCCAGGTTCTCCCGCGCCGTGCGATGGCCGGTGCGCCGCCGCTTCGCCACCGCCTCGGGCCGGTTGGCGTCGAGGGTGAAGGCGTGGCGGTCGATGACCTCCTGCAGGTCGGGGCGGACGTGGTCGGGATCGACCTCGGCGGCCGCGGCCTCCGCGCCCGCGGCCACGTCGACGGGCTCGAGGATCAGGATCGGGGCCCCCTTGAGCAGGGTGACGCCCTTGTCGGCCAGCACGCGGACCACCCGGCCGCCCTCCGAGGCGGTGACGACATGCTCCATCTTCATCGCCTCGAGCACGGCGACGGTCTGGCCCGGGCGGACCAGATCACCCTCGGCGACCTCCACCGAGCCGACGGTGGCCTGCAGCGGCGCGGTGATGGCGACCGTGCCGTCTTCGGGAAGCTGCGGGATTTCGGCCGGTTTCGCTGAACTTGCCGGATTTGAAGGATTCTCGCCGGATTTCGTCGAAACTCGCGGCGCTTTTCGCTGAATCTGGCCGGCTTTCTCCAGCAGGTCGGCGAGGTTGGTTTCGAGAAACTTCGTCGTCGCCGCGCCGGCCGTCACCACCGGCTCGGCGAGCACCGCGCCCAGCAGGTCGGCGTTGCTGTCGACCCCCTCCAGCCTGAACTCGGCGAGGGCCCGGCCGGTGCGGGCGCAGGCCTGCTCCAGCGTGGCGCCGCGCACGATGACCTTGGCCAGCAGGCTGTCGTAGGCGGGGCTGGTGACGTAGCCGGCGTAGCCCGCGCCGTCGACCCGCACCCCCGGGCCGCTGGGCGGCTCGTAGGCGGTGATCAGCCCCCCGCCGGGCAGCGCGCCGCCGTCGGCCGTCAGGGTCTCCAGGTTGACCCGCGCCTGCACCGCGAACCCTTGCACGGCAGGGGTTTTCGTCAGGCCGACCTGGGCCAGGGTCTTGCCCGCCGCCAGCTCGATCTGGACCCGGACCAGGTCGACGCCGGTGACCTCCTCGGTGATCGTATGCTCGACCTGCAGCCGGGCGTTGGCCTCGATGAAGGCGAAGCCGCCCTTGCCGTCGACCAGGAACTCGATGGTCGCCAGGGTCCTGTACTTGGCCGCCGCGCACAGCTTCTCGGCCGCCTCGTGCAGGGCCTTGCGCAGGGCGTCGGGCAGGGTCGCCGGGGCGATCTCGACCAGCTTCTGGTTGCGCCGCTGGACCGAGCAGTCGCGGTCGCCGACCGCCACCACGGCCCGGCCGTCGGCGGCCACCTGGACCTCGATGTGGCGGGCGTCCTCGACCAGCCACTCGGCGTAGACGGCCCCGTCCCCGAACGCCGCCAGGGCCTCGCGGGAACAGGCCGCCAGCGCGAACTCGATCTCGGCCTCGGTGCGCACCAGCCGCATGCCGCGCCCGCCGCCGCCGGCCACGGCCTTGAGCATCATCGGACCGTTCTTGCGGAAGAAGGCCTTGGCGCCGGCCAGGTCGATGGCCCCCGTTCCGGCCAGAACCGGCACTTTGACCTTGGCCGCCATGGCCCGGGCCTTCGCCTTGTCCCCAAAGGCTTCCAGCGCGTCGGGCGAGGGGCCGATGAAGGCGATCTTCGCCGCCGCGCAGGCCCGGGCGAAGGCGGCGTTCTCCGACAGGAAGCCGTAGCCCGGATGGATGGCGTCGCACTTCGCCGCCTTCGCCGCCGCGATCACGCCCTCGATGTCGAGATAGGCCTTCGGGCCCGCGCCCTTCAGGGCCACGGCCTCGTCGGCGGCCGTCACATGCGGCGCGGCGGCGTCATCCTGCGCATAGACCGCCACGCCGGCGATCCCGAGGTCGGCCGCCGCCCTGGCGATGCGGATGGCGATCTCGCCCCGGTTGGCGATGAGGATGCGCTTGAAGGCCACGATGGTCCGATCCCTGAAGTCATACAGTCGTTCGAAGCGGCCACCTTAGCGGCGTTCGCGGGGCCGCCATAGCTTGCGGCTTGACTCTCCCGCCCTGGCGGATGAGAACAAAAGTGGAACATTGGAGAACATCATGTCCGGGTCGCGCGCGGCGCGTCTTGCGGTCCTGAGAGACCAGGTCGCCGCTCTCGAAGCGGGGACTCGGACTCCATCCCTGGTCCAGCCGTTCGGCGATCCGCGCGTGGACGACTGCCTGCCTGGCGGCGGGCTGCCGCTGGGGCGCTGGCACGAGATCGTCGCCGAGGGCATGGAGACCGAGGTCGGGGCCGCGGCGGCCGGCTTCGGCGCGATGCTGGCGCGGCCGCTGGCGGCGACCGGGGCGGTGATCTGGGTGATGCGCCGCGACGACCTCTACGCCCCCGGGCTGGAGAGCCTGGGGTTCCCGGCCCGCAAGCTGATCCAGGTGCGGGTGCGGGACGAGGCCCAGGCGCTGATGGCGCTGGAGGACGCCCTGGGCTCGGCCGGCGTCGCCGCCGTGCTGGGCGAGACCGGGGACGTCGACCTGACCGCCGGACGCCGGCTGCAGCTGGCCTGCGAGAAACACGGCGCGACGGGGCTGATCCTGCGGCGACGGCCGTTCGGAGGGGCCGCGCGCAAGGCCGCGACCGGCTCGGCGGCGGCGACGCGATGGCGGGTCAGCTCCGCCGCCAGCCACCCGCCGCCGGGCGAACCGGGGCTGGGCCCGCCGCGCTGGAGCGTGGCGCTGGAGCGGTGCCGGGGCGGTCGTCCCGGGGCCTGGATTTTCGAGTGGAACGAGGAGGCCGACCATGGCCCGCATCCTCTCCGTATGGTGCCCGGACTGGCCGGTGACGAGCTGGCGGCGGCGGAGCGCGTCCGAAGAAGGGCGTAGCACGTCTCTCCCTCCCCCTTGTGGGGAGGGTGGATCGGCGAGCGAAGCGAGACGAGACGGGTGGGGCAAGAAGCGATCTTCATCCGGCGCTGAAGGCGGCCACCCTTTGCCCCACCCTGACGCGCTTCGCGCGTCTGTCC
>JAUSPV010000284.1 GCA_030652755.1 Caulobacter sp. | reverse complement strand
AAGGACCGGCGTCGCCGGCCGCTCCGCGGCGGGTCCGCAGGACCCGTCCTTGACCAGGGCGACCGCTCGCGCTCCCATTCCATCAAGGCCTGAGGGCAGGTGTCGTCAGGCCTCTATCCCCCGTTTTCCCGGCGGAGGCCGGGATCCACGACAAGCCCGGAGCCCTTGCCCCGTATGGACCCCGGCGTTGGCGCTCCGCGCCGCCCTTCGGGTCGCCGGGGAGACGGAATATGGGGGATGTCTCAAGTCTGTCCCCAACCCTTGGCTGACCTCATCCCTCCCCATTTCTCCGCTTGTCCTCCCGTCCGCCCGGATGAGCGGAGTTTGTGGGACGCTGAAGACGCGAGACTCTGGAGACATATAGAGTCGGGACAAGGCGAGACTTTCGAGGACAATCCGCCCCCGCATTCCGGGTGACGAAGCGCCGTTCCCGGCCTCGCATCCCGCGCCGCCCCGCATCCCGACGGGCGCAGGCCGTGAGATTCCGGCTGGCGAAGCCTCTGCTTTATCACGGCTTTCCACGGTCGACCCCCACCCGTCCCGACGGGGTCATGATGGATGGATGAACCGCCTGGTCGCCCCGTCAAGACGCCGGCCCGACGCCCCACGGCGCCGGAATGAAGACTCTCGCGACGCGCGGCCTCTATGCCGCCGCCCTCAGCGCCACCGCCTCCGCGATCCGCGCCTTGGCCATCTCGTCGGCGACCTCGTGGCTGGGGCGCTTCTCGGCCAGCGAACGGTCGAGCACCTCGCCCAAAGTCGCGGTGAGGCGGTCGAGCTTGCTCGCCACCCAGTCGCCGTCGAAGGCGGTCCCGGACTCGATGCCGAGGATCTCGGCCGCGACATTGATGATGCCGCCGCCGTTGATCACGTAGTCAGGCGCGTAGAGGCGGCCCTGCTCGAACAGCAGCGCGCCGATCTCCGGCGTGGCCAGCTGGTTGTTGGCGGCGCCGGCGATGACGCGGCCCTTCAGCCGGCCAAGGGTGTGGACGTTGATCGCCCCGCCGAGGGCGCAGGGGGCGAACACCTCGGCCTCGACGTCGAAGATGGCGTCCGGCGCGACGATCCGGGCGCCGGTCCGGGCGGCGACCTGGGCCAGCGCCGCCTCGTTGACGTCGGTGATGATCAGCCTGGCGCCGGCCGCGTGCAGCTTGTCGGCCAGCCAGGCGCCGACGTGGCCGACGCCCTGGATGGCGACCGTCACCCCGGTCAGGTCGCGGTCATAGGCGCGCTCGACGCACAGCCGCACGCCGCGGAACACGCCTTCGGCCGTCACCGGACTGGGATCGCCGGAGGCGGCGGCGTGGCCCTCCAGGCCGGCGACATACTTCGTCGCGCGGCTGGCGTGGGCCAGATCGGCGGGGGAGACCCCGACGTCCTCGGCCGTCCAGTAGCGGCCGCCCAGGCTGTCGACCGCGCGGCCGAACGCCTCGAAAAGGGCCGGCGTCTTGTCCCGGCGCGCGTCTCCGATGATCACCGCCTTGCCGCCCCCCAGCGGAATGTCGGCCATGGCGTTCTTGTAGGACATCGCCCGCGACAGCCGCAGGGCGTCGGTCAGGGCCGCGTCGGCGCTGGCGTAGGGCCACATGCGGCAGCCGCCGGCGGCCGGGCCCCGCGCCGTGGAGTGGACGGCGATGATGGTGCGCAGGCCGGACTTTTCGTCGAAACAGGCGTGCACGCCTTCATGGTTCGCGAAGTCGGGAGAATCGAACAGCGTCATGCCGAAATCTTTGCCGTTGGGGGAGAGAACGTGCGCGCGCCGTTTACGCCCCGGCGGCTCTCGTCACAACCCTCAAACGGCGGGGGCGTTGCGGCGCGTCGGCGCCCCCGGAATGATCGGAGGCTCCGACGGAAACGGCGCCTCGGGGTCGAGGATGAAGCTCTGCACATCGGCGATGACCCGCTCGCGCTGGCGGTCGCGGATGAGCAGGTGCCAGCCCTCGGCGTACAAGGCGGAGCGGTCCGACGGCTTCAGCCGTCGCGCGGCCTGGAGGCTCGGCTCCCTGGGAATGATCTCGTCGTTGGCGCCGTAGAAGTAGCCGGTCGGGACCTGCAGCCGCCCGACGCCGGCCCAGGCGCTCTCCATCAGGTCGACGAGGCCGAACAGGGTGTCGTTGCGGGCGCCCCAGATCATCAGCCGGTCGCGGCCCATGGCGATCAGCTCTTCCTGGTTGTCGCTGGGCTGCACCCGGTCGGTCACCCAGCGCGGCGGCCGGATCACCGTCTCGCCGGCCAGATGGGCGGTGAACCACAGGGCGGTCTTGTAGGGCAGCGGCTGGCTCGACCAGCCCCAGACCGCCGGCGCCAGCAGGGCCAGCCGATGGGCCAGCGGCGGCCGCTGCGAGGTGAAGGCGCTGATCGCAACCGCCCCGCCCATGCTCTCACCGACCACCGTGATCGGCAGGTCGGGATGCAGACGCCGAACGACATCCACGCAGGTCCGCAGGTCCTCGGTCATCAGCGCCTCGCCGCCCCAGACGCCCCGGGCGGGCGACCGGCCAAAGCCGCGCTGGTCAAAGGCGTAGGTGACGATCCCCGCCTCCGCCCACACGGGCGCGGCGAAATGGAAGGCGTTGGCGTAGTCGTTCATGCCATGCAGCGCCACGACCACCGCCCGCGCCGTGCCGTCCGGCGTCCAGCGCGTCAGGCCCAGCCGCGCGCCGTCAAAGGTGACGAAGACCTCGTCCTCGAACCTCGGCCCGATGAAGTCCATGCCGGGCGTTCCGGCCATCTGGACGGTCGGCGCGCAGGCGGCCAGCAGCACGGGCGCTGTCGCCGACAGCAGGAAGGCGCGACGGTTCATGAGGGCAGGATTGCCGCGATGCAGGGGCGAAGAAAAGGCCGGGCGGCGCTCAGGGCAGTTTCAGGCGGTAGACGCCCTTGAAGCTGTCCGGGTCGGCCGGCTTGCCGTGGCGGGTGATGACCAGTTTGCCCTGCCGCGCCAGGCCGACGGCGGTGGACCGCACCTGGGGCAGGATGCGCTGCCAGCGTTCGGGCTGCAGCAGCTTGGCTGCCTCGGACGGATCAATGCTCTTGCCGGCCGGCGCCTTGCCGAGCAGGTCCATGATGGCGTCTTCGATAGGCGAGGTGGTCACGGGTCTAACTCCACGGGCAGGCGCGCCTATAGCGCGGACTGGCGCCACTCTAGAAGCGCTTCGACGTCCGCCGCCTCAGAAGAACTCGACTTCGCCCGACTCCACGACGTCCGCGAACTGGCTCGGATCCTCGATGCCGAAGGTCATCGCCATCCGCTCGGCCAGCGCGCCCAGCGTGATGCCGCCGACCGCGCGACCGACGGGCGCCAGGATCGTGGACGGCGCGTCCTCGCTGATCGCCCGGGCGAAGGCGGTGAGGTTGCTGAGATGCTGGCTCAGCATATCGATGGTGTGCAGGCCTTCGATCAGCAGACCGCGATGCTCCGCGGGCAGCGACGCCATGGTCCGGCCGATCGCGGTGTCGAGCTGGACGCACTTGTCCCCCGCGTGCTCGAGCTCCCAGGCGAGCGCGTCCAGCGTCGCCCCCATGCTGGCCTCCAGCCTCGTCGGGCTCTGTTCGCGCGCACCCATTCGGCGATCTCCGTTGTTTGACGCAGAGTCACCAAAGTTCGCTAACCAGAGGCTAACCCTGAGAACGCCGCTCGCGGAAAAGCGACCAAAACTCAGCGCCTTGCCACACGCGGGCGATCAACACCGCCGCCCTTGCAACCAGGCAACGAGAATTCTCCGGCGGTCGCGGCCGCCGCGAACCGCGCGATCCAGGACGCTTGCGGGCGCGCTGATCCCTGCCTATCAGCCATGCCAGACGAATGGAGTGCGCATGGACGGCGGCAACGAGGCTCCCAGCGGGCCGATCACCATCACCGAGGGCGAGTTCGCCGGCTGGCGCTACTGGGCCGGCGATCCGTTCGAGAATGCGTCGGGGCCCTTCTACTACCGGGAGGAAGCCGACGGCTCGATCCGCTGCGCCTTCCGCGCGGAAGCCCGGCATATGAACGGCGGCGGCTTCATGCATGGCGGCTGCGTCATGACCTTCGCCGACGCCTGCCTTTTCTCGCTGGCGACCAAGGAGCTGGAGGGCACGCACGCGGTGACCGTCAGCCTCGGTGGCGAGTTCATCGGCCCGGCGCACGTCGGCGACCTGGTCGAATGCACGGGCGAGGTGCTCAAGGCCGGCAAGTCGATGGTCTTCGTGCGCGGCCTGATCTTCACCGGCGACAATCCGATGATGTCCTTTTCGGGCGTCATCAAGAAGGTCGGCCGGAGGCTCTGAGGTGTCGCTCGAACCCGCCACGCCGTCGGACATCCCGGCGATCATGGCGATCGAGCGTATCCCCGACTACGCCCTGTTCATCGGCAACTTCTCCGCCGAGGCCCACGCCGCCAATATGGCGTCCGACGACTACCGCTACTTCGCCTGGCGTGAGGACGGCCGGCTGGTCGCCTTCGCCATCCTGGCGAAGCTGACCGACCCGGCGGATGTGGTGCTGCTGAAACGGCTTGGATCCTCGGTGACCGACACGGGCCTGAGCCGCCGGATGATGCCGGCGCTCATCGACTGGGTGTTTCTGAACACCTCCGCCAACCGGTTCGAACTGGACGTCTCCAGCGCCAATCCCCGGGCCGAGCGGGTCTATCGCCGCGAGGGCTTCGTGCACGAGGGCACGGTGCGGGAGGTCTACAGGCATTGGGACGGCGTCTACTACTCGTCGCACCTGTTCTCGATGCTGCGGCGCGAGTGGGAGGCCCTGCCCCGGAACGCCGTCACCCCCGGTTGATCCACGTCAATTCGGGGTCGCGAAGCTCGGCCTAGCCTTCGGCGACGGGCGCCAGTCGCTCAGGCCACGGAGGACAGGCATGGCGCAGGACGACGTTCAGGCAAACGTGGAAACGGGCCTCGCCGACGCCCGGACCGAGGCTGTGCAGGAGGCGGAGATCGCGGCCGCGAAGGCCGTGGAGGCCGACGATCCGGCCGGTGTGGAGGCCCTGATCGCCGGCGCCTCGCCCGATGACGCCGCCGTGCTGCGCCAGTCGCTGGGCATGCCGCGCGCGCCGCGTACGCCCCGGCATGCCGCCGACGAGCTGGCCCCCGACTGGCGCAGCGGCGCCTATCCCTATCGCTACAAGATGCTGCGCCGGGACTACGAGCAGCAGAAGTTCGTGCTGCAGACCGAACTGCTCAAGCTCCAGGCCTGGGTCAAGGACTCAAACCAGCGGGTGATCATCCTGTTCGAAGGGCGCGACGCCGCCGGCAAGGGCGGGGCGATCAAGCGGTTCATGGAACACCTCAACCCGCGCGGCGCGCGCGTGGTGGCGCTTGAGAAGCCCAGCGATGTCGAGCGCGGCCAGTGGTATTTTCAGCGCTACGTCCGGCACCTGCCGACCACCGGCGAGATCGTGATGTTCGACCGCAGCTGGTACAACCGGGCCGGGGTCGAGCGGGTCATGGGGTTCTGCGGCGAGGACGAATACGTCGAGTTCCTGCGCCAGGCGCCGGAGTTCGAACGCAACCTCGCCCGCAGCGGCACGCATCTGATCAAGTTCTGGTTCTCGGTCAGCCAGGAGGAACAGCGGCGGCGCTTCAAGGAGCGCAAGGTCCACCCGCTGAAGCAGTGGAAGCTGTCGCCGGTCGACCTCGCCTCGCTCGACAAGTGGGACGACTACACCCGGGCCAAGGAGGCGATGTTCTTCCACACCGACACCGCCGACTCGCCGTGGACG
>JAUSPV010000275.1 GCA_030652755.1 Caulobacter sp. | reverse complement strand
GGTCCCGGCATTCGCCGGGATGAGCGGAGGGTGGGGGTGTATTACCCCGTCACCAGCGAGAAGTCCGCCACGAGGCCCATCGCGCTCTGAACCTGTTGCAGAAGCCGCAGGCGGTTGTCGCGTTCCGCCGGAACGTCGCTGTTGACCAGCACGCCGACGAAGAAGGCGTCGACCGGCGCCCGCAGCGCGGCCAGGGCCGTCATGGCGCCGGTGAAGTCCTCGGCGGCCAGGGCCGCGTCCAGCTTCCGCCCCAGGGCGGCGAGCGCGTCGAACAGCGCGCCCTCCTCCGCCGGCTCGCTGACGAGCGAGGGCTCGCCCGAGGGCAGCGGCCCCTTCTTCTCCTCGGCCTTGAGGATATTGGCGGCCCGCTTGTAGCCCTGCAGCAGGTTCACACCGTCCTCGGTGGCGAGGAAGGTGGTGAGAGCTTCGACGCGGGCGACGATGCGCACGAGGTCGTCATCGCCGAGCGCGAAGACCGCGTCGACGAGGTCGCCGCGCTTGCCCTGGTCTTTGAGGGCGACCTTCAGGCGGTCGGCGAAGAAGGCGAGCACGTCAGCGACGACCGCTGATGGCGCCGCCGCTTCCACACTGTCGCTCTCGCGGAACAAGCCCTTCGCTTGCGGTGCCATCAGGTCGGCGGACGAACCGACGCCGGTGGTGGCGACGCCCGTGTCCTCGAACTGCCAACTCACGGAGAAGACGCGTCCGCGATTGTGGACGAGACCAAACAACGAGTCGGCGAGCACGCCTCTCATCGGAAGCCGCGCTTGGTTCTCCAGCACAGTCCGGATCACGCCCAGCGCAGCCCGCCGCAGCGCATAGGGATCCTTGCTCCCCGTCGGCTTCTCATCGATCGCGAAGAAGCCCACCAGCGTGTCCAGCTTGTCGGCCAGCGCCACGGCCACGCTCAGCGGCGCGGTCGGCACGGCGTCGCCGGGGCCCTGCGGGCGGTAGTGGTCGCGGATGGCGTCGGCGATCTCGCCGTCGAGAGGCGTTGCGTGGTTCGACACGCCACTGCGTGGCTGCTCACCATGACGTATACTTTGGAGCGCCCCACCCACGTCATCCTGAGCAGCCGTCGAAGACGGCGTGTCGAAGGACGCAATGAGGTTGCGCGCATAGTACCCGCCCATGATCCCCTGCAGCTCGGGGAACTCGCCGACCATCTGGCTGGCGAGGTCGGCCTTGGCGAGGCGGGCGGCTTCAGCGGCCTTGTCCGGGTCGGCGCCAACGAGCGGTGCGATCTCCCGGGCCAGGGCGACGATGCGCTCGACCCGCTCGGCCATGGTGCCCAGTTTGGCGTGGAAGGTCACGCCGTTCAGCTTCTCCAGCCAGGGCTCGAAGCCGTCCTTGACGTCTTCCGACCAGAAGAACCGCGCATCGCTCAGCCGCGAGGACAGCACCTTGGCGTTGCCGAGCGCGATTTCCTTGCCGCCGTCGGCGGCCTGGATGTTGGCGACGACCAGGAAGTGCGGCGCCAGCCCCGCCTCGCCCGGCATGCGGACGGCGAAATACTTCTGGTGCGTGCGCATAGACGTGCGGATCACCTCGGGCGGCAGGTCGAGGAAGGCCGGGTCCATGTCGCCCAGGATCGGGGTCGGCCATTCGGCGAGGCCCGCGACCTCTTCCAGCAGGCCCTCGTCCTCGACCAGCTCCAGCCCGCGCGCGAAGCACAGCGTGCGGGCGCCCTCCAGGATGCGCGCCTTGCGCTCCTCGACGTCGAGCACGACGAAGTGGCCCATCAGGGCGTCCTCGTACTCGGTGAAGTCCCGGGCCCGGAACACCCGCTTCTCGGCCATGAAACGGTGGCCTTCGGAAAGGTCGCCGGCGACGATGCCGTCGATCTCGAGCGGCACGATCTCGCGGTTGAACACGCAGAGGATCCGCTTCAGCGGCCGCACCCAGCGCAGCTTGCCGTGGCCCCAGGTCATCGACTTGGGCCAGGGGAAGGACCGCACGATCTGCTCGACCAGCTCGGCGATGATCTCGCTCGTCGGACGGCCGGTTTTCTCGATGACGGCGAAATACACGCCGTCCCGCTCGACCAGCTGCTCGCGGGTCAGGCCGGTCTTGCGCAGGAAGCCGTCCATGGCCTGGTCGGGCGCGCCGACCTTGGGGCCTTTCAGCTCGTCGTGCACGTCCGGCTGGGCGATGGGCAGGCCCTCGACCACCAGCGTCAGCCGGCGCGGGCCGGCGAAGGCCTTGAGGCCCTCGGAGATGAGCCCGGCCTTGCCGAGCCCGTCGCGCGCCATGCGCTCCAGGTCACGCGCCGCATTGCCCTGCATGCGCGCGGGGATTTCTTCGGAGAACAGTTCGAGAAGCAGCTGGGGCATTACGCGGCCTCGGAGGACTGTTGATCCACCCAGGCCTGGGCGCACAGTTTGCAGAGGTCGCGGATGCGGCCGATGTAGCTGGCGCGTTCGGCCACGGCGATGGCTCCGCGGGCGTTCATCAGGTTGAACAGGTGGCTGGCCTTCAGCACCATGTCGTAGGCGGGCAGCACCAGATGATCGCCCTGGTAGCTGCGCTCGAGCATCAGCGGCACCTGCCGCTCCATGTCCTCGAACTGGCCCTTGAGCACCGCCACGTCATAGCCGTGGAAGTTGGCTTCCGAGTGCTGGCGTTCGTTATCCAGGAACACGTCGCCGTAGGTCAGCGCGCCCAGCGGGCTGTCGGGGTCGTTGTAGGGCAGGTCATAGACGTTATCGACGCCGAACACGTACATCGCCAGCCGCTCGAGGCCGTAGGTCAGCTCGCCGGCCACCGGGAAGACGTCCAGGCCGCCAACCTGCTGGAAGTAGGTGTACTGCGACACCTCCATGCCGTCGCACCAGACTTCCCAGCCCAGGCCCCAGGCCCCGACGGTCGGGTTCTCCCAGTCGTCCTCGACGAAACGGATGTCGTGCAGGCGCAGGTCCAGGCCGATGGCCTCCAGCGAGCCGAGGTAGAGGTCCTGCATGTCGGCCGGGTTCGGCTTCAGGATCACCTGGTACTGGTAGTAGTGCTGCAGCCGGTTGGG
>JAUSPV010000274.1 GCA_030652755.1 Caulobacter sp. | reverse complement strand
ACGCCGGCGCCGCCGAACAGGCCGATCTTGCCGCCCTTGGTGTAGGGGCACATCAGGTCGATGACCTTGATGCCCGTGACCAGAACTTCGGCCGAGGTCGACTGCTCCTCGAAGCTGGGCGCCTCGCGGTGGATGACGCTGTAGGTTTCGGTCTTGATCGGGCCGGCTTCGTCGATCGGCTCGCCGATGACGTTCATGATGCGGCCGAGCGTGCCGGGGCCGACCGGAACGCGGATGCCGGCGCCGGTGTCGGCGACGGGCTGGCCGCGGGTCAGGCCCTCGGTGGTGTCCATGGAGATGGTGCGGACGGTGTTCTCGCCCAGGTGCTGGGCGACTTCCAGCACCAGGCGGAAGGGCTCGCCCGTGCGCTGATCGACGTTGGTGGTCTCCAGCGCGTTGAGGATCGCCGGCAGGGCGCCTTCGAACTCGACATCGACGACGGCGCCGATGACCTGGACGATCTTGCCGGTCGCGACCAGCGCCGACGGCTTCACCGCCTTGGGCGCGGCGGTCTTCGCAGCCGCGGCCTTCGGGGCGGCGGCCTTGGGCGCGGCGGCGGCCTTGGGGGCCTTGGCGGCGGCGGGCTTCTTCGGGGCGGTGGCCATGGGTCTGGTCTTCCGTGCGGTCTTTATGCGGTCAGAGGGCTTCGGCGCCGGAGATGATCTCGATCAGCTCCTTGGTGATCTGCGCCTGGCGGGTGCGGTTGTACTGGATGGTGAGGCCGCGGATCATGTCGCCGGCGTTGCGCGTGGCGTTGTCCATGGCCGTCATCTGGCTGGCGTAGAAGCCGGCCATGTTTTCGAGCAGGGCGGAAAGAACCTGAACCGTGATGTTGCGCGGCAGCAGGGTTTCCAGGATGCCTTCTTCCGAAGGCTCGTATTCGTAGGCCGCGCCCTTCAGGTCCGGAGCCAGGGCGGCGTCGGTGATCTGGGCGGGGATCAACTGCTGGCCGGTCGGGATCTGGCTGACCACCGACTTGAAGCGGCTGTAGAACAGGGTGACCACGTCCACCTCGCCCGCCTCGAAGCGCGCGATGATGTCCTCGGCGATGGGCTGGGCCACCGACAGGGTCAGGGTCCGCTCGGCCGACAGGTCGTAGGACGCCACGATCTTCTCGGCGAACAGCCGGCGCAGCGGCGGAACCGCCTTCTTGCCGACGGTGATGATCTTCACGTCCTTGCCCTCGTTGAGGAGAGCCTGGATGCGATCCCGCGCGGCGCGGGTGATCGAGGTGGTGAAGCCGCCGGCCAGACCGCGATCAGCGGCGGCGACGACGATCAGGTGGCGCCTGTCGCTGCCGGTGCCGGCCAGAAGCTTCGGCGCCCCGTCGCCGGACACGCCGGCGGCGAGGTTGCCGATCACCGCGCTCATCCGCTCGGCGTAGGGCCGGGCGTTCTGGGCGGCGTCCTGGCTGCGCTTGAGCTTGGCGGCCGCGACCATTTGCATGGCCTTCGTGATCTTCTGCGTGGCTTTCACGCTCGAGATCCGATTGCGCATTTCCTTGAGGCTGGCCATCGAGGGCTACTCTCTCCCGCTCGACCGGCGCTACGCGAACGTCGCCTGGAAGCCTTCGAGGGCGGCCTTCAGCTTGTCCTCGAGATCCTTCGACAGGGTCTTGGTCTCGCGGATGGCGTCCAGCAGGTCCTGGTGCTTGCTGTGCAGGCGGGCCAGGAACTCGCGCTCGAAACGGCCGACGTCCGACGTGGCGATGCCGTCCAGATAGCCGCGGGTGCCGGCGTAGATCACGCAGACCTGCTCCTCGACCGACTGCGGCGCGTACTGGGGCTGCTTCAGCAGCTCGGTCAGGCGTTCGCCGCGCGCCAGCTGACGCTGGGTGGAGGCGTCGAGGTCGGACCCGAACTTCGCGAAGGCGGCCATTTCACGGTACTGGGCCAGCTCGCCCTTGATCGGGCCGGCGACGGTCTTCATCGCCTTGATCTGGGCCGAGGAGCCCACGCGGCTGACCGAGATGCCGACGTTCACGGCCGGGCGGATGCCCTGGAAGAACAGGTCGGTCTCGAGGAAGATCTGGCCGTCGGTGATCGAGATCACGTTGGTCGGGATGTAGGCCGACACGTCGTTGGCCTGGGTTTCGATGATCGGCAGCGCCGTCAG
>JAUSPV010000268.1 GCA_030652755.1 Caulobacter sp. | reverse complement strand
CGACGAGATCGCCAAGGTCGAGTACGAGCCCCGCATGGAAGGCCGCCAGATGATCATGATCCTGGCGCCGCGCTAGCGCGCTAGGTTCAGCCATCCAGAATGAAGAAACGCCCCGGACCGCAAGGCCGGGGCGTTTTTGCTGTGGGGGCATCGCTGAAAGACGCCCGGCATGTGACCCACCTGTTCAGGGGGCGAAGGCGCTGGCCCTGACCAACCTGCAACCTCTGGCGAACAAGGGAGCCAAGGACGCCCAGTACTACCTCGGACTGATGTACGAGAAGGGCCATGGCGTCACCCGTAACGATGTCGAGGCGGCGCAGTGGTTCCGCCGCGCGGCGGACCAGGGCCTTGCCGACGCACAGTACAGCCTGGCGGTCATGTACATGGACGGCAGAGGGGTCGCCCATGACGAGTACGAGGCGCTCGACTGGTTCACCCTCGCCGCGCAGCAAGGGCACAAGCCGGCACAGGATATCATGAAGTCGAACGGGTATCCCTGGGAGTAGCGGCGACGAGCGTGCCTCGTCTCGAACCGCCCAAGGATCCAGTCAGCCCCCTGTCGCCACAGTTGATGCCCCGGCGCTTGACGACCTGCGCGATTACTCTCCATCCTGCGGAAGACGGGAGACGGCGGGGTGGGGATGGTCAGGATCGCGGCGGTGTGTGCGCTGGTCGCCGGATTGGCGCTCGGCTGGACGTCCCAGGCGCTGCCCGCGCCGCCCGAGCCGCCGCCGGTGGAGGCCTATGGCCGACTGCCGGCCATGGACCGGGTCGATCTCTCCCCGTCGGGCGAGCGTCTCGCCTTCGTGGCCAGCGACGGCGAGGGGCGCAAGTTGTTCGTGCGCACCGTCGCCGGCCAGCCGCTGGCGGTGGTGCCGCTGGCCGACAAGCGGTTGCGCGGCCTCTACTGGGGCGGCGAGCGGTTCGTCATCTTCCTGATCAGCGAGCAGCGGCGGCTGGCCGTCGACGTCCCGGCGGCGGAGTACACGGCCGGCTTCGTGCTCGACGTCGAGACCCGCAAGACCACGCCGATCTTCGGCCGGGCCACCAAGAGCTGGGACGTGATCATGGGGCGGTTCGGAACCGCCCGCCTCGGCGGTCGTGACTACGGCTATTTCTCGACCCTGGAGCAGACCCGCCGGATGGTCGCGGGCGACGTCGAGTTCGCCGACTACTTTCCCGACCTGTTCCGGATCGACCTGGAGACCGGCGAAATCATGCTGGTCGACAAGGGACGGCCCGACACCTTCAGCTGGGTGATGGACGGCGGGGTAGTGGCGGCGCGCGCGTCCTACTCGGCCAGGACGGGCGCCTGGTCGGTGACGCGCGGCGAGTCGGCCGCCGTCCTGGCCAGCGGTGTCGAACCGTTCGGCGAGGTGGCGGTCTATGGCCTGGGCCGCTCCCGTGACACCATCCTGCTGGGCGTATGGGGCGAGGACGGCTCCCCCAACGCCCGCGAGCTGTCGCTGATTGACGGAACGGTGGGCCCGCCGCTGGTCGGGGCCGGCGATGTCTTCCACGCCCCGCTCTACCAGCACGACAGCAACCTTCTCGTCGGCTACGCGGTCGCCGGCGCGAACCGGCGCACGGTCTATTTCGACCCGGCGCGGCAGGCGCAGATGGACAAGATCGCCCGCGCCTTCAGCGGCAAGCGGCCGTGGGTGATGTCGGCCTCCGCCTCGCAGGACCGGGTGGTGGTCTACACCGACGGCGGCGATGACTCGGGCAGCTACTGGCTGGTCGACCTGAAGGCGTTGAAGGCCGATCCGCTTGGCGAGGCCTATCCCCGGGTGACGCCGTCGAAGGTCGGCAAGACCCGCCGCTTCGCCTGGGCCGCCGCCGACGGCCTGGCCATGGAGGGCATTCTCACGTTGCCGCCGGGACGCGAGGCCCGGGGGCTGCCGGTCGTGGTCCTGCCGCACGGCGGACCGGAAGGGTTCGACGACCTGGGCTTTCACTGGTGGGCCCAGGCCTACGCCGCCCGCGGCTACGCGGTGTTCCAGCCCAACTTTCGCGGCTCCAGCGGCTACGGCAAGACGTTCCGCGACGCCGGCCTGGGAGAATGGGGCCGCAAGATGCAGACCGACATCAGCGACGGTCTCGCCGCCCTGGCCCGGGAGGGGATCGTCGACGCCCGCCGCGCCTGCATCGTCGGGTCCAGCTACGGCGGCTACGCGGCGCTGGCCGGGGTGACGGTGCAGAACGGCCTCTACGCTTGCGCGATCTCCGTCGCCGGCGTCGCCGACCCCGTCTACATGCTGGAGAGCGAGATCGCCGACACCGGCGGCCGCAACGCCGGCGTTCGCTACTGGCGCGCCTTCCTGGGCGCGGACCGCCCGGGCTGGGTCGGCGAGCTGAACGCCGTCTCGCCGGTCAAGCTCGCCGCCCGCGCCGACGCGCCGGTCCTGCTGATCCACGGCAAGGAGGACACGGTGGTGAAGATCGAGCAGAGCCGGCGCATGGAACGGGCGCTGAAGGCGGCGGGCAAACCGGTGGAGCTGGTGGTGCTGGAGGGCGAGGATCACGGGTTGTCGGGCGAGACGACCCGCATCGCCATGCTCCAGGCGTCTGTGGCCTTCGTGCTGAGGCACAACCCGCCGGACTGAGGGGTGGGAGTGAGCGGGAAAGCCGCCTTGCGTGCTTCAGCGCGACGCGGCGTGTCGAAGGACGCACAGGATCCATCTCGGCCGCGTTTCCCGGCCCCGCGGCAAAGGGCGGAGACTGTCGCCGCGGCCAAAAGACGCCTGCTGCCGATATCGTGACGCCGAGCCGGGCCGATGCCAACGCCGTGAGGATGGTGTACGGAAACCCGCCATGTCCCCGGAACTCGCCCAGCTGATCGCAAATCTCGCCCTGGCGAGCGGCATGGTCGCCGGCACCGTGCTCGTCCATTTCTGGGGTCTGATCTTTCTGACCTATCTGATGCGAAGTGGCAGCAAGCGATTGCGGCCCCATACCAGCCACACGCACCAGGCGGCGTTGATCCTGCTGGTCGTCTTCGGCCTGTTCGGACTTCATACGATCGAGATCTGGCTCTACGCGTCGCTCTATCTGCTGCTGGGCGAGATGCGCGCCCTTGAGGAAGCCCTGTACTTCTCGACCGTCACCTTCGCCTCGCTGGGCTTCGGGGACATCGTCCTGTCGCCGCGCTGGCGGCTGTTGAGCGCGATCGAGGCCGCCAACGGCGTGATGCTGTTCGCCTGGTCGACCACCTTCCTTCTGGGCGTCAACACCAGGCTCCGCCTGCTGGAGCATGGCTAGCTTGAGCCGCAGGACAAGGACCGACCTGGCCCCGGCGATTGACGCAGGCCCGCCGCGCCGAATTTGCCTCCGTCCGCCGACGGGCGTAGAGCCCCTTGCCTCATGTCCGCGTCCGCCCAGCCCCCCGTGACCGCCCCCGCCGACCAGGGCGACAGCAAGGCGCTCTACGTCCTGCTGTCGGTGGTGTTCATCAACATCGCCGGCTTCGGGGTGATCATCCCGCTGCTGCCGTTCTACGCCAAGTCGTTCGGGGCGCCGGACTGGCAGGTGTTCGTGCTGTTCGCCGCCTACTCGGTCGGCAACTTCTTCGCCGAGCCGATCTGGGGCCGGCTGTCGGACCGCATCGGCCGGCGGCCGGTGCTGATGATCACCATCTTCGGCAACGCCCTGACCTATGTGCTGCTGGCCTTCGCGCCCAACCTGTGGGTGGCCTGCCTGATCCGGCTGACCGGCGGGGTGCTGACCGGCAACATCTCGACGATCCAGGGCTATATCGCCGACGTCACCCCGCCGGACCGCCGCGCCGGGCGCCTCGGCCTGATGGGCGCGGCCTTCAGCCTGGGCTTCATGACCGGCCCGACCATCGGCGGCCTGCTGGCCCGCGAGGAGCTGGGCGTGGCCGGCTTCCGTCCGCCGCTGTTCTTCGCCGCCACCCTGGCGCTGGCGGCCGGCATCGGCATCTACCTGTTCGTGCGCGAGACCCGCCACGGCCACAGGGACGCCCCGCGCCGGGCGCGGCTGGCCGGGCTGAACGACGCGCTGGCCCATCCGATCATCTGGCGGGTGCTCACCGTGACCCTGATCTCCATGGCCGGGTTCGCGGGCATGGAGGCCACCTTCGGCCTGTGGGCCGAGGCGAAGTTCGGCTGGGGCCCCCGCGAGATCGGCTTCTGCTTCTTCGCCATCGCCATCACCGCCGCCACGGCCCAGGGCTTCCTCACCGGGTTCCTGGCCCGGCGGATCGGCGAGACCACGACCCTGATGATCGGCCTGTCGCTGATCTTCCTGGGCTTCGCGATGCAGCCGTTCGTGCCGACCTGGCAGCTGGCCATCGTCGGCATGGTCACCGTGGCGCTGGGCCAGTCGCTGGCCTTCCCCAACATCAGCGCCATCATTTCCAGATCCGCCTCGCCCGAGCGGCAGGGCGAGATGATGGGCCTGAACACCGCCGCCGGCGCCCTGGCCCGGATCATCGGACCGTTGATGGCCGCGCCGCTGTTCATGAACTTCGGTCCCAGCGCGCCTTTCGCGGTGGCGGCCGGCCTCTGCATCCCGGCCCTGTTCATGGCCTGGCGCGTCAGCAAGGCGATGCGGCGCAGCGCCTGACGGGCGAGAGCCCTTGCCCGTCGGCCCTACGCGCGGATAGGTTGTTCGCGGGTATCCGGGGGCTTTGATGAATCGGCGTGAGTTCAGCGCGGGCGCGGCCATGGCCTTGGGGCTGGGCGGCGCATCGACAAGCCTGGCCCGGACGGCCCCGCCCCTGTCGGGCTGGGGCGCCCTGCCGGCCATCGAGCAGGTCGCCCTGTCCGACGACGCCACGCGGCTGGCCTTCATCGGCGTCAGCGGCGACGCCCGGCGGCTTGTGCTGCAGACCATCGACGGCGCGCTGCTGGGGGTCATCGGCCTGGACGACGCCAAGGTCATCGACATCCAGTGGGCCGGCAACGACGACATCGTCGTGACCACCGCCCGCACAACCGCCGCCCCGGAACTGGGCCTGCCGTTGAGCGAATTCTACTCGGCCCAGACCTACAGCCTCTCCCGGAAGCGCTTCATCAAGCTGGCCAGCCGCGTTCCCAGGGCGCTGGGCTTTGTGCTGCGCGTGCCGGAGATCCGGGTGATCGACGGCAAGGCCTTCGCCTACTGCACGGTCATCACCCTGGGCACGTCGACGCAGATCGTGCTGGCGCGGATCGCCGTCACCGACGGCGCGGTCGCCATCATCGACTCGGCCAACCCCGAGACCGGCAACTGGATGGTGTCGGAGTCGGGCGAGGCGGTGGCCAGGTCCCGCTACGACCAGTCCAGCGGCATGTTCGCCGTCGCGCTGCGGCGGGGCGGCATCTGGCCGGAAGTCTTCCAGCGCAGGGCGCTGCTGGACAGGCCCTGGCTCGAAGCCCTGACCGCCGATGGCCAGGGGGCCGTCGTCTCGGTGTTCGACGAGGAGGGCTACGAGTACGTCGAGGTGAAGGCGGACGGCGGCGCGCGCCTGGCCATCCCGTCGGGCCGGGCCTACCGGGCGATCCTGCGCCATGCCCGCTCGTCGCGGATGATCGGCGGAATGTGGTTCGAGGACTACAGCCGGTTCGACTACTTCGAGCCGGTGCGGAAGGCCTCCTGGGAGAGCGTGCAGAAGACCTTCAAGGGACAGCGGGTCTTCCCGCAGGCCTGGTCGGCGGACAGCCGCAAGATCGTTGTCTTTGTCGAGGGCGCGGCCAATTCGGGCGCCTACTACCTCGTCAATCTCGATGCGCGGCGGGCCGATCTGGTCGGCGAGGCCTGGCCCCTGGTCACCGCCGACTGGATCGGCGAGATCAAGCCCTATGCCTACAAGGCGTCCGATGGCCTCGACATCCCGGGCTACCTGACCCTGCCGCCCGGGCTGTCGTCCGCGAAGGGCCTGCCGCTGATCGTCCTCCCGCACGGCGGGCCGGCGTCACACAATGAACTGACCTTCGACTGGTGGGCCCAGGCGCTGGCCTCGCGGGGCTATGCCGTCCTGCAGCCAAACTTCCGCGGATCGACCGGCCAGGGCCTGGAGCATCTTCAGGCGGGCTTTGGCCAATGGGGCCGCAGGATGCAGACCGACCTGTCGGACGGGGTGAAGGCGCTGGCCGCCGCGGGGATCATCGACCCCGGACGCGTGGCCATCGTCGGCGGCAGCTACGGGGGCTACGCGGCCATGGCCGGACCGACGCTGGATCCCGGCCACTATCGCTGCGCGGTGGCGGTCGCCGGCGTCTCTGACCTTCGCCGGATGCTCACCTGGAGCGCCAACCGCTATGGCGAGAAGAGCGAGACGACCCGGTACTGGACGCGATTCATGGGCGGCGGCCGCAACGATCCGGCGCTCGACGAGATCTCGCCCCTGCGCCACGCCGCCAGGGCCGACGCGCCGATCCTGTTGATTCACGGCAAGGACGACACCGTTGTGCCCTACGAGCAGTCCGCGCTCTTCGCCGAAGCGCTGAAGCGGGCCGGCAAGAGCGTGGATCTGGTCACGCTGAAGGGCGAGGACCACGATCTGGCGCGCGGCGAGACCCGGCTGCGGATGCTGGAGGCCACGCTGGCCTTCCTGCAGACACACAATCCGCCGGGCTAGCGCGGCCGCCGGCCTTGCCTAACCCCCGCCTTTGGCGTATTAGCCCCGCCTTCCTGAACCGCCGGGCCAAATGGCATGCCTTGGCGGCTCTTATGCGTCTCTCCAGAGGACAGGGCCTTAGGCCCTGAGCAAAATGCCCAAACTGAAGACCAAGTCTGGCGCCAAAAAGCGCTTCAAGATCACGGCGACCGGCAAGCTGAAGGCCGGCGTGGCCGGCAAGCGCCACCGCCTGATCAGCCACAACGGCAAGTACATCCGCCAACAGCGCGGCACGAAGGTCATGAGCGCTTCGGATACGAAGACGATCAAGTCCTACCTGCCCTACGGCCTGTAAGAAGGAGCGCTGAGACATGGCTCGCGTCAAACGGGGCGTCACCGCCCACGCCAAACACAAGAAGGTTCTTGAACAGGCCAAGGGTTTCTACGGCCGCCGCAAGAACACCATCCGCACGGCCAAGGCCGCTGTCGACAAGGCCGGCCAGTACGCCTACCGCGACCGCAAGGTCCGCAAGCGCAGCTTCCGCAGCCTGTGGATCCAGCGCATCAACGCCGCCGCGCGTCTGGAAGGCTTCACCTACTCGCAGTTTATCCACGGCCTGGACCTGTCGGGCATCGAGATCGACCGCAAGGTCCTCTCCGACATCGCCGGTCAAGACCCGACCGCGTTCAAGGCCATCGCCGACAAGGTTCGCGCCGCGCTGGCTTAGAGTCGTGGGACACTAGTCCCTGGAACTTGAAAGGCCCTCCGGTGTGAGCCGGGGGGCCTTTTGCTTGCTGCTTCCCCGTTTCCCCGGCGAAGGCCGGGGTCCACGGAAGTCCCTCGGCCCGTCCCGCATCTGGATCCCGGCCTTCGCCGGGAAGACGGAAGCAGGAAACCCCGGTTCCAACACCCTCCAAAACCGCTTAGACCACGGCCCGTCATGACCGATCTCAACACCCTCGAAGCCGAGCTGTCGGCCCAGATCGCCGCCGCCGCCGATGTCGCCGCGCTGGAGGCCATCCGCGTCGCCGCGCTCGGCAAGTCCGGCTCCATCTCCGGCCTGCTCAAGACCCTGGGCTCCATGAGCCCCGACGAGCGCCGCGAAGCCGGGCCGGCCATCAACGGCCTGCGCGACCGCGTGCAGACGGCGATCGGCGAGCGCAAGGCGGCCCTGGAAGCCGCCGAGCTCGACACACGCCTGGCCGCCGAGCGCCTGGACCTCACCCTGCCCGCTCCGGCCCGCCGCAAGGGCTCTGTGCATCCGACCATGCAGGTGCAGGACGAGATGATCGCCATCTTCGCGGAGATGGGCTTCGCCGTCGCCGAAGGGCCGGACATCGAGACCGACTTCAACAACTTCACCGCCCTGAACTTCCCCGAGAAGCATCCGGCGCGGGAGATGCACGACACCTTCTTCTTCAATCCGGGGCCGGATGGAGAGCGCAAGCTCCTGCGCACCCACACCAGCCCGGTGCAGGTGCGGTCGATGAAGAAGACCAACACCCCGCCGCCCGCGCCGTGGATCGCCACCGGCATGGAGCCGCCGATCCGCATCGTCGTGCCTGGCCGCACCTATCGCTGCGACAGCGACGCGACCCACACGCCGATGTTCCACCAGATGGAAGGCCTGGTGATCGACAAGGGCATCCACATGGGCCACCTGAAGTGGACGCTGGAGACCTTCATCGCGCGGTTCTTCGAGACGCCGGACGTGGTCACGCGGTTCCGGCCGCACCACTTCCCGTTCACCGAGCCCAGCGCCGAGATGGACGTCGGCTGCGACCGCTCCGGCGGCGAGATCCGCATCGGAACAGGCAGCGACTGGCTGGAGATCCTCGGCTGCGGGATGGTGCATCCCAACGTGCTGCGCCACTGCGGCATCGACCCGGACGTCTATCAGGGCTTCGCCTTCGGCCTCGGCATCGACCGGCTGGGGATGCTGAAGTACGGCATGCCCGATCTTCGCGACATGTTCGAAAGCGATACCCGGTGGCTCGGCCACTACGGCTTCTCCGCCTTCGCCGCCCCCAACCCCGCCACGGGACTGAGCTGATGACCACGATCAAGCATGGCCAGACCGGCCTCACCCTTCCGACCGACTTCAACGCCAGGGTGTTCGACAGCAACCAGATCGTGCTGTTCGACCTGTTCCGCGAAAGCCTGCGGGCCGGCTCGCCCATGATCGAGGGGCGAACCTTCCGCAACTGTCGCCTGGACGGGCCGGCGGTCATGGCCGCCGTGACCGGATGCGAGTTCGACTCCACCGACTTCGGCTATTCCGCGGGCGACATTCGAACGATGGTCATCCGCTCGGCCGCGCCGGGCCGCATGATCGGCGCCCTGCCGTTCAAGGACTGCAAGTTCATCGGCTGCATGTTCTTCGCGGTCGGCTTCACCGGTCCCGAAACCTTCCTCCACCAGATCCTGGCGCTGGAAACCCGCGCATGAAGTTCACGCTTTCCTGGCTGAAGGATCACCTCGACACCAACTGCACCGTGCCGCAGGTCGTCGACGCCATGACCATGGCCGGCCTGGAGGTCGAGCACGTCACCGATCCGGCGACGAAGCTCGCGCCCTTCACGGTGGCGAAGATCGTCGAGGCGGTTCAGCATCCCAACGCCGACCGCCTGCGCGTCTGTCAGGTCGACACCGTCGACGGCCGCAAGGAGATCGTCTGCGGCGCGCCCAACGCCCGCGCCGGCCTGACCACCATCTACGCTCCGATCGGCGCTTACGTGCCGGGTCTGGGCGTCACCCTGGTCGAGAAGCCGGTGCGCGGCGTGGTCTCCAACGGCATGCTCTGCTCGGCCGCCGAGATGGAGACCGCCGAGGAGTCGGACGGCATCCTGGAGCTGGACGACAGCCTCGCGGTCGGCACGCCCGCCGCCGTGGCCCTGGCCCAGGAAGCGGTCATCGACTTCGAGGTCACGCCCAACCGACCCGACTGGCTGGGCGTCGCCGGAATCGCCCGCGACCTGTCGGCCGCCGGCGTTGGCCGGCTGAAGACCCCGGCGGTCAAGCCGGTTCCCGGGACCTTCCCCTGCCCGATCAGCCTGAAGGTCGACGGCGACGCCTGCCAGGTCTTCTCCGGCCGGGTGATCCGCGGCGTCAGGAACGGGCCCAGCCCCGCCTGGCTGCAGGCCCGGCTCAAGGCCGTCGGCCTGCGCCCGATCAACGCCCTGGTCGATGTCACCAACCTGATCAGCTACGATCGCGCCCGGCCGCTGCACGTCTACGACCTGGCCAAGCTGGTCGGGACGACGATCGAGGCGCGGCTGGGTCGTCACGGCGTCAACGGCGACGAGCATCTGATCGCGCTGGACGGCAAGACCTATGAGCTGACCCCGGAAATGAGCGTCATCTCCGACGCCGACGGCGAGCGGCCCGTCGGGCTGGGCGGCGTCATGGGCGGCGAGAGCACCGGCTGCTCGGAGGAAACCACCGATGTCTTCGTCGAAAGCGCCTGGTTCGATCCCATCCGTACTGCCCAGACTGGGCGCACGACCGGCATCACCTCTGACGCGCAGTACCGGTTCGCCCGTGGTGTGGATACGCATTTCGTGGTCCCGGGCCTGGAGCTGGCCACGGCCCTGATCCTTGAGCTCTGCGGCGGCGAGCCCAGCGACATCGTCGTCGCCGGCGAGCCTCTGCCCGCCCCGGAACCCATCGCCTTCGACCCAGCCTACGTCCATCAGCTCGCCGGCCTGAACATCCCGCGCGACGGGGTGATCGACATTCTGGCCAGGCTCGGCTTCGAGATCGACAAGGGCCACGCCACGCTGGCCGTCACCCCGCCGACCTGGCGTCGCGACGTCGAGGGCAAGGCCGACCTGGTCGAGGAAGTGGCCCGCATCGCCGGCTATGACGCCCTGCCCGCCACGCCGCTGCCCGAGACGCCCCGGCAGGCCGGCGGCGTGCTGACCGCGCGCCAGAACCGCGCCCGCGTCGCCCGCCGCGCCCTGGCCGCGGCCGGCTACAGCGAGGCGCTGACCTGGTCTTTCACCGGCAACGCCGTCGCCAGGCTGTTCGGTGGCGGGGCGCAGGCCCTGGTGCTGGCCAACCCGATGTCGGCCGAGATCGACACCATGCGGCCCTCGATCCTGCCGAACCTGATCGAGGCGGCCGGCCGCAACGCGCGGCGCGGCTTCCCCGACACGGCGCTGTTCGAGGTCGGGCCGGTGTTCGCCGGCGACGCGCCGCAGGACCAGCGTCTGGCCGTGGCCGCCATCCTGGCCCCGCGCGCCCCGCGCGGCTGGGACAAGCGGCCCTCCGAAGACCTGTTCACGCTCAAGGCCGACCTGCTGGCCCTGCTGGAGGAGATGGGCGCGCCCGTCGCCTCGTTGCAGACGGCGCAGGGCTCGGCCTCGTCCTGGTGGCACCCCGGCCGCTCGGCGCGCCTGCAGCTGGGCCCCAGGGCGGTGATCGCCGAGTTCGGCGAGCTGCATCCGGCCGTGCTCAAGGCCATGGACGTCGACGGTCCGGTCTACGGCTTCGAGATCTGGGTGGAGGCCATCCCCGAACCCAAGAAGAAGGCGACGAAGACGAAGGGCGCGCTGTCGCTCTCGCCGCTGATGCCGCTGAGCCGCGACTTCGCCTTCCTGATGGACGAGGGCAAGGCGGCCGGGGACCTGGTCAAGGCCGTGGCCGGCGCCGACAAGGCGCTAATCGCCGGGGCGCGGGTGTTCGACGTCTACCAGGGCCAGGGCGTGCCGCAGGGCCAGAAGTCGGTCGCCGTCGAGGTCACCGTCCAGCCGCGCGACAAGACCCTGACCGAGGCCGAGATCGAGGCCCTGTCGGCCCAGGTCGTGGCCGCGGCGGCCAAGGCGGGCGGCACGCTGCGCGGATGACCGCCGCCGGCGTGCGGTTCCTCGAGGCGCCGAGGCGCGAGCCGTACGGGTCCGTGGCGCTGTTCGAGGACCTGTACCGCAACCGGTGAGTCTTCGGGGACAGGTTAAGGTGTCCCTGCAGGGACACCTTAAACTGTCCCCGACCTTGCCAGCCGCAGCCTTCCCGCCTATCCCTTGCCCCGCACAACGGAGCCCCGCCGGAATGCTTTCGCGTTTCGACATCGCTGACATGACCGCCGCGCCCACGGGCGTGAGCGTTGACGCCTGCGCCGCCTGCAAAACCATGATGATTATGACCGATCCCACCGGACCGGAGCGCAGGCGCGCGTCTTAACGACCGCCGATTGATCGCAAGATCTTCCAAAGCCCCGCTCCGGAAACGGCGCGGGGTTTTTGCTGTGCGGTCAGTCGGTCCCCTCTCTCAACAAGGACCAACACCATGCCACTCCCCGGTTCAGTCATAAACCTGCCCGATCCCGAGGCCCGCCACGTGCTGCGGTTCTCGGCCCATGACGTCTCCACGGCCCTGGACGCCGTGCGCGACGGCCTGGCCGCCTCCGGGGCCGAGGTCTGCAACCTGCAGCTCAAGGCGGTCGGCGCCCTGGTCGAGGGCGTGCTGCGCCTGCAACGGCTCGACGAGGCCGGCGCGGTCAAGCTGTGCCACCGGCTCGCCGACCTGCCCGGCGTGCTGTCCAGCCGCGTCGAACATCAGTGGGGACGATCATGAGCGACGACGACCAGAAACGGCGGCTGTTCCTGGTCCGCGCCGCCAATGAGCCCGACGCCCTGGTCAGGGTGCTGGGCGTCGTGGCCTTCCTGCAGGCCAGGCTCAGCCGCATCGAGGCCGAACCGGTCGGCGACGGCCTGTCGATCCGCCTGGAGATCGAGGACGCCGGCGAGCAGAAGGCCGAGGCCCTCGCCCGTCGCCTGGAAGCCTGCCCGTCCGTCCGGCGCCTGGCCTTCGGCTGGCGTGGCGGCCTTGCTCCCGCCGCCGCGACAGGCCAGTAGAGGGATGGCCGTCGGAGGGACCATGAGCATCAAACCCACACTCGAAACGATCCTGGAGCGCGGCCTGTTCGCCTCCCGCTGGCTGATGGCGCCGATGTACGTCGGCCTGGTCATCGCGCTGGCGGCGCTGGTGGTGATCTTCTTCCAGGAGCTGATCCACGTCATTCCGGTTCTGCTGGCCGGCAGCGCCAGCGCCGAGGACGCCATCCTGCTGGCCCTGGCCCTGATCGACCTGTCGCTGGCCGGCAACCTGGTGCTGATCGTGATCTTCTCGGGCTACGAGAACTTCGTCAGCAAGCTCGACATCGGCGAGACCGAAGACCGGCCGTCCTGGATGGGCACGGTCGACTTCTCCGGCCTGAAGATGAAGCTGGTGGCGTCCATCGTCGCCATCTCGGCCATCGCCCTGCTCAAGGCCTTCCTGGAAGCCGGCGAGGGCGCGACCATCGACGAGGCCAGGATGCTGTGGCTGGTCGTCATCCACCTGACCTTCGTGGTCTCCGGCGTTCTGCTGGCCCTGATGGACTGGCTGGCCAGCCTGACCGACAAGCACTGAGGCATGACAAGGGCGGGGCGATGGGAGTAACATTGCGCCATGCATCAGGTAGATCCTGACCTTGGCGACCGCCGTTCGAGCCGTCCGACCAGCCTTCAGCTTGTGACGGCCGCGATGGCGCCCGGCGTGCTGGGCTGCGTCCTTTTCGCCGGAGCCACGACCATGGCCAGCGGCGAGACGCCTGGACAGGCAGCGCTGTGGGTGTTCGCCGGCGCGGCCCTCCTGCTTGCGTTCGGGCTGACCGCCACGTTCGCCATGCTCGGGCTGTGGCGGCGGGCAAATGCCCTGTCGTCCGCCGGGCTCTCGCTTGAACGCGTCGCTCTGGCAGAGGCCCGGGCCGATCTGGCCTCGGAAGACATGGCCGCCGCGTTCAACGACGACCCCGCCGCGCGATGAAACTGCCGGTCTCGGTCCAGACCCTCGCGAGCCTCTCCGACGAAAAACTCCTGCACGCCGCCCTCGATCTCGAGCGCCGACGGAAAGACCTCAAGTCAGAAGCGCGTGACCTAAGTCGTTCGCTGAAAAGACAGGAAGAGAGACTCCGACGCGAGGGAGGCATGCTGGTGGGCGGGATCGCGGTGATGGCCCTGGGCTTCATCGCCGGACCCGTCGCGGGGATCCTCGGATGGATCGCCGCCGCCGGCGCGTTCGGCCTGTTGATCCCCGGGACGATGCAGTCTGCAAGCTCGATCGCGGACATCCGGGCCGACGCGCAACGCCTGAACCAGATCGCCGTCGAGCTGAACCTGGTCGCCGACGCGATGGGGTTGGTCGCGGCCGAAAGGCGACGGCGCTAGCCGCCCTAGAACGGAATGATGTTCCGCTGCCGGCTGTAGGCGAGGTAGCCGATGTTGGCGCCCAGGCGCAGGCCGACGCCCGCGCGGATCGGCGCCAGGGTGATGCCGTCGGCGCGCTGATAGTTCACGCCCACGCCGCCGATCACATAGGCCGAGCCCTCGACACCCGGGAAGCGGCGGAAGACCATGTCCGGATAGTGCAGATTGTAGCAGAGGGTGAAGACCCGGCTGGCGTTGCCGCCGACATCGAAACCGATGGACGGGCCCTGCCAGAAGACCTCCATCGTCTCCCGCTCCTTCATGTAGAGCAGGCCGCGACCGTAGCGGGCGCCGATGGTCATGGCGCCGGAGGCTTCCTCGCCGGCGATGTAGCCGGTGGGCTGGCCGTTGTCCTTGAAGATCCTCTCGATCGCCGAGCCGGCCGCCTCGGCGGTCACGCCCAGGAAGTCGGAGGTCGCGTTGACGATCTCGTCGGAGCTGTAGGTGCGGAGGGGCGACCCGCCCGCCTCCTGGTAGCCCGGGCTGCCGGTGCTGGCGCAGCCACCCAGACTGGCGGCCATTCCGGAGAGGATCAGGGTGCGGCGGTCCATGGACGACTCCGAGTCAGATGAGGAGTCGACAGACTCCCATTCCATTGGGACCGGTTTGCGGCGCGAACCCTAACGCGCGGTTAACCATGGCCGATGCGCCACTACTCCGCCGGGGTCTTCAGGACCTTCTGGTTGGCGAACATCCGATCCAGCTGACGGTGCCCCCAGGACCGCATGTCGTCGATGATCGTGAAGATCGCCGGAATGTAGAGCAGCGACAGCAAGGTCGATGTGATCAGCCCGCCGACCACGGCCACGGCCATCGGCTGGCGGAATTCCACGTCGGCGCCCAGGCCGATGGCCACCGGCGCCATGCCCGCGCCCATGGCCACGGTGGTCATCAGGATCGGTCGCGCCCGCTTGTGGGCCGAGTCCATCAGCGCCTCATGCCGGCTCATCCCGCCCTTCATCGCCTCCAGCGCGTACTCGACCAGCAGGATCGAGTTCTTCGCCGCGATGCCCATCAGCATCAGGATGCCGATCAGGGAGGAGATCGAGAAGGTGCTGCCCATGATCAGCAGGCCCACGAAGGCGCCGCCGATGGCCAGCGGCAGCGCCGCCATGATGGTGATCGGGTGGGTGAAGCTTTTGAACAGCAGCGCCAGCACCGCGTACATCAGGATCAGGCCCGTGCCGAAGGCGCCGGCGAAACCGACCACCATCTCGACCAGGAACTCCGCGTCGCCCGTCATGCCCTCGCGGACGCCCTCCGGCAGGGTCTTCACGGACGGCAGGCGATTGACCGCGATGGTCGCCTCGCCGCTGGTGATGCCGTTCAGCTCGGCGGTGATGGTCGCCACGCGGGCGCGATCGAGGCGGTTCACCTGCGAGGGCCCGGCGCTGTAGGTGACCTCGGCCACGGCGCTGAGCGGAACCGAGCCGCCGGTGGCGGTCGGCACCCGCAGGTTCTCGAGCACGGAGATATCCTCGCGCCCCTCCTCGGTCAGCCGCAAGCGGATCGGCACCTGCCGGTCGCCCAGATTGTATTTGGGCAGCGCCTGGTCGATGTCGCCGATGGTGGCGACGCGGATGGCCTGTGACAGCACCCCGGCCGAAACGCCCAGGCGGGAGGCCTCGTCGGCGCGCGGCGTGACGAGGATTTCGGGCCGGGCGATGGCGGCGGTGTTCACCACATTGGCAAACCCCTCGACGCCCCGCATCTCGCGCTCGATCGCCTGGGCGGCCGCCATCAGCTTGTCGCCGTCGTCGCTCTGGATGGAATAGGAGAACACACTGCCGTCCGTCGGCCCGCCGCCGAGCTGGGAGGGCACGCCGATGCGGGCGCCCGGCACGGTCTTGAAGGCGTCGACCATTTCGCGGACGAACTGCTTCTGGCTGAGCTTGCGATCACCCTTGTCGATCAGCTCGGCGGTCACGGTCGCGGTGTTCACCTCGCTGCCGCCGACCGAGGCGTAGACGTTTGTCACCTCCAGCCGCTTGCGCAGGTCACGCGTGACCCGGGCGACCACCTCGTCGGTCTGGTCCAGGGTCGCGCCGGGCGGCAGCTCGACGGAGAAGGCCGCCCGGCCGATGTCGACCGAGGGCTGCACCTCGACGGGCACGACCAGCGTCGTCAGGCCGGTCAGCACGAAGATCACCACGCCCATGCCGAACACCTTCCAGCGGTTGGCCAGGGCCCAGGTCAGCCAGCGCAGGTAGCTGGTCATCCACGGCGGATCCTTGTCCTCGTGGGGCTTGTGCTTGAGCAGGTAGGCGGCCATCAGCGGCGTCAGCATCCGCGCCACGATCAGCGAGAACAGCACCGAGACGCAGGCGGCCAGGGCGAAGGCCTTGAAGAACTGGCCGATGATCCCGGGCATGAAGCCGACCGGCGCGAACACGGCGATGATGGTGGCGGTGGTGGCGACAACGGCCAGGCCGATCTCGTCGGAGGCCTCGATGGCCGAGGGGTACGGCGCCTTGCCGCCCCGCATGTGGCGGACGATGTTCTCGATCTCGACGATGGCGTCGTCGACCAGGATCCCGATGGTCAGCGACAGCGCCAGCAGGGTGATCATGTTGAGCGACTGGCCCAGCGGCTCCAGCACCGCGAATGTGGGGATCAGCGACAGCGGCATGGCCACGGCCGCGATCAGCGTCGCCCGCCAGTCGCGCAGGAACAGCCACACCACGATGACCGCCAGCAGGGCGCCGAGCCCGACCGCCTCAAGAGACGCGATGTAGCTTTCCTCGGCGAACTCGACATTGGCGTTGATCTGATCGATCGACAGCTCGGGATGGGCCTCGTCGATCCTGGCGATCTCCTGGCGGACCTTCTCGGCGGTCTTGACCTCGCTGGCGTCGCGCGAGCGCAGGAAGTTGAAGGTGATCACCTCCTGGCCGTCGTAGCGGGCGCGGGAGCGGGGCTCGGTCCAGTTGTCCTCGATACGGCCGAGGTCAGCCAGCCGGATGCTGCCGCCGCCGGCCATGGGCACGCGGGTGTCGGCCAGCTCCTGGATCGATCCGGCCGCGCCGAGCGTGCGGATCGACCGCTCCGAGCCGCCGACCGTCACCCGGCCGCCGGGCAGGTTGTTGTTCACATTGACCAGCGCCTGGCTGACCTGCGCCGCGGTCACGCCGAACGAGGCGAGGCGGTCGGGATCGAGGTCGATGCGGATCTCGCGGTCAACGCCGCCCAGGCGGTTGACCTGGCCGACGCCCTGTATGGCCAGCAAGGCCCGACTGATCTCGTTGTCGACGAACCAGGACAGCTGCTCGGGCGTCATCGAGCCGGAGCGGACCACCCAGGTGATCAGCGGATCGCCGGTGATGTCCCAGCGGATGACCGAGGGTTCCTGCATGTCCTGCGGCAGGTCGGCCCGCAGGTTGCTCATGGCGTTGCGGACGTCGTTGGTGGCCTTCTCGACGTCGGTCGAGAGCTCGAACTCGATCATGGTCACCGACACGCCGTCGGTGACGGTCGAGCGCATGTGGCGCACGCCGCTCAGGCCCGCGATCTTGTCCTCGATCAGCCGGGTGACCTGGGTCTCCATCTCGCTGGGCGCCGAGCCCGGCCGGCCGGCGGCGACCTGGATCAGCGGGAAGTCGACGTCAGGATTGTTGTTGATCCGCATGGCGTTGAACCCGGCGATGCCGGCCAACGTCAGCATGATGAACAGCATGATGACGGGGATGGGATTCCTGATCGACCAGGAGGAGATGTTGCGCATGGCGGTCTACTTCGCCACGACGAGAACGCGGTCGCCGTCGGCCAGGAAGCCCGCGCCCTTGACCACGATGCGCTCGCCGGCCTTCAGGCCCTCGGTCACCTCGACCCGGTCAGGCGTGCGGGATCCGACCACCACGGGCCGGAAGCGGACCACCGACTGGGCGTCGATCACGAACACGCCCGACTTGTTGTCGCGGTAGACGACCGAGACCGTCGGGGTGGTGATGGCCGGCTGGTCGCCCACATTGATCACGCCGCGCGCGAACATGCCCGGGCGGAAGCCGCCGGCGGTGCTGAGCGCGATGCGGGCGACGCCGACCCGGCTCTGGGGATCGACCTGCGAGGTGATGATGCGGACCTGGCCGGGCACTTCGCCCAGCTGGTCGGAGGCGACGGTGGCGGGCATGCCGGCCCGCAGCTGGGCCAGCTGGGTCTCGGGCACCTCGGCGTTCAGCTCCAGCCGGCCGTCGCGGACGATGCGGAACAGCTCGGTTCCGGCCCCGACGATCTGGCCCTGCACGACCTTGCGCGAGGCGACGAGGCCCGAGACGGGCGCGCGGACGGTGGCCTGGCTGAGGCGGGTGCGGACTTCCGACAGCCCGGCCTGGGCGGCCGACAGCTGGGCGGCGGCCGTGGCCTGGCCCGCGACCGCGTTGTCGAGCCCGGCCTGGGCCAGGTAGCCGCGCTCCTTCAGCTCGCGGGCGCGGGCCAGGGCGGCGTCGGCCTGGGCCACGGTGGCGCGGGCGGCGGCGACATTGGCCTCCTGCTGACGCAGCTGGGCGCTCAGCAGGTCGGCGTTCATCTGCAGCATCGGCTGGCCCTGGCGGACCCAGGCGCCCTCGTCGACCAGCACCCGCACGGCGGTCAGCCCGCCGGTCTCGGCGCCGACCACGACCTCGTTCCAGGCGACGATGTCGCCGCTGGCGGTGATCCGGCGCGGCAGGGTGGCCATGCTCACGGTCTGGACGGTGACGGTCTGGCTGGCCTGGGGCTCGGTCGCCTTTTCATCGGCCTTGGAGCAGCCGGCGAGCACTATCGAGGCCAGGGCGAGCGCCGCCAGTCGCCGCGCGAAACGGCCTTGCATGTCTCGCACGTCGCTATCCCCTTGATCGATGCGCCGAAAGCCCGGCGGGAGGGCCCGTCAGGTGCAGTCCGTATCTAGGGATCATGACACCTTTCGCAAGTGCGAACTGCGAATGCCTCGCACGCCGCCGCGCGGGTCTCGCCTTGGCCGCCCAATGTGCTAGACGGGCGCGCATGACGACCCCGCTCGACAAGATCCGCAATTTCAGCATCGTGGCCCACATTGACCACGGCAAGTCTACCCTGTCCGACCGCCTGATCCAGGAGACCGGCGGCCTGACCGCGCGCGAGATGACCGCGCAGGTCCTCGACAACATGGACATCGAGAAGGAACGGGGCATCACCATCAAGGCCCAGACCGTCCGGCTCGAGTACAAGGCCGACGACGGCGAGACCTATGTCCTGAACCTGATGGACACCCCGGGCCACGTCGACTTCGCCTACGAGGTCAGCCGCTCGCTCGCCGCCTGCGAGGGCTCGATCCTCGTGGTCGACGCCTCCCAGGGCGTCGAGGCCCAGACCCTGGCCAACGTCTATTCGGCCATCGACAACAATCACGAGATCGTCCCGGTCCTCAACAAGATCGACCTGCCCGCCGCCGAGCCCGAGCGGGTCCGCGCCCAGATCGAGGACCTGATCGGGCTGGACGCCTCCGACGCGGTGCTGTGCAGCGCCAAGAGCGGCATCGGCATCCATGACGTGCTGGAAGCCATCGTCACCCGCCTGCCCGCGCCCAAGGGCGACCCCGACGCGCCGCTCAAGGCGCTGCTGGTCGACGCCTGGTACGACGCCTACCTGGGCGTCGTCGTCCTGGTCCGCGTCTTCGACGGCACGCTGCGCGCCGGCCAGAAGATCAGGATGATGCAGCACGGCTCGGTGCACTTGGTGGACCGCGTCGGCGTCTTCAAGCCCAAGAACACCCCGGTCGAGAGCCTGGGCCCGGGCGAGGTCGGCTTCATCACCGCCCAGATCAAGGAAGTGGCCGACGCCGCCGTCGGCGACACCATCACCGACGAGAAGAAGGGCACCGCCACCGCCCTGCCCGGCTTCATGGACGTGCAGCCGGTGGTGTTCTGCGGCCTGTTCCCGGTCGACGCCGCCGACTTCGAGGACCTGCGCGCCGCCGTCGGCCGCCTGCGCCTCAACGACGGCAGCTTCACCTACGAGATGGAATCCAGCGCCGCGCTGGGCTTCGGCTTCCGCTGCGGGTTCCTCGGCCTGCTGCACCTGGAGATCATCCAGGAGCGCCTCAGCCGCGAGTTCGACCTCGACCTGATCGCGACGGCCCCGTCGGTGGTCTACAAGATCAACAAGCGCGACGGCGAGCAGATCGACCTGCACAATCCCGCCGACATGCCCGACCCGATGGCCATCGAGAGCATCGAGGAGCCGTGGATCAAGGCGACCATCTTCACGCCCGACGACTACCTGGGCGGGGTCATCAAGCTCTGCCAGGACCGCCGCGGCGTGCAGCGCGAGCTCTCTTACGTCGGCAACCGCGCCATGCTGGTCTACGACCTGCCGCTCAACGAGGTGGTGTTCGACTTCTATGACCGCCTGAAGTCGATCTCGAAGGGCTACGCCTCCTTCGACTACCAGGTCGAGGACTACCGGGTCGGCGACCTCGTGAAGATGTCGATCCTGGTCAACGCCGAGCCGGTCGACGCCCTCTCCATGCTCGTCCACCGCGACCGCGCCGAGAGCCGCGGCCGGGGCATGGTCGAGAAGATGAAGGACCTGATCCCGCAGCACATGTTCGTCATCCCCATCCAGGCCGCCATCGGCGGCCGGATCATCGCCCGGGAGACGGTCCGCGCCCTGCGCAAGGACGTGACCGCCAAGTGCTACGGCGGCGACGCCTCGCGGAAGCGCAAGCTGCTGGACAAGCAGAAGGCCGGCAAGAAACGCATGCGCCAGTTCGGCAAGGTCGAGATCCCGCAGGAAGCCTTTATCGCGGCGCTGAAGATGGACGGGGATTGAGGGGAGCTCAGTTCACGCTGGCCGACTCATCCGGTACTCATCGTCGGGCACTCGCTTCTTAGGCACCCAATCGGGAAAGACGATGCCCCCGGATTTCCTAAGGCTGCCGGCCAACGCGTTCAGGTCGACCTTTCTAACGGCGTGCTTTGACAGAATCTGAGGCCAGACTTCGCCGTAGATCACCGCTTCCGGCTGAACCGGGACGCTGGCGAGAAGGGCTTGTTTCGCTGCCTCTCGTTCGCTGGCAAGATATTCCTCGATCCCGTCTGATGCCATATCGCCGGCCGATGCGAACATCTCGCCTTGTCCACTTCGGCTTTGCGTCTGGGCGACCTTCGCCATCCCCCGCACCGAGGCTTGCTCCTGAAGGGTTTTGATCTGGCAGTCTCGAAAGACTTCAATGCCAGCCGCCTTTCTTGTCGCGTAGATCAGCGAATAGAGTGTTCGATCGACCAGAGGCCGCATGACCGGGGTCTCGGCTACGTAATCATAGTCGCCGATCCTCCGGAGGGTTTCCGAGAACGCCGCCACCAGCACCGCCTTGCGCTGCGCCGATGCCGTGGGTGCCCGCCGATCGATGGCTCCCAACCCCGCCTTCCAGCTTCCGTAGGGCATCAGTTCGTTGAGGCCTTCTTCAGGGTCTGCCATCGAAGCTGCCCTATTGATGAAGTCGAACATGAAGTTGAACACGACTTCAGAATTCGGGCGCCTCAGGAGGCCGCTAATCGATTGCGTGCGCATCCTCCATCCTTTGGGGTCGATGAATAGAAACGCAAATGCATCCGCGGGAATGTCAGCAAGCAGTCGTGGCGACGTGGCGACGAAGTCTCCATTGTAGGTAACGATGGAAATGTCGGGGAAACGCGCCGCGATTGCAGCAAGTTTAGCGTGGGCGGACGCCGACTTTTCGACGAGGTAGGCCGACATGCGAACGTCACGGCCGAGGGTCTTCCAGGAGGCCTTGGCAGTCCGAAGCGCCCGAAGCGCAATCCCAAAGGAGGTGTCTTCGAAGTTCTCATCGCTATTCTGCCAAGGCCCTGAGAAGCCATCGACGTAAGCGATGTGATCGAACCGCCCAGCGGTTTTATGAATGAGCTTCTCGAGATAGTTCTCTAGGAAATAGTGCTTGATGTAGGCCTGTTCGCGCCCGGCATACCTACTGATGTCAGCAACCATCCCGGCCTCCTGTATCAAGCCCATCGAGGCGCGAATGACACGCGCCTCGCAAGGGATCGGGCCAGATTCTCTCTATGATTGCAAAGAAACTAGGCGGGCAACTCGTCCCAAGTACGTCCTTGGTAAGTTCGACCAGCCGCCTTCTTGTTCTTGCCGCCCCACTGCTTGAAGAAGAATGCCGTACCGGCCACCGCACAGCGAAGCCTGATCTCATCGACCCATGCCTCATTCATCGGCCGAGCGCGGGGACCAGACTCGCCGCCTACAATCGCCCAGCCGATCCCACTGAGGTCAGCCCCGGCTACCGACCCGATCAGCGGCTCGAACGATACAAACCGCACATGCGCCGGCACACCGCGCAGATCGTCCAGTCGATCCAGCACCGCCGAGTCCTCCACGCTGGTCCCCAGCCACACGTTAGGCAAGATTGACTCGGCAATCCGCGACACCACCTCGCGCATCCGCTCCGGGCGCTTGGTCAGGATCTGATAGGTGTGCTGGGGCGTCCGGCGCATCACGTCCCAGACCCGAACGATGAAATCCTCGGGCACGTCGGCGTGGAAGAGGTCCGACATCGAGTTGACGAAGATCTTGCGGGGCTTGCGCCAAGCGAGCGGCGCTTCGAGCGACGCCTCGTCGACTTTCACCTTGCCCGTCCAGACGTAGCGGTCACCGCTCTTGCGCGTCAGGCCCTGGTATTTCTCGACGCCCATGGCCTCCAGACGCGCCGCCATGCGCATCGCGTAGCAGTTGGTGCAGCCCGGCGTGATGACTGCGCAGCCCGCGACGGGGTTCCACGTCGCGTCGGTCCATTCGATGGAAGTTTCGGCCATGCGCCTTACTCGAACTCCTGAGTGCGACATCCTGAAGGCTCTCCACAACGCAAGCTCGGCGCCAACGCCTAGTTGTGGGAACATAGCAAGAACATAACGCCTCGCATAGGAATTTTGTCCGCTGCGGGATCACCCAAACCCTACCCGCCAGGTCTCCGTTTCCAGCACCACGCTGTCGCCCAGCGGCGGGCGCAGCTTGAACAGCCTCGGCGCTCTGGTGAAGTCGTAGAGTCGGTAGAGGCGGAACGCCTCCGTCTCTCGGGACACCCGCTCCTCGTTGCGGGTCAGGAAGAAGGGCGTGGTCTGGCCGCCGTTGGTGGTCTTGACCTCGATCAGCCGCTTCTCGCCGGACGGTGCGAAGGAGGCGATGTCGTAGCCGTGGCCGTCGCCCTCGAGGTCGGCGACCCAGCGCACCTGCTGGGCCAGGTCCTTGCGGCCGGCGTCGTGCAGCCGCCGCTCCTCGAACTCCACCACCAGCGCTTCGCCGGCCTTGCCGAGCGCCCGGTTGCGGAAGTCGCGCTCTACCGGGTCGAACTTGCGGACCAGCGCTTCCATGCGGCGGCGCTCCGGCGCCGGTCTGTCGCCACGCAGAGGCGGAGGTTCAGTGAAGAGAACCGCCCGTTCCGCGACACCCACGAGCGGCGGCGGCGCTTGGGGCTGCAGCAGCGCCGGCCGACTGGTCAGATAGCGGTCAATGGCGTCGATCAGGGAGTCCTGAATGTTCTGATACGGCTTGTAGCCGTCGATGGTCGGCAGGCCGATCCGCGTGAGCGCCGCCGACACGTTCATATGCTTGTATTCGATCGAGCCGCGCTTGCGGCCGGTCAGCGCCTGAAGCGCCCGGTTGCGCTCGGCCTTGTTCACCCGCTGCCCCGCCAACTCGGCCTCGAGCATGGCGAAGTAGTCAGCGACGATGAGATCCTGCTCAGCGTCCGACCAGTCGGTTCCTTCGATTTCTTCATTGCCCGCCACGCGCAGACGATGGCCCAGAACGCACCTCACGACCAGGGCCTCAACCATCCCTCTCCCTGATGCCTTGTCGGAGAGTTTGCTCCTTGAGGGGCCTTGCTCAAGGACCCTCAAGGAGCGGTAATTCCATCAAGGGCTTCAGGGCTGACCATCACCAGAAAGCCAACCCTCGCCCGCTCTTGACGCCACAACCCGATTTGCTACCTTTACTTGCATGTCGCTATCCGCTCCCGTCCGCCGCTGGAAGCTGCAAGTCGACGCGATCATGAAGCGTGACTTCCTGATCGACCTCGACGATGCGGGGGCGAGCGACGAGGACGTGCTGCGGTACTTCGGGTTTGGCTTCAGCCCGCGCGCGTTCGCCGACTGGTTCGGCGAGAAGTATGATCTGGATCGGGCCACCGACGGCGGGTTGATGCTCCACCCGCGCCCCGGCGTCGGCGCTCCCTGACGAGCGCTTCAGGGCGAACCATCATCCGCCTCGCCCCAACACCCCCGCCAAAGCCCGCTGGCGCCCCGCCCCGCGCCATACTAGGCTTTCGAAAACGGGAGCGCGCAGCAGATGACCACCGCCACGACCACGACCACGGCCACCCCCACAACCACCCCGGCCCCCACCGCCTACATCGGCGCCGTCGGCGTCGGCGTGTCGGACCTCGCCCGCTCCGCCGACTTCTACACCCGTGTGCTCGGCATGAAGGTCATCACCACCTTCAAGCTCGACTACATGGACGAGATCGTCGTCGGGTTCGAGGGGCGGGGGTCGGCGCTGGTGCTGATGCACTGGACGGACGGGTCGGTGCGCAACTACGCCGACAACCCGATCAAGATCGTCCTCTACGTTCCCGACCCGACGGCGGCCGCCGAGGCCATCCGCGCCGACGGTCTGGAGATCGTGCGCGAGCCGACGCCGATCGCCACTCTGGGCGGGGCCGTGGTCGGGTTCGCCAAGGACCCGGACGGCTATCTGGTCGAGCTGCTGCAGCGGCCTTCGAAGGCCTGAACCTTAGGCCCCGCAAGGCCTGGCCGCCCCCGGCCCGGGTCTCGCAGAACCCCGCTTTTCCGTTTTGCGGGAATATGGCATGTTTCGATTGGTCGTCATCTGCAAGGGCTCGGACGCGCTCTCCCGGTCGTTTCTATCTCTCTGGATCGAGCCCCGGACTCGCCCTGATCTTCCTGCAAATTTCGTCTCTCTGAACCCGCCACCGCGGCGGTAATGCTCTGCTCTGAAAGGCACTACGACTATGGCTACCGGTACTGTGAAGTGGTTCAACACCACGAAGGGCTACGGCTTCGTCCAGCCGGACGACGGCGGCGCCGATGTCTTCGTGCACATTTCGGCCGTTGAACGGGCCGGACTGCGCAGCCTGAACGAAGGCCAGAAGGTCAGCTACGACCTCGAACAGGATCGCCGCAGCGGCAAGATGGCCGCCGGAAACCTGCAGCCGCTCTAAGGGGCGGGCTGAGAGGCCTCAACGCGAAACGGGTCGGCGGTGACGCTGGCCCGTTTTTTTGTTGGTCGGGCGCCGCTGTGCGTCCTTCGACACGCCGCTACGCGGCTGCTCAGGATGACGGGGTCAGAAGGCTACCCACCCACGTCATGCTGAGCAGCGGTCGCAGACCGAGTGTCGAAGCACGCAGGGCCTCAACTCAGAAACACCCACCGCCGGTGCCATTCCAGATACCCCGTCTGGCGCCCCGCGAACGGCCGCACGCCGCGAGCGCCCAGGCCGCGCAGGCCCAGCCGGGCCAGATCGGCCGCCGCCAGCCGGGGCGAGACCAGCACCGTCCCTTCCGCCTCGAAACTGATGAAGCCCCGGTCGAACAGCAGATCGACGTGCGGCGTCAGCAGCAGGCCGTTGGCGCCGTCCAGCCGCTCGGCCGCCGTGGCGCAGGCCCGCCAGGGCTTGATGTGGCTGGCGATCAGCAGCCAGGGGTTGGCCACGCCCGTGACGCGGCAGGCCGGCTCCAGCGCCCGGACGTTGTCGCGGAACACGCCCTGCCCCCGCCGGGCGATGACCAGCTGCGCCTTCTGCGTCGCGCTGAGCGCCGGGTCGGCGACGATGGCCTGTTCCAGCGCCGCGTCCAGGTCCCGCACGGCCGGCGGCGGCTCCAGCGCCGGGGCCTGGTCCCGCTCCAGCGCCGCGCGGTCGAAGCGGCCGGGCGCGACGGCGACCTCGAACGCGGCCTCGCCGATCTCGGTCAGATAGGCCTTCTGCCGGCCAAGGCCCGTGGCCGGATCGATGGGCGCGTAGCGACCCGGCATCAGCGGGCCCAGGGCGGCGATCACCTCGCGCGGGCTGACCGACGGCTCCAGCGGCGTCCAGCGCACCGGCAGCCACCAGCCCTCGCGGTCTCCGTCGGGCTCAATGGCGGCGAGGGCGTAGTCCAGCACCCGGCCGACGTGGCGCAGGCGCCCGGCGGTGTAGGAGACGATGAGGTCGCCGGGCCCCGCACGCCGCATGTTGTCGTAGAAGGGACTGCGCGCGCCGCCCCGCTCGGTGCGCGGCGACCACAGATAGCCGCCGGCGATCTCGCGCCGCGCCATCGGCGTGTGATTGACCCACCACCAGCGCCGCATGGGTGATCCCCGCCCGCCCCGCACAGTCACAGGATGCATCGAAATACCCGCTCGCGCCAGCGCTGTGCGGCCGGGCGGATGCCCAGAGGGGCTTGGGCGCCGACAGGCTTGCAACCAGCCCCGCACCGCGCGCATTTGGACCGAGGCGCGCGTGCGTGGGGGTTGCTTGGCAGATCTTGATTTCGGGGCGCTCTTCCATGCCCTGCCCAGTCCGTACATGGTTCTCGACCGGCAGCTGCGCTACGTCGAGGCCAACGCCGCCTACGAGGCGGCGGTCTTCCGCTCGCGGGAGGAACTGATCGGCGCCCATCTGTTCGATCTGTTCCCGGACCCGGAGAACGGCGAGCGTCTGCGCACCTCGCTGCAAGGGGCGCTCGACACCGGCCAGCCCGACACCCTGGCCTTCATCCCCTACGACATCCGCACCGGCGAGGGCGTCGAGCGGCGCTACTGGACAGCGGTGCACACGCCGGTGCGCGACGCCTCGGGCGAGGTCGCCTTCGTGATGCAGAACACCGTCGATGTGACCGAACTGCACCGGCTGCGCCAACAGGCCGGGCCGCTGCCGGGCGAGACGGACCTGCTGCAGCGGGCCCGCGAGGCGGAGACCGCCAGCCGCACCCTGCAGCGCGAGACCGCCGGCCTGCGCGACCTGTTCATGCAGGCGCCGGGCTTCATGGCGGTGCTGTCGGGGCCCGACCACGTCTTCACCCTCAGCAACGCCGCCTACCAGCAGGTGATCGGCCATCGCGACATCCTCGGCAAGACCGTCGCGGAGGCGCTGCCCGAACTGGCCGGCCAGGGCTTCTACGACCTGCTCGACACGGTGTTCCGGACCGGAGAGCCCTACGTCGGCCTGTCGGCGCCGGTCACCCTCGTCCGCGTTCCGGGCGGCGTGCCGGAGGAGCGGTTCCTGGACTTCATCTACCAGCCGATCCGCGACCCCGAGGGGGCGGTCATCGGCATCTTCGTCGAGGGCTCGGACGTCACCGAGCGCGTGCGGGCCGAGGAACAGCGCAAGCTGCTGCTCGACGAACTGAACCACCGGGTCAAGAACACCCTGGCCACGGTCCAGTCGATCGCCGCCCAGACCGTGCGGGCCACGCCCGATCCGGTCGCCTTCCGCGCCGCCTTCGAGGCCCGGCTGATGGCGCTGTCGGGCGTTCACAACGTGCTGACCTCGGCCAACTGGGAAGGCGCGCGGCTCGACGAGCTGCTGGGCCTCGAGCTCAGCCCCTACGGCGCGGCGCGCTACAGGCTGGACGGTCCGCTCGTGAAGCTGTCGGCGCAGGAGGCGCTGACCTTCGCCCTGGTGACCCACGAACTGGCCACCAACGCCGCCAAGTACGGCGCCCTGTCGACGCCGGACGGATGCGTGCGGGTGACCTGGAGCGTGACGCGCGATGACGTCGGCGGGCGACGGCTGACGCTGGACTGGCGCGAAAGCGACGGCCCGACCGTGGTGGCCCCGACCCGCCATGGCTTCGGCTCGCGCCTGATCCAGCGGTCGATCCAGGTCGACATGGACGGCGAGACGACGATGGCCTTCGATCCCGACGGCCTGCGCTGCCGCATCGCGCTGCGGCTCAGCGGCGACTGACCCCCGCCGTTACTCGCTGGTAACTTCCAGAAATTGCGCTACGCTCCCGACAACAGATCGCGGGAGGAGCGACCATGGCCGGCAAGATCGGGCGCACCGTTCAGGACTCGACGCCCTGGTGGCCGGCGCCGCCCCGGCCGCCGAAGGGCGCGCCCAACATCCTGGTGGTCCTGTTCGACGACGTCGGCTTCTCCGACTTCGGCTGCTACGGCTCGCCGATCGCGACCCCGACCATCGACCGGCTCGCGGCCGAGGGTCTGCGCTACACCAGCTTCCACACCACGGCGATGTGCTCGACGACCCGGGCGGCTCTGCTGACCGGCCGCAACCACCACAGCGTCGGGGTCGGCTGCCTGGCCAACTTCGACAGCGGCTACCCCGGCTATCGCGGCAAGATCGCGAAGGAAGCCGGCATCCTGCCGGAGATGCTGCGCCCGCACGGCTACCGGAACTACATGCTGGGCAAGTGGCATGTGACGCCGCTGACCGAAAGCGGCGCGACCGGGCCGTTCGACGGCTGGCCGCTGGGCCGGGGCTTCGACCGCTTCTACGGCTTCCTCGACGCGGAGACCGACCAGTATTCGCCCGAACTGGTGCGCGACAACACGCCGGTCGCGGCGCCCGGAACATACGAGACCGGCTACCACCTGACCGAAGACCTGGTCGACCAAGCCATCCGCTACATCGCCGACCACACCGCCGACGCGCCCGATACGCCCTGGCTGACCTGGATCGGCCTGGGCGCCTGCCACGCGCCGCACCAGGCGCCGCGCGATCTGATCCTGAAATACGATGCCGTATTTAATGGCGGCTGGGACGTCGAACGCGAGCGTCGGCTGGCGCGGCAGAAGGCGCTGGGCGTCGTCCCCGCCGACACCGTCCTGCCGCCGCGCAACGATCATGTCCGCGCCTGGGCCGACCATACGGCGGACGAGCGGCGGGTCTTCACCCGGCTGCAGGCCGCCTACGCCGCCATGCTCGAGCACGCCGACCAGCATCTGGCGCGGCTGGTCGGCTTCCTGGAAGAGGCGGGCCTGAGGGACGACACCCTGATCCTGGTCCTGTCGGACAACGGCGCCAGCCAGGAGGGCGGACCCTTGGGCATGGTCAACGCCATGGGCCCCTTCAACGGCAAGCCCGAGCCGATGGCCGAGAAACTGGCCCGCATCGACGACATCGGCGGGCCCGACACCCACTCCAACTTCCCGCTCGGCTGGGCGATGGCCAGCAACACGCCGCTCAAGCGCTACAAGCAGAACACCCACGGCGGCGGCATCCGCGACCCGCTGGTGATGAGCTGGCCGGCGGGGATCAAGGCGGCGGGCGAAACCCGGCGCCAGTTCACCCACGCCAGCGACATCGTCCCGACCCTGCTCGACATGCTGGGCGTCACCCCCCCGGACAGCATCGCCGGCGTGGCGCAGATGCCGCTGGAGGGCTCCAGCTTCGCCGCCTCGCTCACGGACCCGGCCGCGCCGGCCAAGGCCGCGCCGCAGTACTTCGAGATGTTCGGCCACCGGGGCCTGTGGAAGGACGGCTGGAAGGCGGTCGCCTACCACCCGCCGGGCCGGCCGTTCGACGACGACGTCTGGGAGCTCTATCACCTGGAGCAGGACTTCTCGGAGAGCCGCGACCTGGCCGCCGCCCATCCGGAAAAGCTGGACGCCCTGAAGGCCGAATGGTGGCGCATGGCGGAGGCCGGCAAGGTCCTGCCGCTGGACGACCGCTTCGGGCCCCGCTTCGCCGAGAACGCCCAGCGCTTCCACGGCGCCCGCACCCGCTTCGTGTTCCACAAGGGCATGGGCCACGTCCCCACCGACGTGGCGCCGGACGTACGCAGCCGCAGCTACCACATCGAGGCCGACGTCCGCGTCGCGGCCGGCGACGAAGGGGTGCTGATCGCCCACGGCGACATGACCAGCGGCTATTCGCTGTTCCTGAAGGGCGGCCGGCTGGTCCACGACCTCAACATCGGCGGGACGCACGCGGTGGTGGTCAGCGACCGACCGGTGGAGCCCGGCCACCGCCGGCTGGGCGTCGCCGTGCGGCCGGGACCGGGCAGACGGCGGATCGTGCTGCTGATCGACGGCGTTCCGGCGGGGGAGACCACCACGCCGCTGGGCTTCCACACCCTGATCAGCTGGTCGGGGCTGGACATCGGCCTGGACCGCGGCAGCCCGGTCGGCGACTACCCCGCCCCGTTCGCCTTCACCGGCCTGTTGCGCAAGGTGACCGTGACCATGAATGACGACCAGGCCCTGGACGGCGACGCCGTCGGCGAGGCGGAGATGGCGCGGCAGTAGGGGGACGCAAGGCCTTTACGCAACCCTTTGGCCGCGCCACCCTTCAACCATGATGATCCGCACCCTCGCCGCTTCCGCCCTGGCCCTGGCCCTGACGCTCGCCGCCTGCTCGCCGCCATCGCAGCCGCAGCCGGCCCCGGCGCGCGAACCGCCCGCGACGCCCGACACCACGGTCGAGGCCGGACCGCCCAACGCCGACCCGACCGCCACCGCGCCGGTCGACGGCGGGCTGCAGGGCGGCACGGACCAGTGGAAGACGGTGGCCAGCGCCGATGACCAGGACCGTCTCGCCCGCCTGAACGACGCCTGGAAGCAGGCCCTGCGCGAGGCGAACCACGACTTCGGCGCCCAGCTCGACTCCCTGGGCATGCTGGCGGTGCAGGACGCGGCGCTGGCGTCCCCGCCCCTGCAGCCCGCCCCCGGCAAGTACCGCTGCCGCACGATCAAGGTCGGCTCCATGAACGGCGAGGGCCTGAAGTACGTCGCCTACCCCTGGTTCACCTGCACGGTCGAGCTGACGCCCGGCGGCGACCTGATCCTGACCAAGACCACCGGCAGCCAGCGAACCCGGGGGCTGATCTACCCCGACAGCGACAACCCGGGGCGGCTGATCTACGTCGGCGCCCAGGCCTGGGGCGATGCGGAGACGGCCTTCCCCGCCTACGGCGCCCAGCCGGAACGCGACCAGGTCGGCGTCATCGAGCGCATCGGCGCCGGCCGCTGGCGCATGGTCGTGCCCTGGCCCAGGCAGGAATCAAAACTCGACATCCTCGAGATCCGGAGCTGACACCATGCGCCTGCGCCAGATCGCCCTGGTGGGCGCCGACCTCGCCGCCGCCGAAGCCGACATCCGCGCCGTGCTGGGCGTGGACTACGCCTGGGACGATCCGGGCGTCGGCAAGTTCGGCCTGAAGAACGCGGTCTTCCCGATCGGTGAGACCTTCCTGGAAGTCGTCTCGCCCAAGGCCGAGGGCACGACCGCCGGCCGTCTTCTGGACAAGCGCGGCGGCGACGGCGGCTACATGGTCATCCTGCAGGTCCCCGACATCGACAAGGCCCGCGCCGGCATCGCCGCCGCCGGCGCGCGGGTGGTCGAGGACATCGACCTGCCCCGCGCCCGGGCGGCGCACATCCACCCGCGCGACGTCGGCGGCGCCATCCTGTCGCTGGACTGGATGGACGGCTGGGACCACTGGGAATGGGGCGGCCCGGTCTGGCGCGACCACGTCCGCACCGACGTCTCGACCGCCATCGTCGGCGCCGAGCTGCAGGGCGCCGACCCGGACGCCATGTCGGCCCGCTGGGCCCAGGTGCTGGGCGTCGCGCGTGAAGCAGCCGGCGACGGCTGGCGCATCCCGCTGGATGACAGCGAACTGCGCTTTGGCGCGGCGACCGACGGCCGCGGCGATGGCCTGCGCGCCTTCGACGTGGCGGTGCGTGACACAGCAGCGGTGCGGGCGGCCGCGGAAGCGCGAGGCCTGATCCGGGATGGCGAGATCACCCTCTGCGGGACGGTGGTGAATCTCCGCTGACCTCTCCCACGAGGCAGAGGAAGAGGGACCGCACACCCTTGTGTTGCCCCAGGGCCACACCTACATCGGGTCTGCCCGGTTGCGCTTGATCAAGGCGGCCGGGCGCATTCCGCCGTACCGGGGATCATCATGAACATCGACCTCTATTCCGACCGCGCCAAACAGGCGATCCAGAGCGCCCAGTCGCTGGCCCTCGCCCGCCGCCACCAGCACCTGTCGCCCGAACACATTCTGAAGGTCCTGCTCGAGGAGCGGGACGGCCTGTCGCGCGCGCTGATCCAGAGCGCCGGCGGCCGGCCGGACGCCGTCGACACCGCCGTCGAGGCCCTGCTGACCCGCATGCCCAAGGTCGAGGGCGGCAGCGGCCAGCTGTACCTGAAGCCCGAGACGGCCCGTGTCTTCGCCAGGGCCGAGGAGGACGCCAAGAAGGCCGGCGACGCCTTCATCACCACCGAGCGCCTGCTGATCGCCCTGGCCGCCGAGGGCGGCGACGCGGCGAAAGCCCTGAAGGACGCCGGCGCCGCCGAGAAGGCGCTGGAGACCGCCGCCGCCGATGTCCGCAAGGGCCGCACCGCCGACAGCGCCAGCGCCGAGGAAGGCTATGACGCCCTCAAGCGCTACGCCCAGGACCTGACGCAGAAGGCCCGCGACCAGAAGCTGGACCCGGTCATCGGCCGCGACGAGGAGATCCGCCGCACCATCCAGGTGCTGGCCCGCCGCACCAAGAACAACCCCGTCCTGATCGGCGAACCGGGCGTCGGCAAAACCGCCATCGTCGAGGGCCTGGCCCTGCGCATCGTCAGCGGCGACGTCCCCGAGTCCCTCAAGGACAAGAAGCTGATGGCGCTCGACATGGGCAGCCTGATCGCCGGCGCGAAGTATCGCGGCGAGTTCGAGGAGCGGCTGAAGGGCGTGCTCGACGAAGTGAAGGCCGGCGAAGGCGACATCATCCTCTTCATCGACGAGATGCACCAGCTGATCGGCGCCGGGAAAACCGAAGGCGCGATGGACGCG
>JAUSPV010000263.1 GCA_030652755.1 Caulobacter sp. | reverse complement strand
CGCGGCGGCGGCGCGCTGGACGACCGGCTCGGGCGTCACGGCGGCGGGCGGGGCGGCGGTCTCCATCGGCATCGGCGCCGGCGCGGGCGGCGGCGCGACCAGCTCCGTGGCGGCGACGGTCTGGCCCTCGACGGCCTGATTGCCGCGCGGCATGGCGAACATCGCGATGGCGGCGATACAGACCACGGCGACGCCGACCGGCGCGACCAGGCGCCAGTCGATGGCCTGGCGGTCCTTGCGGCCGCTCACACGCCCGGCGGCGCTGGCGCCGGCGAACGGAGAGGCCTGCGTCTGGGCGGCGTAGGGGGCGCCCTCGACGGGCGTCGCGGCGGGGGCTTCGCCGAACAGGGCGCGGGCGGCTTCACGATCCAAGGTCATTGCTTGACCCTTCCATGTTGTTGGCTCGCCAGATCAACGACCATGGTCGATCAAGGTTCCAGGACGGTGCATCCGATCGCCTTTGAATGAGTGGAGAGCTTTGTCATTTCATGCCGTTGTTTCCGTTGACGTAAGGAGCGGCGCGAGAGCGATGTCATCGCCGGGTCGAACACGCTTCGGGCCAAGAACAGACCTGACGAAATCTTGCCTTGTGTCGGCCGCAATGACGCCATCAGTCGCCGCGCCGAAGTGCGGTGTTTGAGCAACATTCATTGCGTTGCAACGCCTGGGCTCTAGCCTCGCCTTGACCGGGATTCGCCTTGCGGGCGAACCTTGGTCCGGCGGCGTTGAAAGGTGACAGATGAAACTCAGGACGCGGATCGCGCGGGAGGTCCGGTTCTTCAAGGGGCTTCAACGGACGTTGAAGTGGGTCAAGTCGATCGGCCCCGACAGTCGCAACCTGATCTGCGACGATCTGGAGGCGGCGGTGGACAAGCACCGCGAGCGGCCGGCCATCACCTTCGAAGGCAAGACCATCACCTATGGCGAGATGGACGCCCTGGCCAACCGCTACGCCCACTGGGCCAAGGAGCAGGGCATCACCCGCGGCCAGACCGTGGCGCTGTTCATGCCCAACCGCATGGACTACCTTCCGATCTGGTACGGCCTGACCAAGGTGGGGGTGGCCACCGCCCTGATCAACAACAACCTGACCGGCGCGGCCCTGAGCCACTGCCTGAACATTTCCGGCGCGCTGCACTGCCTGGTCGACGCCGAGACCTCGCCGGCGTTCGAGGCCGTGCGCGGCCAGCTGGGCAAGCATGTCGCCCAGTGGACGCTCGGCCCCGTCAGCGGCGACCGCCGCGACCTGACCGCCGCGCTGAAGAGCTGCAGCAACCTGCGGCCTGACCGGCTGACCGCCCGTGACGAGCTGCGGGCCAGCGACACGGCGCTGTGGATCTACACCAGCGGCACCACGGGCCTGCCCAAGGCCGCCCGCATCACCCACATGCGCGCCCAGCTCTACATGCGCGGCTTCGCCGGCTCGACCGGCGCGGTGGAGAGCGACCGCATCTATCAGGTCCTGCCGCTCTACCACGCCACCGGCGGCCTCTGCGCCATGGGCGCCGGCCTGCTGACCGGCGGCTCGATCGTGCTGCGCAAGAAGTTCTCCACCAGCCATTTCTGGCAGGACATCCACGACGAGAACTGCACCATGTTCGTCTACATCGGCGAGCTGTGCCGCTACCTGGTCAACGGCCCGCCCGACCCGCTGGAGCGGTCCCACAAGCTGCGCCAGGCGTTCGGCAACGGCCTGCGCGGCGACGTCTGGGAACAGATGACCGAGCGCTTCGCCATCCCCAACGTCCTGGAGTTCTACGGCGCGACCGAAGGCAACGTGTCGATGTTCAACTTCGACGGCAAGGCCGGGGCCATCGGCCGGGTGCCCAAGTACATTCGCAAGCGCTTCAACGCCCGCCTGGTCCAGTTCGACGTCGAGACCGAGACCCCGATCCGCGGCCCCGGCGGCCTGTGCATCGAGTGCGGCCCCGACCAGATCGGCGAGTGCATCGGCCGCATCGACGCCAGCGACTCCCGCACCAGCTTCACCGGCTACGCCGACAAGGCGGCCACCGAGAAGAAGATCCTGCGCGACGTCTTCGAGAAGGGCGACGCCTGGTTCCGCACCGGCGACCTGATGCGCCAGGACGCCGAGGGCTATTTCTACTTCATCGACCGCATCGGCGACACCTTCCGCTGGAAGGGCGAGAACGTCTCCACCGGCGAGGTCGCCGACCGCCTGTCCGAGGCCCCCGGCGTGCTGGAGGCCAACGTCTACGGCGTCGCCGTGCCCGGCCACGACGGCCGCGCCGGCATGGCCTCCCTGACCGTCGACGACGCCTTCGACCTGGTCGCCTTCCACGCCCACGTCGAGGCCACGCTGCCCTCCTACGCCCAGCCGCTGTTCATCCGCCTGCAGCGCCAGATCGAGACCACCGGCACCTTCAAGTACCGCAAGGTCGACCAGGTGACCGACGGCTACGACCCGGCCAGGGTCAAGGACCCGGTCTATTTCCGCAACCCGGTCAAGAAGGCCTTCACCAAGGTCACCAGGGCCGGGTTCGAGAAGATCAACGCCGGCGCCTTCAGGATCTGAAGGCCGCCGACGCGCGGTGCGTCCTTCGACACGCCGCGTCGCGGCTGCTCAGGATGACGTCTCTGGAAGGCCACGCTCAACGTCATGGTGAGCAGCGGCCGCAGGCCGCGTGTCGAACCACGCAGGGCCTGTGTCCCGATGATCGCCGAAGGGCAGAGAGTCCTCCTTCCCGTTCAAAGGCCGCCCCGGGCGCCCGCCGGCCGGCCCTGACCTGAGGCCGACACAGGCAGTATGCGCCCGCGGCGGGGGAGGGGGATAACCGGAGAAAACCGGTGAAAATCCAGCGAGAAAGCCGCGAAGTTCCGCGAAATCCCGCCAGATCCGTCAGATCGCGCCGGCCCGTCAACGGCCCTCGCAGCGCGCCGCCGGCCCCCGCCAGGCCGCCCCGGCCCGTCGCCGGCGGTAGCGAAAAGGGGCGAAATGTCCCGCTTTGTCCCGGCAGTATAGGTCTCGGGAGTCTCGCTTTGCCGGGGGCAACCGGCCTCCCTTCCCCCTGGAGGGGGGAAGGGCGGGGTTGGGGGTGGGGCCGGCCGGGGCCGGCGGCGCCTCGATGGCTGGCCGGAGCGTCGGACTCGCCCATCCCACCCCCATCCGACCCTGCTCCGCAGGGCCACCTTCCCCCCTCCAGGGGGAAGGAAAAGGCAGTCGGCAGCCCCCCTCACCCCGCACCGGGCGAGCCGTCTCGTCAGAGAAGGGAGCCCGCCTTCGATCTCATGCAGGCCAGCCTGCCGGACGGTCCAGGTCAGTCAAGGGCGCGGCGCGTCGCGAAGCGATGGCCCGGAGGGCCACCCTTGAGTGACCTGGACCGTCCGGCGATCCTCTCGGCAAGAGATGAAGGGGATGGTGGGGGACTAGAAGTCCGCGAACGCGGCTTCATTCACGGTCACTTCCTCGACCATGCGAACCGTCACGCCCAGCCCGCGATCCTTTAGAAGGTCGCACAGCGCGTCGCCGTCCACCAGATCGATGGCCGGAGCGCCGTCGCGGGTCGCCTCGCGGCGGGCGTCGGCGGTGAAGGTTCCGGTGGTGATGATCAGGCCCTTGTCCGTGCGCCCCACCATGGCCCCCCGGAAGTCGCGCACCGCGCCTGCGCCGACCGATCCGGCGTAGCGTTTGCACTGGAACAGCACGTGGAAGGACAGCAGGTTGACCCGAAGCACCCCGGTGCCATCGATCCCGCCGTCGCCCGACTGGCCGGTGACCGTCACGCTGGTGAATCCTGATTCTCGCAACAGACGCTGGCTCAGCCGTTCGAAAGCACTGGGCTCCAGCTTGAGGAGGACCGCCAGCAGGTGATCCTTCCAGTCGCCGGCGTCCTCGGCCCCCAGCTCAGGGGGCGGCGCGTCGGGCAGGCTGTTGGCCTCGGCGGCTTTCCTCTCGGCGTAAGCCTTGTTCACTTCCTTCTGGATGGCCGCGACCTCGGCCGGCGTCATCGCCGCGCCTCTGGGCGTCAGCGTCCAGACGCCCCGCTGGCTGTTGGTGACCGCGCCGCCCAGCTTGAGCCAGCTTCGGGCGAACCCTAGCCGCTGGTCGACGACGAGCTGGTTCCACTTGCCATGGCGCACATTCATCACCTCGTCGCTCAACCCCATGTAGGGAGCGACATCGGCGAGCATTTCCGCATTGCTGAGAGACCGGCCATGCGCCTTCAACCGCTCGATGATGGGCCACATGAAGGCCTCGAAGGGCGGGACGTCCTTGGGAGATGCCATCAGGCGTCGGCTTTCTTCTGTTCGCGCGCGCTGGCGGGCAACGCCTTCATGGCTTCGGTGATCTCGACCGTCCGCAGGCTGACCGCCGTCACGCGGCCCAGCAGCTCGACCACCGCCTCCTTGTGGTCGGCGAAGCGGTAGGTGTTGAACTTCTCGCGGATGGTCGGGTCCTTGGGGGTCTTTTCCTTGTGCTGGTCCAGCACCCAGTCGATGGCGCTGCGGTTGCCCAGGCGATAGTCCCAGGCCGCGCGCGGCACGCCGGTCAGTTGCGTCTCTGCGTCCAGCACGATGACGCCATTGTCCGGGTCGGACTTCAGCTTCACCGCCGGGGTCGTGCCCTCGGCGCGCTTTGCGTCCGGCGCATCGACGCGGGTCAGGTCGAACGGCTCGACCGTCTCGTAGCCGATGTGCAGGTCTAGCAGTTCCTGGCCCCAGTCGCGCCAGCGCCGGAAGTCCGGATAGAGCGGAATGCGCGGGAACTCGCGCTTGAGGTTCAGGGCATAGGTCTCGCGATAGACCGGGTCGTGCAGCACGCCATAGACGTAGGCGAAGATGTCATCCCTGGTGATCGCGGCGGTCTTGCCGTAGCGGGTCGTGAACTGGGTCAGGGCCCAGTCGGTGATGTTGTCGAGGCGTTCGCCATCCTTGTTGTGACGGTAGCGCGGGAAGCAAATTCCGACATCCGGCAAAAACATGTCAGTAGTTGGCAGGCTGTCCGTAGACAAAACTCCGTAGTCTGATCTTCGGAAACTGCTGGTAATTATCAGTGGGTTCTTTATGTCTTCAGGAAACAGTTCCTTGAGCCTGAAAATCTGGCTGTTTAGGACTGCGTCAAAATAGACCCATTTCGCCACGAAGGGCCGGTACAGGCTGCGCACAATCTTCTCCGGCGCGAAGACGGAGGCCGTGGACCGTTCAAGATGCCGATTTAACTCCCGGTCCCATTTAATGGCTGCCGCTTGCGGGCTCGAAGCACCCGTCCGCACGCGTTCATAGCCACTCGAGAGCCACTCCATTTTACCTCGGACCGAAGTCTTCTCAAACCCGTATGCCCATTCGTCTCGCTTGGTTTGAAGGCCGTTGGTAGCGAGCCGAAATATGGACCGTTGCTGATTGATGCTCTTGTCATTCAGCGGAAGCAGTTCGTCCCAATCATCGTCAGATTGCTGAAGCCAGATGTTGCCTTTGTCAGGCCGAATGACTTCGGTTTGCAGTCCAGCGATTCCCCGATGCGACGATAGAAACGCCAGCTTGTCTTCCGCCGTCTCCATCTCGGGCCGCCGCGCGTAGCGGATCACCGCGCCGCCCTTGTGGCCCTTCTTCTTGACCAGGAAGACCATGGCCACGCCGGTCTGGATGCCGAAGACGTTGTGCTTGGTGCCCGACAGCTTGGGATTGTCGCGCACGTCGCCGCCCAGGTCGAAGACCCAGATCTCGGCGAACTCACGGGCGATCACCTTGCGAAACCCGTCATAGGCCGCCTTGGCGAACGGCTTGCGGCCGATGATGAAGGCGATGACGCCCTCGTCCTTCACCCGGTCCGACGCCCAGCGGACGAAGCGGGTGTACATGTCATAGACGCTGTTCTTGTTCTGCGCCGTGCCCTCCTTGATGTAGGTGGCGGCGATCCGCTGATCGACCCGTTCGTAAGGCCGGTTGGCGTTGTTCTGATTGTAGTTTTCCTGCCAGGCGTTGTAGGGCGGATTGCCGATGACGACGCTGATGCGGCGGCTGTTCTGGCGGCGCACGCGCTCGCTGTTCTCGTCGGAAATCGTGCCGAACAGGTCGTGCTGGTGGCCCGAATAGATGCCCAGGGCGGCGACGTTATCCAGCGTGTCCACGAAACAGAGGCCGGGGAACTCCTCGTAGGACCCGACGATGGCGGCGTAGGTCGCCTCGATGTTCAGGTTGGCGACATAGTAGGGCAGGATCGCCACTTCGTTGGCGTAGAGCTCGGTCAGGTACTTGTAGGCCAGCTTCTCGGGCCGCCCCCGGAAGTGCTCCATCAGCTCGACGATGAAGGTGCCGGTGCCGGTGGCCGGGTCGAGGATGTTGACGTCGCGGTCGATCAGCGACTTGCCGAAGTGCTTCTCGCACAGCCAGTCGGTGCTCTCGATCATGAAGCGGACGATCTCGTTGGGCGTATAGACCACGCCCAGCTTGTCGGCGGCCTTGGGATTATAGACCTTGTAGAAGTTCTCGTAGATCGCCTTGAGGAAGCCCTGCTTCTCGCTGTGGCTGGAGATCAGGGCGGCGGTCGAGCGGATGGCGGCGTAGTAGGGCTCCAGCGCCGCCAGCGTCTGGCGTTTGACGTCGCCGCGCCAGAAGCCGGCGTCCAGCGTGTGCAGCGCCTTGGCGACGTTGTTCTCGCGGTGGAAGTCGTCGTTGCCGAACACCCGGGCGAAGATGTCCTCGGTCAGGATGTGCTGGATCAGCATCTCGCGCACGTCGTCGGCGGTGACCGACGGATTGATGCTGGAGCGGGCCTGTTTCAGGAACTCGGCGGCGGCGGTCTTGAAGACCTCGTTGGAGGCATAGGCGTCGTCGATCCGGTCGCGCAGGGCGACCAGCACGGCAGGCAGGTCGGCCTTGAACTGCACGATGGCCTTGCGGAACTCGGCGATCTCCGGCCGCTGCCAGCCGAAGAACAGCTCCAGCAGGTTCTGCAGCGCCGGGCCGTCGTCGGTCTTGCAGCGCATGACCTCTGACCCGTTCTGGATCAGGACGGCCTGGGTCGAGTCCTCGAAGATGATGTTGGTGTTGGGATACCCGCGCCGGAACTTCTTCTCGATCTCGGCGTCCAGGTCGTCGGCCTCGTCCTTGGCCTCCCAGTAGCCGAAGGGCACCCGCAGATCGTGCATCAGGGCGCCGTCGACGTAGTTGCGCACCTTGGCCGTGGTGATGAACTCGTGCTCGGGGATGAAGACCAGATTGAGCGAGCGGCCCCAGGCCTTGAGCAGGTCCTTGAACGCCTCGCGCACCACCGACTCCCGGCTGGCGCCGGACACGCGCTTCAGGGTCGCCAGTTCGTTCAGATACTGATTGATGAGCAGCTGGCTCATGCGTCCCCCGCAACTTCGGGGCGCACTATCGGCCGCTTCGCGACCGCGCCGCAACCGCTAGCCGATCTCCTGTTCGCCGCGATGGCCAACCGATGCCGACACGCCCCGCGCCCCGGGGCTCAGGCGTCGGGCGCGGTCGGCGCCGTCTCGGGGGCGGTGGCCTGGAGGCGCAGGAGGATCGTTGTTCCGGCCCCGGGCGTGCTGCGCATTTCCACCGAACCGCCGGATTGGCTGACCGTGCCGAAGACCTGGGCGAGGCCGAGGCCGGTTCCCTTGCCCGGCGGCTTGGTCGTGAAGAAGGGCTCCATGGCGCGGTCGAGCACCTCCCTGGGCATGCCTTCGCCGGTATCGGTCACCTCGAGCTCGACGAACGCGCGCGCCTCCCGCGATCGCCGCGACCGGATCGTCAGGCGGCCGCCGGCCGGCATCGCGTCCCTGGCGTTCACGGCCAGGTTCAGGAGCGCCATCTCCAGCTGGGATCCGTTCGAGGTCACCCACCGCGCGTCCGGCGCGATGTCGATCGTGACGGTCACGGCCTCGCCGACCGACTGGCCAAGCACGCCGCCCAGCGTCTCGACCAGGACGGCGAGGTCGACCGGGGACAGATCAAGCGGCTGCGAGCGGGTGAAGGCCATCAGCTCGCGGATCAGGACCGCGCCGCGCTCGCTGGCCAGCAGGGCGTTGTCGATCGGCCGGCGCAGGGCGGGATCGTCCGACCGGGTGGCGATCTTCCGCAGGTTGCTGTCGATCACCATCAGCAGGTTGTTGAAGTCATGCGCGACCCCGGCGGCCAGCCGGCCGAGCGCGGCGAGCTTTTCCGATTGCGCGATGCGCGCCTCCTCATCGCGACGGAGCCGCGATTGCCGGTAGGCGTAGGCCGCGATGACGAAGGCCATCAGCAGGGCCGTCAGGCCGGCCAGGCCGGTCAGCAGGATGGAGCCCAGGCGAGGCCCCGACAGCAGGTCGGCCTTCACCGCGACATGGGTCGACCACCCCGTCAGGCGCGAGGTCTCGAAGGCGGTGTAGTTCTTGAGGCCCTCATAGGTGACGCCCTCGTACAGGCCCCCCTCGCCGCGGGCGATCGCGCCCCGGACATAGCGCGTGGCCGGCGTGCCGAGCTTGGCGGCGTAGTCCAGCGTCCGGCCGATGAAGATCCCGTCGCGATCGACGAGCGCCGAGGTGCTGCCGGCCGGCGCGTGGCTGAGCAGGATGTCCTGGAAGGCCGCCGGCGCCAGCCGCAACGACAGCAGATAGCGTGGCGCGCCGGCCTCGATCACCGGGACGTGGACCGTCACGCAGGGGCAGCCGTCGCCCGCCCTGACCACGCCGCCAAACCGGGCCGTGGCGGCCCCTTCTCCCAGATAGGCGGCGACCCACGGCCGGATCGCGCCGCTGTCGGAGGCCGAGGTCGTCGCCCAGATTTCCCGCCGCGCGGCGACATCGGTGAGGGTCACGTCGCGCCAGGCCGGCCGTGCGCGCTGCACGTCGGCGACCCGGGCCCTGGCGCGCGGCCAGTCGCGGGCGGCGATCAGCTCGGAGGTCGACAGAACCTCCAGGGCGCTCAACTCCGCGCGCAGTTCGGCGTCGACGGCGGCGTTGACCGCCCTTGCCCGCTCGAGGGCGTCCGCCTCGATCTGGCTGCGCAGGGTCTGCATCGAGAAGGCCGCCTGCAGGGCGACGAACAGCAGCAGCGGCAGCACGAGCGCGACGCCGTAGATCGCGATCGTTCTGCGCCGCGCGTTGTTCATTTCCCCTCCGGGGCCCAAACGTCGGACCCTACACCAATATGGGTTGCCGCGCCCCGGTCGCGGTTGTCGCAGGCGTCACGCCGCCCGCCCCTCCGCCAGCGTCCTCAGCGCCTGGTCCAGGTCCTCCAGGCGATAGGGTTTGAGCAGCAGCGGGAACTCGCTGCCGGCGGCGGCGGCGGCGGCGCTGTAGCCGGTGGTCAGCAGGATGGGGAGGGCTTCGGCGCGGTCCCGCAGGGTGCGGGCCAGGGTCAGGCCGTCCATGCCGCCGGGCATCACCATGTCGGACACCACCAGGTCGAAGGCCGGGTCGGCCTCGAACAGGGCCAGGGCGGCGGGGGCGGTCTCGGTCCGGACGTGCTCGAAGCCCAGGCGCTCCAGCATCTCGCCGACGCTGTCGGCGACGCCGTCATCGTCCTCGACCAGCAGCACCCGACGGACGGCGGCGGCGGGATCGCGGTCCGGCGAACCGGCGGCGGGGGCCGGAGCCGGGGCGGGCGCCTCGGCCAGGGCCTTGTGCGTGCGCGGCAGGGTGATGGTGAAGACCGTGCCGGCGCCGGGCCGCGACCGGACGGCGACATGGCCGCCGGACGAGCGGGCGAAGCCGTAGACCTGCGACAGGCCAAGGCCGGTGCCCCGGCCGACGTCCTTGGTGGTGAAGAAGGGCTCGAAGACCCGCGACAGGGTGGCCTCCGGTATGCCCACCCCGGTGTCGGCGATCTCCAGGCGGACGGCGTCTTGGCCGCCCGGGGCCCCGGCCGGGGCGGAGAGGTTGCGGGCGGTGAGGGTGAAGGTCCCGCCCTCCGGCATGGCGTCCCGGGCGTTGATCGCCAGGTTGAGCAGCGCCAGCTCCAGCTCGCCGGCGTCGGCCTCGACCGGCCAGAGATCCTCGGCGAAGTCGATGACCAGGGCGATGTCGTCGCGCAGGGAGCGCTCGAGCATGAAGCGCAGGCCCTCGACCTGGCCGCGCAGGTCCAGCACCGCCGACTTCATCGGGGCCTGGCGGGAGAAGGCCAGCAGCTGCGAGGTCAGGGCCGCGCCGCGCTCCACCGCCTGTCGCACGCCGTCGCCGAGCTTGCGACGCCGCTCGGGGTCGGTGGCGTGCTCCAGCAGCTCGATGCCGCTGGAGGCGACCATCAACAGGTTGTTGAAGTCGTGGGCGATGCCGCCGGTCAGCCGGCCGATCGCCTCCATCTTCTGGCTCTGGCGCAGCGCCTCCTCGGCCTTTTCGCGGTCGTGGATCTCGTCGCGCAGCGCCTGGGCCTGGGCCGCCAGCTCGCGGTTGGCCCGCATCAGCGCGGTCTGGGCCACCGCCAGGATGACCACCGCCAGGGCGCCGAGCGCCAGCACCAGGATCAGGCTGGCGTAGCGCATGAAGCGCTGCATCGGCGGATCGTCTGTCAGGCGCAGGCGGGCGGTGCCCAGGTGCTGGCCGGCCTGCTCGACCGGCCGCACGACGATCAGCCGGCCCTCGCTGAAGATCGTGGCGTGGGTCCTGGGCCGGGCGACGGCCGGGATCTCCTGGCCCGCGCGGGCGAAGCTGGCCACCAGCCGGTTCTGCTCGTCATAGATCGCCGCCGCCAGCACGTTGGGATTGACCTGGACGGCGTCGACATAGTCCTGGGCGTCGGCGCGGTCGCCGAACGCCAGGGCGCCGGAGACGGCCGAGGCCAGCAGGTCGGCCTGGGCGCCGGCCTCACGCGCCATCTGGTCGCGGATCGCCCGCTCGCTGGCCACCGAGATCAGCAGTCCGGCCACCAGCAGGATGAACAGGAAGCCGATCGCCAGGATGGGAAAACGGCGGTCCCGGAAGTGGTCGATCCGCGCCATCTCAACGCCTCTGGACGCTGAGGGCGAGGTTCAGGAGCCGCGAGCTGAGGGTCAGTCCGGCGCGGCTGGCGGCCCGCAGGTCGATGTGGAACCGCACCCGACCCTCTGAAACCACGAAGTGGATCATGCCGCGACGGGAGGAGGCGGCGGCGTCGGTGACGATCAGCCGGCCGGCCGCGTCGCCGGCCTCGCGCAGCATCGGATCGGCGCCCCGGCCGACATAGACGATGTCACAGGCGTCGAGCGGCGCGGGGGCGGCGAGCCGCCGCACGACCAGCGGCCGGCCATGCGCCCTGTGGCTGCCGGCGGCGGCGTCGAGCTTGTGGCCGAACGGGTCCTGGCCGATGACGCAAATGCCGACCGGCGTGTCACCGCCGCGGCGCGCGGCGGGCCACTCCACGAAGGCGGCGAACCGCACCAGGTAGACGGCCTTCACCCCGTATTCGAGGCCCTCGCCCGTGGCGGCGCGACCCGCCGGGGCCCCGGCCATGAACCCCACGGCGATGGCGACGACCACAAGCGGGTGTCCCGGTGTCCGCATTCAGAAGGCCGTCCGCAGGGTCACGTAGACGGCGCGGCCGAACGCCCGCCGCCGGTTGGGGTCGCCAGTCTCGAACCGCTGCTCGCTGAGCAGGTTCTTGCCCGACACGGCCAGCTCCACGGCGTTGTTGGGCCGCCAGCCCAGCCGGATGTCGGCGTCGACCCAGCTGTCGGTCGCGGCCAGCTTGTCGACCGCGCGCAGGCGGACATCCAGCTCCAGGGTCGAGGAGAGGTCGGCCTGCGACAGCAGCGAGACCTGGTAGCCGGGGTCGTCGCCGGTCGAGGCCAGCCCTGAAATGTCGTTGCCGCCGCTGAGCCGGAACGCCTTCTCCAGCGTGCCGGCCCCGGCGCTGATCCGCCAGCGGTCGTTGACGTCGACGCTGGCCCAGGCCTCGAGCCCCCAGGTCTCGCCCTCGCCGTGGTTGGTAAACCGGAAGGGCAAAAGGGTCACCGGATCCAGCGAAACGGTCCTTAGGTCGTCGTACTGATTGTAGAAGGCGGAGATCGAGAACAGGACGTTCGGCGTCGGACTGGCGCGGTAGCCGACCTCCCAGGCGGTCAGGGACTCGGACTTGAAGTCGCCGGGTTCCAGGAAGCCGGGCAGGGTCAGGCCCCGTTCGATGCGATTCGGCGTGCGGCTGGCCCGGCTGACGGCGCCCCACAGCAGGTCGCCGCCAGGCCGCTTCCACGCCAGGCGGACGCTGGGCAGGAATTCCCGACCGGTGAAGCTGTTGTCCTCGATCTTGGCGCCGAGGGTCAGGTTGACCCCGGACCCGAGCGCGATCTGGTCGGTGACGAAGGCGTTGGCCAGCGTCAGGGTCCGCCTTTGCGGGTCGAGGAAGGCGCCGCCGGGCGCGGGCTCGAACTCGGACGCCACGCTGCGATAACCGCCGCCCCAGACGATCTGGTGGCGACCCAGGCCGACCGAATGCTGAACGGCGATGTCCCAGGTGTCGCTGGTTTCGAGGCTGACGCGCTCATCGCGCTCGAACCGGTCGTAGTAGGCCTGCAGCTGGAATTCGCCGGAGCCCAGCGGTCGGGTCCAGCGGCCGATGACATTGCCGCCGGTGATGCGGGTGGAGAGGCCGGAGAAGTCCTCGTTGACGGCCACCCGGTTCGAGAAGGCGTCGCCCTGGAGGGTCAGCTTGCTGCTCCCCAGGGCCCAGTCCAGGCGACCGCCGGCCCGCAGGCCCTCGGCCGCGTCCGTCGCGTCGCTGCCGTCCGGCCGGAAGCTGTCGTCGCGCCGGATCCCCTGCGCATACAGACGCCAGGCGGCGGCCGAGCCCAGCAACCCGCCATGGCGCAGGGTGAGGACGTTGTCCTCGGAGCCGACGCCGAGGTCCACCGCCGTGCCGACGGTGCTCTGGGCGCTGCGGGTGGTGATGTTGATGACGCCGTTGACGGCGTTGGCGCCGTACAGGGTGCCGCCCGGGCCGCTGATCACCTCGATGCGCTCGATGTCGCCGAGCATGATCTCGCGCGCGTCCCAGAACACGCCCGAACTGAGGGTCGAGTAGATGCTGCGGCCATCGACGAGGACCAGCAGCTTGTTGGAGGTCTCGAACCCGTTGAACCCGCGGGCGCTGATCGCGTAGTCGACCGCGTTGATCCGCTGGACATTGAGATTCGGGGCCAGCCGCAGCAGCTCCGGCAGACTGGCGGCGCCCGAGCGACGGATGTCCTCGGCGTCGATGACGAAGATGCTGGCCGGGGCCTCGGCCAGCGCCTCCGGCCGGCGGGACACCGAGGTGACCCGCACCTGCGAAAGCTCCTCCAGCGAAAGCCTCTCCAGCTCTTCCCCGGCGGCGGATGTCGCGTCGTCGGCCGATGCCGTGGCGACCGCCGGCAGCAACAGCGCGCTCGCGACGGCGACGATGGTGAATGCCGGTCGAAGAGGTGTCACCCCCGCCCCCTGCGCGTGGACCCTTGAAGGCCGCAAAACGCATAATGGACCAGTTGGTTGCGCCGAGACGTCGTCGTGAGAAGGCCCGCGCCTGTCCCGGCGGGGCGCATTGCCAGGTCCCCGGACCCGGCGCATGGTGATCGGCGTCCGGTCTTCGCGGGCGTGTCTTCAGGAGACCGCCATGGCTGCCCGATCCACCTTTCAGCTGACCGCCCCGACCGTGCCCCTGTTCGTCATCGCCGTGGTGCTGGCGCTGGCCGCGCTGATCGCCCACTTCGGCGGCGTGACCATTCCGTTCGTCAGCGCCTATGTCGTCGAGACCCTGACCGCCGCCTTCGCGGTGCTGACCGTCGGGGTGGTCTTCCGCGGACTCTGAGCCGACAGAGGCCGCGTCCTTCGACACGCCGCTTCGCGGCTGCTCAGGATGACGTGGTCAGAAGGCTAACCACCCACGTCATGCAGAGCAGCGCCAACAGGCGC
>JAUSPV010000250.1 GCA_030652755.1 Caulobacter sp. | reverse complement strand
TAGCTGGCGATGTTGAAGGGCACGCCCAGAAAGATGTCGCAGGAGCGCTGGTAGAGCTGGCAGCTCAGCTTGCCGTCGGCGACGAAGAACTGGAACAGGCAGTGACAGGGCGGCAGGGCCATGTCGTCGACATCGGCCGGGTTCCAGGCGCTGACGATATGCCGGCGGCTGTTGGGGTTGGTCTTCAGGGTCTCGACCACGCCGGCGATCTGGTCGATCACCCGGCCGTCCGGCGCGGTCCAGGACCGCCACTGCCGGCCGTAGACCGGGCCGAGGTCGCCGGTCTCGTCGGCCCATTCGTCCCAGATGCTGACGCCGCGCTCCTGAAGCCAGCGCACGTTGGTGTCGCCGCGCAGGAACCACAGCAGTTCGAGCACGATCGACTTGAGGTGCAGCTTCTTGGTGGTCAGCAGCGGAAAGCCGCGCGACAGGTCGAACCGCATCTGGCGGCCGAAGACGCCGAGCGTGCCGGTGCCCGTCCGGTCGCCGCGCTGCACGCCGTTGTCCAGGATGTCCTGCAGCAACGCCAGATACTGCCGCTCGGGGTGATCGGCGGCGGCCTTGGGCGAGGCGGACATCATGGAGGCGAGGGCGTTCACGGCGGTCAGGCTCCTTGGATGCACAAGCTGCGCCGTCGGGGGTGATTCGGCACGGGTGTTTTTCGTCGCGGACGAGGGTTATCCCCGGTCTTGATAAAGGCGACCCACCGATCGAATATACAGCCTTGACGGTCGTTGCCGGAAGCGCTCAGCCGTCCGGGCGCCGCTCGTGTCGGCTTTTTGTAGTGTTGGGGGCGGCCATGCTGACTTTCGCGGTTTCACTTTTCCTGGTCCTCGCCGCCGAGGGGCAGCCTCAGGCGCAGACGGAAGCGACGTCCGGCCAGGCGAAGTCCGAGAAGACGCGACTGGTCTGCCGGAAGGACAGGCGCGCCAACTCCCGCGTCGCGATCAAGGTCTGCAAGACCCGGGAAGAATGGGATTCGCAGATGGAAGCGGCCAGGCAGAGCGTCGGCGAGATCCAGCAGCGGCAGCAGGTCCCACTCTGTGCGCCGGCGGGCTGCTGACAGGGCGCGTCGATCCGGGCCGCGGGGCCGGCCTCGACCTGACCGCCTTCCTTCGCCGCTGATCAGCCCGCGAAGCCGCCGTCATCGAGGAAGGCCTGCTCCTCGGCGGTCGCCTCGCGGCCGAGCGCGCGGTTGCGGTGCGGGAACCGCCCGAACCGGGTGATGATGTCCCGGTGCACGATCGCCCATTTCAGCGTTTCCTCATCGCCCGTGGCGTCGCGGAGGGCTGTCGTCAGCGTCACGCAGAGATCCTGGTCGGCCGGATCCTCTGAATGCTCGAACGGCAGATAGAAGAACGGCCGCATCTCCGCCTCCACCTCCTGGTCGAAGTCGTTCTGGATGGCATGGCGGGCGATGGCCCGCGCCAGCGGATCGGTCGCGAAGGCATGGGCCGATCCCCGCCACAGGTTGCGCGGAAACTGGTCGAGCAGAATCAGCAGCGCCAGGCAGCCTTCCGCCGAGCCCCGCCAGGCATCGTACTCGCCCCTTGCGGCGCGGAAGTGGACGGGCTCGAACTTCAGCCGGATCGACTCGTCGAAGCGATAGTCCTTGCGGAACCATTTGCCCGGTCCGGCGATGCGCCAGAAGCCGGTGACATCCATGGGGGTCGCGGTCATGGGATTGAAGCTGGCGCAGAGCGGGATTTCGTTCAAGTACGGTTCAGGTTGACCGGCGCATCCCTGTGCTCAAGGGACCACAGTCGGGCCGCCTCACAAGGGGCCTCCGGAGACACAGGGATGAAGAAGACCATTACAACGGCCTTGGTGCTGACGATGCTCGCCAGCACGGCGGCCGTCGCCCAGCCCTATGGCGACGGACGCGGGCGACCGCAGTCCGACGAGCCGCGCTCAAGCGAGCCGCGTGGCGACCGCGGCGACCGCGGCGACCGCGGTGACCGGAGCGGCGGACAGCGCCCGGCCACGCCTCCCCAGGCCGAGACGCCGCCCCCGCCGGCCCCCGCGCCTGCCGCGCCGCGCGCCGGTCGGCCCGATCGCCCGCCCACCGCCGACGCGCCGCGTCCGCGCGGTCCCGGCGGTCGCCCCGACACTGGCGTCCGCGATGGTCGCGATGGCCGCGGCCCGGGCGGGCAGGGTGGCTGGGACCGTGATGGTCGCCCCGGGCAGGGTGGTCAACCCGGCCAGCCCGGTCGGCCGGGAACGCCCCAGGGCGGCTGGGATCGCGACCGCGACGGTCGTCCCGATGTTCGCCCCGGCCAGGGCGCGCCAGGGGGCCAGGGCGGTTGGGATCGTGACCGCGACGGACGTCCCGACACTCGTCCCGGCCAAGGCGGACAAGGCGGTTGGGATCGCGACCGCGACCGCGACCGCGACCGCGACGGACGGCCGGACACGCGTCCGGGACAGGGCGGCTGGGATCGCGACCGTGACGGACGCCCCGGTCAGGGTGGCTGGGACCGTGATGGTCGCGGCGGCCAGGGCGGCTGGGATCGTGACGGACGCCGCGGCGATGACCGCCGCTGGGACGGCCGCCGTCCCGGCGAGGGGCGCAGCCTGCGCGACCGCGACCGTGGCCGCAGCTGGTACGATGAGCGGCGCTGGAGCCGCTCCTACCACGCGCCGCGCCGCTATCGCGCCCCGACCTATCGCTATCCGAGCGGCTGGTACGTGCGGAGCTGGCGCTACGGCGACTTCCTGCCGTTCGGCTGGTTCAGCGCCAGCTACTACCTGAACGCCGGCCACTACGGCCTGCCCTACGCCCCGATCGGGACGGAGTGGGTTCGCGTCGGCGGCGACGCCGTGCTGGTCGATGTCTGGACCGGCCGCGTTCTGGCCGTCTACTACAACCTCTTCTGGTAAGGGCTCGTCCCTGACCGACGCGAAGGCCCCGGAGACGACTCCGGGGCCTTTTCGTTGGCGCTTTCCCTTGACCCGCGCGCAAAATTCCGCTCGATAGCCCGGCCTTTGCTGCGGCGCCGTTGCGCGTTTGCGGCGTGAACGACCAACCGGAGAAAAAATCATGCGCGTCTACTATGACCGCGACGCTGATCTGGCCCGCATCCTGGACCGCAAGATCGCCGTTGTTGGCTACGGCAGCCAGGGTCACGCGCACGTACTGAACCTTCGGGATTCCGGCGTGAAGAACATCGCCGTGGCGCTGCGCCCCGGTTCCGCCTCGGCCAAGAAGGCCGAGAGCGAAGGCATCAAGGTCATGACCGTGGCCGAAGCCGCCGCCTGGGCCGACCTGCTGATGATCCTGGCGCCGGACGAACTGCAGCGCGGCATCTACGAGAACGAGATCGCGCCGAACATCCGCGACGGCGCCGCCCTGCTGTTCGCTCACGGCCTGAACGTCCACTTCGGCCTGATCGAGCCCAAGGCCAGCCTCGACGTGTTCATGGTCGCGCCCAAGGGCCCCGGCCACACCGTGCGCGGCGAGTACCTCAAGGGCGGCGGCGTGCCCTGCCTGATCGCGGTGCACCAGAACGCCACCGGCAACGCCATGGACCTTGGCCTGGCCTACGCCAGCGCCATCGGCGGCGGCCGCTCCGGCATCATCGAGACCAACTTCCGCGAGGAATGCGAAACCGACCTGTTCGGCGAGCAGGCCGTGCTCTGCGGCGGGCTGGTCGAGCTGATCCGCGCGGGCTTCGAAACCCTGGTCGAGGCCGGCTACGCGCCGGAAATGGCCTATTTCGAGTGCCTGCACGAGGTGAAGCTGATCGTCGACCTGATCTACGAAGGCGGCATCGCCAACATGAGCTACTCGATCAGCAACACCGCCGAATACGGCGCCTATGTCACCGGCCCGCGCATCGTGACGCCCGAGACCAAGGCGGAAATGAAGCGCGTGCTGACCGACATCCAGGAAGGCCGCTTCGTGCGCGACTTCATGGCCGAGAACACCGTGGGCCAGCCCAGCTTCAAGGCCATCCGCCGCCGCGCCGCCGAGCATCCCATCGAGGAAGTCGGCGCCCGCCTGCGCGGCATGATGCCGTGGATCACGAAGAACGCGCTGGTGGACAAGGCGAAGAACTAGGACTGCCCTGAAAAGCCCTCCTCCTCGATGGAGGAGGGTTGGGTGGTGGTGCGGCCGTTGCCAGGAACGGACTGGCGCAGATGGCGTCAGCGCCCACTGCGCCTTTCGCCTTTCTTACTGCCTACACCACCATCCCCGGCCCTTCCTCCATCGAGGAGGAAGGGAGAAGGCGCCTTGCGGATGTCCCGGTCCCGCCCGATGTTCAGGCGACCTCACAGGGAGATCGCCATGAAGCCGCTGTTCCTCGCCGCCGCCCTCGCTCTGGCCGCCACGCCGGCGCTCGCCGCGCCGGTGGCCTACACCATCGATCCGACTCACACCCAGACGACCTTCGAGATCGACCGGTTCGGCTTCACCACCATCTTTGGCGCCTTCACCGCCTCCGAAGGCACGATCTGGATCGACGAGGCCGATCCCTCGAAGTCGCGCGTCGAGGCGTCGGTGAAGACCGCCAGCCTGGCGGCCGGCGACCCGACCCGCGATGATCACCTGAAGGGCGAGCGCTGGCTGAATGTGGCCGCCCACCCGCTGGTCACCTTCAAGTCGACCAAGGTCACGCCCACCGGCAAGGATACCGCCGATGTGGCCGGCGACTTCACGCTGAACGGCGTCACCAAACCGGTCGTGTTCAAGGTCAAGCTCAACAAGATCGGCGTCGCGCCGGGCTCGGGCAAACCGACGGCCGGCTTCACGATCCTCGGCGAGGTCGACCGCACGGACTACGGCATCTCCGTCGCCGCCGGCGTGATCGGCAACAGGGTCGGCATCCGCATTGAAGCGCTCGCCGTCGCCCCGGCCCAATAGGCATGCGCCGCGTCGAGACGCTTTATCTGGCCGGGCCGGAGGTCTGGTACCCGAACGTCGGCGCCCACTTCGGCCTGCGTCAGCATCTGTGCGCCGAATCCGGCTTCAGCATGCTGCTGCCGGACATGGAGGCCATGCGCGAGCTTGAGCCGGGCGAGATCATGGCCCGGGAGATCTATGCCGAGCGCGTCGCCCGCATGCGCCGCGCCGACGCCGGGATCATCAACCTGACCCCCTGGCGCGGCCCCACCGCCGATCCGGGCGCCGCGTTCGAGGCCGGGTTCATGTCGGGGCTCGGCAAGCCGGTCTTCGCCTGGATGAACATCCCGGCCGAGGAGGACGCCGAGTACCGCGACCGCATCGACGCCCACATCGGCGCCCAGCTGGACGAAGACGGCGTCTGGCGCGACGGCCAGGGCGCCCTGATCGAGGACTTCGGCCTGCCGGAGACGACCATGCTGTGGGCGGAGGCGCGGCGGCTGTTCGTCATCGTGACGCCGGATGTGATGAGCGACGTCACGGGGCTGGAGCTGTGTCTGCAGGCGTTGCGGGCGTACGTGGACGAGTAGGGGAGACCCAAGGAAGGCGCCCGCTGTTCTTGAAGACCCGGTGGGTCACGATCTGATCCGTCCTCGGACTGGGCGCGATGGCAATTGCGGTCATTTGTTGGCTTGAGCCAGCTCATTCCAAGCTGCGGCGAGTTCGACGTTTGTTGCATCAGCATCGGAAACTCTAACGCTAAATGTAGAGCCATCGCCGCGGGGTAATGTTAGGCGGCCGCTGAACGGCGAGGCCGCCTCCCAATCAATCGGTGAGGTGGCTCCGATCGAGTGAGTGTGCAGAGAATCATTGAGCCTATCGATCCACGATGAAGCCGGCTGCTCGGGTCGCACGCAGCTTCCAGCGTCGAGCAGCAAGGCCGCCAAAGGCGCAACATCTCCGGCGGCCGAGAGTGTAAAGAGTAGAGTATCGATCGGCCAAGAAACGGCGACGCTTGCCCGAGCGATGCGACCGGCGGCCATATCGACTTCGAGCGCGGCAGCCAGCTCCTTCATCAAGATGGGCCATTCTGCGTTAGCCATCGCGGTGTCGCCAAAAGCAACGGTGGATAGATTCAGAATGCCATCGTCGAATACGGCCTCTGAAGCACCGACACCACGCTCTCTCATGAGGTCGGCTACAGCTCCGTCCCCTAATTCAACGACGCGGATTGAAACGTGGTCGCTCAGCTGGAGAGTCTGAGTAGACAGGCCGGATGTTTCTGGCAGCGCTGCTCGCGCGATTGTCACCAATGCGCAGAGAGATGGCTCCTTGCTAGGTGCCTCGGCACTTGGAGCCGGGGCGAAGCTATTGGTCGAAGTGTCGGGTGTCACGCCTAGGTATTCGGGAACTAGATCGTTTCCACGGTACCAGTCCGACAGCAGGCGCTTCCATGACGGGAGGGGTAGTTCTCCATCGATGCGGAAGAGCTTGGTGTAGGCCGCGTGTTTTCCTGCGCGATCGATCGAAGTGTCGATGCGCTGAAGATACTCCTCCGGGCCATAGGCTCGAATTGCGCCGTCGAAGTGGGAGATGGAGCCGGCTGCGGTGCTGTATTCGGCATGCGCATATCGGCAGCCGTAGTGATTGGCATCAAGGCCCGCGCAGGCGTCCTCGATCAGTTCCTCGATCTCGAATGTCCGGTAGAGCAGCGTACCACCACCGTCCGACGACCGAACTTCTGGTGCCTTCCACCAGATTTGCGTCTTGTCGATGCCGCCATAGAGCCTTTGGCTATCGCTAGCCTTATGCTCGGCCACGCCGTCTGGAATTGATGCGATATCGTCTACAAATTTCGGTCCTCGCCAGTACTCAAGTTCGATATTGCCCTTGGCCGCGTCAGGGTGACCAACGATATCTGGGTCGAGACGAAGGCGCGCCCTGAGGTTTGGATTTTCGGCGGCGATACCGGCGAAGCTACCTAGTACGTATGTGTTCAGGGCATTGGCGTGTGAGAGATTGCGCCTGAAGAACCGGTGCGCAAACAGGACAAGGTTCCTGTCAGGATCATGAAAGACACCAGGGACGACCTCTTTCATCCGACTCTGCAGCGCCGCGTAGTCGACGAGGCCGTCCTTGTCGACCAAGCCTCCTTCTGACTTGAAGAACTCTGGATATACCTCAGCGGCCAAGCCAGGCCGGACCAGCGCTGGAGCCTCGGCCCGCATCCACTTTGCCTCGGTCACGTCGGCTGGCAACAAGCGCGCAGCCAGCTCGGCCACATAGGGTTCAACCGCGTCGTGGTGGTAGTGGCGCCAATAGGCCTCACGCAGTCGATCGAGCGCTTCGTATTCCTCCGGGCTCTCCGGTAAACATAACACGCCGAGCTGGCGCGCCATGTCCGACCCTAGATGGACTGCTGCGCTAATGCTCCAACCAACGGGCCGATGGACATCGTGACTTAGATGCATCGGGGTCCCGACGGGCATGCCGCGATGCGCGCACTGCGCCACATGACTTTCAAGCGCCTCAATCAGGGTTGAGGCGGGAATGAAAAGATTCTGGCGGTTGAGCTGATCAGTGTTCAGGACGGCGAATGCGCTCTTCATGCGTCCTCACTGTCGCATCGGGGAGTGAACCTACTTGGTGCCGCAAGCCCGAGCGTCGAGCGTCGAGCAGCTCCAGCTACGCTATTCGACTCAGGAACGGCTTGCGGTTCACCAGCCTAGCACCGTCTCCCCACGCAGGATCGCCTCCGCCGCCGCCGAGTGCTTGCCGCCCTCCCTGTCGTGCAGCACCAGCGCCGGCAGCAGCACCAGCGGCGCCTTGCCGGTCTTCACGGCTCGCACGATCACCCGCTTGGCCGGCTCGTCGGCGAAGGGCTGGATCGGGCGGATGCGGAACGAGCCCGCCCCGGGCGCCAGCAGGGCCAGCAGGTCGGCCAGCCGGTCGGCGCGATGGATGAGGGTGATCGTCCCGCCCTCGCGCACGGCCTTGAGCAGAAAGCCCGTCCAGGCCTCCAGCCCGCCGTCGGCCATCCAGGCGCCGGACTTCTCGGGCGCCGGGGCGCGCAGCTCGGCCGGATCGTCGAAGAACGGCGGGTTGGCCATCACGGCGTCGAAGACGGGCAGGGCGGTGGCGCGGAAGCCGGCCTGGACGTCGCCCTCGATGATTTTGACGCGATCCGCGAGCCCGTTCAGCGCCACGTTCTCCCGCGCCAGGGCGGCGGCGGCTGGATCGCGCTCCAGCCCGGTGAACAGCGCCCCGGCTCGTCGTGTCGCGGCCGCCAGAAGGGCCCCGCCGGCCCCGCATCCCGCCTCCAGCACCCGTTCGCCGGGCCGGGCGTCGCAGGCCGCCGCCAGCAGCGCCGCGTCCATGCCGGCGCGATAACCGCGGGCCGGCTGGCGCAGCCTGACGCGGCCGTCCAGCAGTCCATCCTCGGTGATGTTCGGCGTGCTCGGCATGACTCGCGGCAACTCGGCCTTGTGCTTGTTCCCGCTGTGACCTATCCCGCCCATGAGGACTCCCGCAACGGCGCAGGGCCATTCGCGGAGTCGAAGGGAGCGCATGACCTTGGAGGCAGTTCGCGCGGCCGTGGCCCGTCCGAAAGGATCCGTCGAGGTGCTGACGCATCTGGCGGCCGAGGATATCGCCGAGGTCAACGCGATCATCGTCGCGCGCATGCAGAGCCCGGTGGCGGTCATCCCGCTGCTCGCCGACCATCTGATCAACGCCGGCGGCAAGCGCCTTCGCCCGCTGCTGACCGTGGCCAGCGCCCGGCTGGCCGGGGCCCGCGACGACGCCTGCCTCAAGCTGGCCGCCGCCGTCGAGTTCATCCACACCGCCACCCTGCTCCACGACGACGTGGTCGACTCCTCGCAGCTCCGCCGGGGCAAGGTCGCCGCCCACCTGATCTGGGGCGCGCCGTCGAGCGTGCTGGTCGGCGACTTCCTGTTCGCCAAGGCCTTCGAGCTCATGGTCGAGGCCGGCTCGATGAAGGCGCTCGACATCCTGGCCAAGGCGGCCGGGGTCATCGCCGAGGGCGAGGTGCTGCAGCTGACCCGCGCCCACGACCTGAACCTCTCGCAGGACGTCTACCTGCAGATCATCGGCGCCAAGACCGCCGAACTGTTCGCCGCGGCCGCCGAGGCCGGCGCGGTCAGCGCGGGCGCTCCCGAGGCGCAGATCGCCGCCATGCGCGACTACGCCATGAACCTGGGCCTGGCGTTCCAGCTGGCAGACGACGCGCTGGACTACGGCGGCGTCACCGAGACGCTGGGCAAGAACGCCGGCGACGACTTCCGGGAGGGCAAGGCGACGCTGCCGCTGCTGCTGGCCATCGCCCGCACCGGGTCGGCCGAAACCGCCTTCTGGGAGCGGACCATCGGGCGGCGCGAGCAAACGGACGCCGATCTGGATCGCGCCATCGCCCTGATCCGCGACACCGGCGCGCTGGAGGCGACGCTGGATCAGGCCGCCGACTTCGCCGCCAAGGCCAAGCAGGCGCTGTCGCTGATGGCCAGCAACAGCTGGCGCACGGCGCTGGAAGATCTCGCTGACTTCGCCGTCAGCCGGCGGACGTGACCCGGACCGCGCTCGAGGCTTCGTCTCCCCTCGCCACGCTGGTCGAAGCGATCGAGCAGCTCTCGACCGCGCGCACGGTGCAGGACATCGCCACGGTCGTCCGCTCCCGGGCCCGGGCCATCTCCGGCGCGGACGGGATCACCGTGGTGCTGCGCGACGGCGACCACTGCCACTACCTTGATGAGGAGGCCATCGGCCCGTTGTGGAAGGGCAAGCGATTCCCCCTCGGACAATGCATCTCCGGCTGGACGATGCTGACCGGCGAGACGGCGGTAATCCCCGACATCTACCGCGATGATCGCATCCCCTTCACGGTCTATCGACCGACCTTCGTGAATAGCCTGGTGATGACGCCTGTCCGCCGGGAGGATCCGATGGCGGCCATCGGCGCCTACTGGAAAGAGGTTCATACACCGTCCGCCGACGCGGTCGCCGGCCTGGAGGCGGTGGCGCGGGCGGCGGCGACGGCGTTCGAGAACGTCCGGCTGCTGGCCTCGCTCGAGGAGGCGCTTCGCCGCCGCGAGCAGATGATCCGGGAACTGGACCATCGCGTGAAGAACACCCTGGCGGCGACCCTGTCGGTGGCCAAGCGGACGCTGCGGTCCAGTCCCACGCCCGCGGCCTTCGCGGAGGCGTTCGAAGGGCGGCTGATGGCCCTGTCGCGGGCCCATGAGCTGCTGGCCCGCGAAGATTGGTCGGGCGGTGATCTCGCCGAGGCGCTCGGCGTGGGGTGCGATGACGATGACCGTGTCCAGCTCAGAGGGGCGCCGGTTCGTCTGGCGTCGGAGACGGCGATGAGCTTCGTGCTGGTGTTCCATGAACTCGCCGACAATGCGCGGCGGCATGGGGCGTTGAGCGTCCCGGGCGGGCGAGTGACCATCGATTGGGTGGTTGATGACGGGCGGTTCGAACTGACCTGGCTCGAATGGGGCGGCCCGCCGGTCAGGGCGCCGGTCACGCGCGGGTTCGGCTCGCAGATGATCGAGCGCGGCCTGCCCCGCGATGTCGGCGGGGCGGGGCGGCTGAGCTTCGAGCCCGACGGTCTCCGCTACGGGCTGACGGCGCCGCTGGGCGAGCGCATCGCCGCGCGATAGGCGCGCGACGTCCCGACATCAGGCTGTCTGGGCCGGGCGACGGCGGCGCTCAGAAGCCGGTGAACAGCCGGTCGAGCGCGCGGCGGATCTCGTCTTCATGGGTGGCCAATGAGCCCAGCGTCCTGCCCAGCATCGGCCGGGGGACCGAACCCATTTCCGACAGAGCCAGAACGAAGCCGCCATCCGCATAGTCAACGTCGATATCGACGCCCGTGGCAGCCTTGTCCGTCGCCAAGGGTGCGACGACCACAACCGCCTGCTCGATGAAATGCGACTGGATCATCGCCACGAAGGGCGCGAACGACCGTGAGGCCGACGACGGGTTCCTGAAGACGTCGAACTGCCGCAACTCACCAGCGCCGAAGGTCAGCACCGAAGACGCCGCGTCGCTTGACGGCTTCGTTGTTGAGCCGGATCGCCTCGGCGTTCTCCTCCGCCCAGCGGCGCGCGCGCGCCTCCGACCCGGCGGGGTCCAGTCTCTGGAGGCGCAGGCGCACGTCGCGTTCGCTCAGGCCCTCGACGGACAGGCCGAGCCGCGCCGCGTTGTCCAGCAGCTCCGGGTCGATCATGGGCGAGGGCGTCTCCGGCAGGTCCATGGCGAAACGCTACACGCACGAGAACAAAGCGGCATCTACAATCGCAGCGCGTGCGTGGCGCCGGTGACGGCGTCCGTTCGCGAAAACCCCATCGCGTCCCAGAACGGCGCCGCCGCATCGGAGGCTCCCGCGTTCACCGTCAGCAAAGGCGCGGCCTGGAAGCCCTGCTGCATCATCGCGCCGGCCAGTCGCCGGCCGACGCCGAAGCGGCGGAACATCGGCAGGACGTAGAGCCGCCACATCCGCATGGCCGGCTCGCCCGCGCCGGTCTCCACCGTCACGCCCCCGACGCCGGCCAGATCCCCGTCCACGAGGGCGGCGAACAGGGCCCCCGGCTCGTCGAACCGTTGCCCGCCGCTCGCCCACTGGTCCGCCAGCATGGCCATGTTGCGCACGCCCTCGGAGGCCGCCGCCTCGAGGATTACGTCGAATCCATCCGGCAGGGTCTCGACAACGCGGGTGATCACGACCACGTCTTGGGTCATGCCGGGCCTGTCCCGGCGGCTTCGGAGACGACCATGATCCGGCTGATCCTCAATATCCTCTGGTTCATCCTCGGCGGCTGGATCAGCGGCCTGCTGTGGCTGCTGGGCGGGCTGCTACTGGCCGTCACCATTGTTGGCCTGCCGTACACCGGCGCGGCCTGGCGCATCGCGGGCTTCGCCTTCTGGCCGTTCGGCAAGGAGATCGTGTCGCGCGAGATCATCTCCGGCCAGAGCGACCTGGGCACCGGTCCGCTGGGCTTTTTGCTGAACGTGATCTGGTTCCTGCTGGGCGGCTGGTACATCGCCCTGTCCCACCTGCTGATCGCCATCGCCGAGGCCATCACCATCATCGGCATCCCGTTCGCGATCAAGGACCTGCAGCTGGCCTTCATCGCCCTGGCCCCCATCGGCAAGGTGGTGGTGGAGAAGCGGTAGACAATCATCGTTGTCATCCCGGCCGTAGCGCGCAGCGCGGAGAGCCGGGACCCAGCGGCGGGCGCACGGCATCGGCTGGGTCCCGGATCGCCTGAGGCGTCCGGGATGACATCGTGGATTGCTAATCTTCTCGCGGCGGCGGCAGGTCGTCGCGGTCTTCCAGCAGCACGTCCAGGAAGGTCTGCCGCCGGTTCAGGAAACCGCGTGTGACGCTGTAGTGCTCGGTGTCCTCGTACTCCACCCGCTCCAGCCCGTGTTCGGAGGCCTGATAGATCCAGGCGTCGGGGTAGCCCAGGATGATCGGCGAGTGGGTGGCGATGATCAGCTGTGACCGCGCCAGCACCAGGTCGTGCAGCTTGGCCAGGAACGACAGCTGGCGGCTGGGCGACAACGCCGCCTCCGGCTCGTCCATGATATAGAGGCCGTCGCCCATCAGCCGGTTCTCGAACAGCGAGAAGAAGGCCTCGCCGTGCGACTGCTCATGGAACGTCTTGCCGTCGTACCGTTTGCCGCCGGTCTGCTCCAGGTAGGTCGCGACGTTGAAGAAGCTCTCGGCCCGCAGGAAGAAGCCGTCGTGGGGGCGGGGCTTCCTGGCGTCGCGGATCGGGCGCACGAACCGGTGCAGGGGGGAGTGGTTTTCGTGGGTCGAGAAGTTGTGGTCGCGCGAGCCGCCCTCCGGATTAAAGCCCCAGGCGATGGCCAGCGCCTCGATCAGCGTCGACTTGCCCGAGCCGTTCTCGCCGACCAGGAAGGTCACGCGGGGGTGGAACTTCAGGCTGCGGGTCTTGCGGACGGCCGGCAGGTTGAACGGGTAGACGTCCTCGTCCCAGCCTTCGTCGCGGCGGAACTCGGCGGCGATCCAGTAGGGGTCGATGAGGCCGGTCATGGGGCGACCATGACGCGCGTTCCTGATATGTTCAAGCCTTCGAAGCGTCGGCGGCCATGGCCTGTTGCAGCAGCGCGAACCAGCGCTCGGCGTCTCGCGCGGCGGCCTGGAAGGCGACGTTGCCCGGCGAGACGCCGCCCGCCGGCCAGTCGAAGAAGCGTACGGTCCAGACCGCGCGCCCCGGGTCGTTGACCGTGATCCTCAGCTCCAGGGTGTTGATGCGGATGACATCACCCTTGCCACCTGACGATGCAGCCGGGCCGTCGGCGTCGTCGCGCCGGAAGCGGCGGATCACCGTCCCGTCGCGGACACCCTCGACTTCAAGGATGGCGGCCACAGGGTAAGCCGCCTCGTCCTGCGCGGTCCCCAGCAGCACCTCGCCCCGCTCCGGCGACAGGCCAAGGGCGCTCTGGTCGTAAGGCGAGACGAACAGCTGCTCCGGCTTGTAGCGGGCTGACAGGCGGTCCTGAACGACGCGCAGTTTCGCCGCCTGCAGACGGTCCCGGCGTGCCGAGCCGATGATCAGGCCGATGATGATGGCGAGCAGCGTGCCGCCGACGATGAACATCATGATGCAGTTTCCGTTCGGACTGGCCGGATCTGAGGAGCTCTGAAGTCCTTGATGGAACTGGAGCTCCGGCGGGCGCGCTGGTCAAGGACGCCAAACCCTACCTCTCCCACTTGAGAGAGAGGGACCATGCGGAGCATGGTGGAGCGGGAGGCGCAGAGGACAGACGCCCGGAGCGCGGTCGCTCCCGGCCTAGACGCCGGCGCATCCCTCTCCACCGCCCTCCGGGCGGTCCCCCTC